>CAMKJU010000027.1 GCA_946413265.1 uncultured Lentisphaerota bacterium
GAGGGCATAGCCCGTCACGACCACGTCCACTTCGCGGCACGCCTTGTTGAAGAGGCTGCCCGTGAGGCGGGTCGCTCCCTGATGGAGATACACCTTCAGCGATGGCGCGAAGCGCGCGAGCTCGCGCGTCCAGTTGGTCGTCACCGAGACGGGGGCGACGACGAGCGCGGGGCGCGACGCCTTGCGGTGGAGGATGAAGGCGATCGTCTGCGCCGTCTTGCCGAGGCCCATGTCGTCCGCAAGACACGCCCCGAATCCCCACTTCGCGAGGAAAGCAAGCCAGCTCGCACCGCGCAGCTGGTAGTCGCGCAGCGTACCGTGAAAACCGGCGGGCGCAGCCAGCACGCGGAAGCGCTGTTCGCCACGCAGCTCGTTGATAAGGCCACGCAGCCAGCCGTGCGCGCGCACGCGGTCCACGCGGAGCCCCCCGGCGCGACGAAGCCCGAAGGCGAGCGCGATGGCGTCGTGAACGGACACCTTCTTCCCCTTCACGTCGCGCAGCGCGCGCAGGGCTTCGCGCAACACGGCGCGGTCGACCTCGATCCAGCGGTCGCGGAAAAAGACGAACGGCGAGTTCTGGTCGAGGAGGAACTGGATTTCCTGTTCAGTGACGACCTCTCCATCCACGCGAATCGTGAGTTTCGTCGTGACGGGCGCGGACGGCTCGTCCGAGACGGGCGCGAGGTCGGCTTCGGCAGCCACATGCTCGCCGAGCAGTCCGGGCGGCGGTTCCACCGCGTAGCCGGCGCCGGCGAGTGCCTGCGCGCCAGTGCGGAGGAACGACTCCGCCGCCGCGCGGTCGAGTTCGGCTTCGGTGCCACGGAGCGCGGCGAGCGGGGGAAAGAGGGAGGCAGCCTGTCCGAGGGAGATAAGACCCGCGCGCGTGCGGGGCACGGACGCAAGGCGCAGCCGCCATACGCCGTCCTCTTCGGCGGGTGGTTCGAGGGAGAAGCGCAGCGCGGCGCGGTCTGCGGCGGAGACGCGCAGCGGCGCGCGCCACACGGCGAGGTCGTGCATGAGCGCGCGGATGTCGTCCTCGTCCGGCCATGCGATGCGCCCGTCGTCGCTGCGTAGCGCGAAGAGCCAGGCATCATTGATGGTATCCGGACGCGCCGCTCCCGTTTCAAGCGGGGTGCGTCCGCCGAAGCGCGCAAGGCCGTCCACGAGCCACGCGAAGAACGCGCCGCGCGACGTATCGAGCGGCAACCACCGCGCGGCGAATCCGCCCACCTCCTCCACGAGATGCGGCAGGTAGGCGCCGTCGGCGACAGTGCGTGCGGCGGCACGGAACGTCTCCGCCGCCGCAAGCACGTCATCTCCAAGGAACACGCCTGCCTTGAAGCAGCGCGTCCGCACGTCGGAAAGGAACATCAGGAGATTGCGCATGGAGGGGATGACGCACTCCCCTTCTAATCGGACCTCATCCTTGAACCAGACCACCTCGCACACCGCCTCTAGCAACTCATCCCCGACAAGCTGCACGAGGTTGCCTTCCACCCCCACGGACCTCTCCCCGCGAAACGCAACCATCGGCCCGCTCGGCGAGCGGGCCCTACCAGCGGTCGCCCTCGCTGGTAGGGACGCCTCGCCGAGGCGTCCGCAGGGGAAATAAATGTCCAGGTGCAGGGTCAGCATGCGGCGGCGTCACAGGCGGCGCGGAGGGCGGAAACGGCGGACGCCATGTCCGCCTGCTTGAAAAGAAAGCTTCCGGCGACCAGTTGGTTTGCGCCGGCGCGCACCGCGTCGAGGGCCGTCTGGGCGTTCACGCCGCCATCCACCCTGATGTCGAGGTGCGGTGCGCGCGCGCGGAGAGCGGCGACCTTCGGGAGGCAGTCCGCGATGAAGGACTGTCCACCGTAGCCGGGATGGACGGTCATCACGAGCACCTCGTCGCAGAGGGCGAGGTAGGGGTAGACGGACTCCACGGGCGTCTCGGGGTTCAGCACGATTGCCGGACGCACACCGAGTGCGCGGATGCGCGGGAGTTCGGCGTGGAGGTCGCAGTCCGCCTCCACGTGGATCTGGATCGTCTGCGCGCCGGACTTTGCGAAAACCTCGAGGTAGAGGTCGGGCCGCGTCATCATCAAATGCACATGGCGGTAGAAAGCTGGTTCCACGCGGCGGCAGAGCTTCACGATGTCCGGACCGAACGAAAGGTTGGGAACGAAGTGCGCGTCCATGATGTCAAGGTGGAGCGCATCGGCACCCGAACGGAAGGCGCGCGTGATATCTGCGGCCAGCGCGCCATAGTCGGCGGCGAGCAGTGATGGAAGAATCTGAACGGCCATGACTCTCTCCAGACAAAAAAATGGAGCGGGCGATGGGAATCGAACCCACGTAAGAAGCTTGGGAAGCTCCTATTCTGCCATTGAATTACGCCCGCCTTGGCGGAGAGGGAGGGATTCGAACCCCCGATACCTTGCGGTATGCATGATTTCGAGTCATGTGCATTCAACCAGGCTCTGCCACCTCTCCGTGGAAAGCGGGTTATAGTTTACCAAGTCCCCGCCCAGCCGTCAAGAGTCCACAAGCGGAATTTAAAACTCCCAAAAAGGGATCAGTCCGCGCGAACGCGGAAAAAGGCATTGGTGGACGAGGATGGAAGCAGATAGACCGTACTTGTGGTGAAGCCGGCATCTGCGGGGACGGAAATGGCGTTCACGGGAACGTCCGAGTCAGGGAACGTAAACGAACATGGTTTCCAGTCCTTCTTCGTGAGGTCGGTCGCCTCCTCCACCGAGTAGGCGTGTCCGCCGATCGCGTCGAAGGCCAGAGTCGTACCAGCAGTTCCGGTTGCTCGGGAACGCGACCCTCCCGCAGTGTTGCGCGTGAACGCCGTGATTTTCAGCACGTCTTCGGGATCGAACGGATTGGTGCCGGAAAGCGCCTCGGTGATCGTGGAGACGCCGTCGCCGTCGTAGTCCTTTGTCGGATCGAACGTCTCGCCCCGCCGCCAGTAGTCGCTGTCTTCCCACTGCGCTTTGAGTTCGGCATAGAGCACGTCGTCGATTCCGTCGCCGTTTGCATCCTCCCCGAGAACGATATCGACCTCCCGGAGTGCGCCCGGCGCACCGGCTGTCGCACCGACGACCACGCCGTTCCAGACCTTGCCAATGTCGTCCGTCACGGAGATTTCAAGCGCGTCGTTCTGCACAGCATAGCCATTTGCGGAAGCGGTCGCCAACGGTACCGAGAGCACATAGTTGCGGCGCGAATCGGCACGGAAGAACGTCTTGGTCTTGCCAAGGGCGTTGCCCGAATCGTCGGCGACCTCGATTGTCGCCGTGCGGTCACCGTCGAACGCCTTGTGGGTTGCGTCCATCACCCTTCCAAGAAAGGTGTACGGCGTGACGGCGGCGGGCGGATTCGCCGCGAACGCCATGAATGGCACAGAGCACAACAGCATGATTGAACGTTTCATGGTTACCCTCCTTAGTTTCCGCTTGTGGAGTAGGTTTTGAGGCCGATCTTGATGTCGGTGACGCCCGCGAAGTCGAGCTTGCCGTCGCGGTTGGAATCGACGCCGTTGATGAATGCCGAGAGCGCCGCGGCGCGGTCCGCGCCGAGCGAGCCGGCGGGGATGATCAGGAGCCACTTCGTGTTCCACGCGCTGCGCCCGACGAGGCGCGTGCAGTCGAGCGAGTCGTCGTTCGGGTCCTTGCCCGCGTCATCGTAGTAGGCGCGGAAGGACGGGTGCTTGCGGATGCGCGCGCCGAGGTCGTTGCCGCCCGTCGCACCGTCGTAGAGCGGAGTCCAGTCGGGATCGTCCAGCTGCGTGGAACCGATCACGTAGGGTGCGGGGATGGTCTGATCGACGACCTTCCACGAGAGGATGGTGCTGCGGTCGCCCACGGCCCTCATGCGGTCCTCGCCGACGGGCACGAGATAGGCGGTCGGCGTCTTCGCGAGGGAGTCGTCGTCGTAGCCCTCGAAGTGGATGCCTGCCGAGGCGATGTGGGTCGCATAGTACGTGGAATCGAGCGCGGAGTCGCCACCGACGAGCTTCTGCCCGAAGAAGTTGTAGCCGTGGGCGATCAGCGACGGGAACGGGATCACGAGCCCGGGCTCCTTCTGCTCCGACGAGCCGGCGAGCGGCTGGCAGTAGTGGCGGAACTCGGGCAGCGCGTTGAGATCGCCGACGACGTACTTCCGGAGTTCCGTCTTCCACGCCTTGTCGCCATCCTCCTCGTCGTAGATGCGGAAGAGGTCGTGGCGGAGCGAGAACCAGGTGGCGTACGGCTGCGGGTTGTTGATGCCGAGGCGCGGCTTGAGGACGAGCCAGTTGGCGTCCATCTCCGCGAGGATCGCGGCAAGGCCGCCGTCGCCCTTCGCGGCGTCGGAGGCCGCGATCGGGTCGCCGTCGTCGTCGAATTCGCCCAGGGTGCGCGCGCCGACGATGCGGGCGATGAAGGCGTCGCCGCTCTTGCGGTCGGACGAGAGGAGACCGGTCTCGTAGTCGTATGCCTGCACGGCGAGATACGCATACTTCTGCGCGAGTTCGAACTGCGCCGAGTAGCGAGAGAGCGCGTTGTTGCGCGCAAGGCGGAAGAACATCTCGCTGTAGCGCGTCTTCGTGAGCGAGTCGACGGCCTGCTGGCGAACGAGCGTGCGCTCGTCGAGGAGACGCTCCGCCTCGGCGATGACGGTCTCGACGGCGCACTGCGCGGTCTGGAGCTCGACGAACGCCGAACGCACCTCGCCCGCCGCGTCGTTCACCTTCTCGGCGGCGGCGAGCATCCGCTGATAGTACTCGTCGTACTTGTCGACGTATTCGCTCGCCATCTCCAGCTGGTCCAGCAGCACCTGCAAGAACGTGTCGAACCCGTTGTTTTCGACCAAGGCGTTCTTGGCGGCGACAAGGGCCGTCGCCTGGGCCGTCGTAGCCGCAAGGCGCGGCACGTTCTGGACGGCGGCTGCGGCGGCCTGCGGATCGACGTTCACGGTCATTCCCGCGCCCACCACCTTCGGGACGGAGTGGAGGACGGCGTCCGAAGCCGCGCCCGTGAGGCGCATGGAGACTTCAAGCGTATTCGCCGCGATTTTGCTTGCGGTGTCCGTCCAGGCCGAGACCGCGTCCTTCGCGTACTTGATTTCCGTCAGCGCAAGGATGGCTTGGTCGCGGCCGAACTTCGACCAGATCGTCGTGTTCTCGTAGTCAAACTGGTGGATGGCAACGTCCCACGCCGCAATGGCGGACTTGAAGTTCGCGTAGGCGGCGATCAGGTTGCCGAGCTCGTCCTGGATGCGCCCCTGCGCCCGGCGCTTGCCCGTGACAGTGGACGGCTTCAGGATGATGCCGGCGGCGGACTTCTCGAACTCGAGCGTCATCTGCCCGGTCTTGTCGTAGAAGTTATACATTTTCACCACTCCGTCAGCGGCGCCCCCGGTGTACTTCGACACGTCGAACTTGTAGATGGCCTTCGTGACGGACTTGACGTCCTCGCCCGCTGAAAGGCCGCACGTCTCCGGCTCCATCCAGGCGTAGTGGACGAGGTCGGGACCGTCGTAGCCCTGCACGTACGTCCCGCTCGGCCCGATGTCACCCTCGTACGGATAGCCGAAGTACTCGATCAGCGCGTTCTTCTTCTCCAACTCCATCGTCTCGAGCTGGTTCTCGCGCGAGAACTGCGACTCCTGCAGCATCCGGATGCGCGACCCGTAGAACTGCGCCTTGTCGAGGAGCTTGCGCGCGTTGGCGAGCGCGGTGCCGGCGCGCTCGCGGATCTGCTCGAAGTGCGTCTTCGCGTCGTCTCCCTCGCCGATCGGCGTGAGGTCGAACGGAATCGCGGCCGAAGCGAGGCCGAGCGGATTGAGCCCCGCGTCCATCTGGTCAACCTTCTTCTGGATGGAGGGAATGAGCGAGGCCAGCGAAGCGAGCTCCGGCACGGTGGAGCGGTCGATCCGCTTCAGGCCCTCGTCCTCGAAGTCGATGGACATCCCGCTCTCGGCGGCGACGAGCCATTCGCCGCCCTCGACCGTCCAGATGGCGGAGGGGTCCTTTTCGTCGGCGATGGAGACGTCGCCCGACGGCGCGGAATCCGCAATCGGCCGCAGGTAGAGCGCGAGTCCCTCGGAAAGCGGAGAGACGAACTCGCGTTTCTCGAGGAGGTCGGCGTCCGTTCTGTACACGTCCTCCCAGAACCTGACCTCGCCGATCTCCCCAGCATACCCCTCGCCGAGCAGCAGGAAGCGCAATTCCGCACCCAGCGAGCCGACGACCGCCTCCTCGACGATCTTCGCGCCGGACTTGTCGAACAACGTCACGGTCGCCGCGCCGCCGCGAGACCGGATCGCCACGAGCGTGTTCTCGCCGGACGCGACCGTGCCGATCTCGACGCTGTCGAGTACGATGTCGGACGGCTCCGTGGTCTCGACCGTGGACTCATACACGTACGGCAGGAACTCGCCCGTGTCCGGATCCCGCCACTTCGCACAGGCCCAGCCGTCCCAGACGGGCGCGTCTGGAGCCTCGTCCACGCCCTGGGCAAGCTGCAGACCGGCGTTGTACCCAGCGGGCAGGGCGACTGGTACGCTGTTGGTGCCGTAGAACACGCATTCGAGGATCCGGGTGCCATTCGTCACGGCGAACGTCACGGACGAATCGGCGTTGGCGGACTCCGTCAGGTTGGTATAGGCGTAGTGGTAGATCGTGTTCGTGACGGTCGCGGAGATCACGCTGAGGCGCTCGAACACCAGCTTGTTCCCGTCCGCGAGGCTGAACCCGAACGCCGAGTTCTCCCCCATCACGGTCAGGAGATTGGCGTCGTCGGAAGGCTGCGCGGACACAGGCACGATCTGGAACTCGACCGTCCACTGTCCATCCGGGTCGAGATCCCCATACGATTCCTCGTCCTCGTCGGCCAGAAGCATGATGAAGTCAGACTCGTTCCGGAAGGCGTAGCGCCAGAAGTTGCCGCTCTTGGGCTCGACGGGCAGGAGCGCATTCCCCACGGCCCAGTTGCAGAGCGCCCCGAATCCGCCGCGCGACGCCCACTCGCCGTAGCCGAAGTTCCGGGTCTTGTCGTCGTCGAGGTAGCCCGCGCCGGACGCGCCGCCGTTGTCCCGATACGCCTTGCGCGCCGTGCGGTCCACCGTCTCGGCGGCGACCTTGGCGACATTGTACGCGGCCTTTACGAACTGCGCCTCGTCGTAGTAGTCCACGTTCACCACGGCGTCCGCCACCGTCATCTCGCCCATTGCGGGCGCGCCCCACGTGAAGTGCGGATTGCGCAGGAGGCGGTAGTAGCCGGAGAGCGCGCTGAGGTAGTGCCCGTAGGCGTCGCCGTGGCCCTGCGGATACATGTCGGCCGCGTCGTTCTCGTCGATGATGCCCTTGTTGTTGCCGCTGATGTCGTAGTTGACGGCGTAGGCCACCTCGCCCGCCGTGATGCCCTTCGTGAAGTTCCACACGAGGCGGTTGTAGTAAGGCGAGATGCGCGTGGAGGGCGCGTTGTCGCCGCTCCGGCCGCGCAGGAGCGCGAGCTCCTCGTCGAGGAGCGTCGGCACCTGGTTGTCGAACGCGAAGAGCGCGGTGGAGAGCGCCCCGTAGTCGAGCTCGAAGCCGGTCATCTCGACGTTGTTGAAGTTCGCGCCGAAGCCGATCGTCGGGTTCAGCGCGTCGATGTACGCCTCGTCGCCGAGCGTGTTGTAGAGGTCGGCGAGGCGGGCGACCGCGAGCTGGAGCTGCTTGTTCGCGTCCAGGTCGTCGATGCCCATCTGGAGCGACATCGACTCCGCCTTGGAGAGCAGGGTCTCGTAGAGCTGGATGAGGCCCGTGTCCTTCAGCGTGTCGTTGTTGAGCGCCACGTCGCCCTCATAGGGCTTGCCGGCCTGCACGATCATGGAGACGGGCGTCTCCGCCTCGTTCTCCGCGAGGTCGCGCATCCGCTGCGCGAACGGCGTCACGTTGTTGAGGACGCGCTGTACCCACCCTTCCGCGAGCGCGGGCGGATCGGTCCACGCCGACCATGCGTCACCCATCGCCGCGTAGGCGGGCGAATTCGCGTCCTTGGCCCGGTAGCGGACGGCGTAGTACGTGTTCACCATGTTCTCGAGCGTGTCGCCCTGGTGCCCGATCGTGAAGCGCGTGAGGCCGGCCGTCGGCTCGAACTTCGCCGTGTACTCGCCGTCGAAGTCCGTCGGCACGGTGCCGTTCGCGTGCGGGCGGCACTTCTTCCATTCGAACACGTACTGCTCAGGCTCGCCGGCGAACGCCTCGCCGTAGATGATCGAAAGCTGCTGCGAGAGGAGGTTGAGCGGGTCTTCGCGCGTGACGACGCGGCCCGTGTAGTACTTCGGGACGACCTTGACGAGGTGCATTGAGATCGGGTCGCCCTGCGCGACGTTCATGAGCGCGTTCGTGGCGTCGTTTTCGATGAGCGTCACGTAGTTCGTCGCGCCCATCGTGAAGAGCGCGTAGTGGTCGCGCGGCGAATAGACGATGCGGTCCTCGTTCGCGGACACAGCGTCGTGCGGGCTCGGCTTCGCGCACTTCGTCGCAAGCGCGGCGATGGCGGTGCGCCACGCCTTCTTGCCGGCGGTGGAGGCGGTCGAGTCGAGAAGCGACGAGAGAACCGCGCGCTCCGAGTCGTTCAGCACGTTCACGTGCAGGAGCGAGACGCCCGCCGAATTGTCTTCCATCTCGCCCTCGAGCTTCAGGCAGCGCGTGACGTCCGCCGTCGTGTCGAGATAGAACCGCTTGGAGATCGACGGAGGCAGCCCGTCGAACGTCCAGCGCCCCTTGCGGAGCGTTCCGTTCCCGCCCGCGCCCTGCTTGATGCCGAGGTCGGCGATCGCGTCTGCGACGGTCGCGTAGGTCGTCTTCGGGAAGCCGCTCGCCTGCGCCACGGTGGGGTCGAACAGCATCGCCGTGGCATTGCGCGCCTCCTCCGTCGCGGGCCACACCACGCCCACGGACTTGCAGTTCCACACCTCCGGGAGACCCGACGCCGCCACGGTGAGCGTGCGTCCGATCTCGATCTCCGGGACGGCGTCCGGCCACTTCACGCGCCACGTCCACGGATGCGGCATGGCGGACAGGACCGACGGGGAACTCGGCAGGCCGCCGAGGAGCGAGAGCCACGGAATCGCCGTCCCGATCTTGGGCCAGCTCGCCTGGTCGAGGGCCGGGAACGCGAAGCCCTCCTGCATGCGGTAGTACATGCGCATCGTCGCCGTGCCGGCGGCGCGCGCCCAGAGCTGGTTCTTGCGGTCGCGGAACGCAGGCGCCGTCGCCACCGGCTCGTCCCACGAATCCTCGGGACACCACGGATCGTCGAAGAAGTCGATCGGGTGCGGGCCGGGGAACGCCTTCCCCGCCACGCAGTCGGCGGCGAGTTCGGGGTAGACGCTGTTCGTGACCGCCACGTCGAACCACTGCATCGCCTTGCGCCCGCCCTTCACGTACTCCACGAGCACGCCCGGCGCGGACGACGCCTCCGTGTTCAGGTCGGCGCGGAGCGCCCACGCCACGTAGCCGCCCGAGCCCGCGCGCACGATGGCGTGCTCCTCGTTCGGGTTGTAGCCCGTCTTGCCGCGGTCGTTCTGCACGTAGATCTTCGGCGCGACGTCGCCGTCCGCGTCGATCACGCCGGTCCCGGCGGCCGGCGGCCCGTTCTCCTCGGCCAGGCACCCGCGGGCGGTGCACACGGTTCCGAGGACCTTTTCGACGAACGTGCGCCTGTCGGTCCCAGTCACGACGAGATCCGTCCCGTCCACGAAAGAGAAACACCCGGTGAGGTTGTTCTCGCGCCCCGAGTGGACCTTGAGCATTTCCAACCTGATCTCGTCGGCCGACAGCGCGCGGTTCCAGAAGAGCACCTCACCCACCGTCGTCCCCGAGCGGGTGAAGGCGGTCGGCGCGGACATGGCACCAATCGCGCCCGAGCAGACGCCGGAGAGGATCCCCTCCGTTGAGCCGTCCCCCGAATAGACGCTCTGCCCGTCCACGAATACGACCGTCCCAGTTGTCGAGAGGCACACTGCCACGTGGAGCCATCCGGCATTCCCCGGAAGCTGCACGGGATCCGTGTAGTCGACATAGCGTGCGTCCTCGAAACGCTCGAATTCGAGATAGGTCGAGCCGTTACGCCTGTAGACGTCTACAAGCGCAACCGTGAGATCCTCCCGAGGCGCGCCAAAGCCAAATCCGACCACGTTGCGCGAGAGACCGCTGGGGACATATTCGCCGGGCTTCACCCAGAACATGACCGTGCCGCCGTCGCTCTCGTCGAAGTACTTGCGCCCGGGAAGCGCCGCCGTTGAGTTCGTCTCGGAGAGGTACAACCCCATGTTGTGCGAGAAGATCGATTCCGACGCGCTGCCGAGCTGCGAGGCGAGCACGATCTGCGGCGTCTCGCCCGGTTCCGGCCACCGCACGGAATAGACCTGCGGCAGGGTGGGGATCACGAGCGGCTTTTCCATTCCCTCTTCCTGGATCGCGGTGTTCCACCAAACCTCGATATTTCCACTCGCTCTCACGGCGTAGATGACGGACTCGTACTTGTTGGTGTCTGAGGACACCCCGGCGATGTCGGTCGAAACGCCGCCTGCGGTGTCCGGCTTCGGCGCAACGTAGAGGTCCGGATTCCAGATCGGCGCGGAAGCGGTTTCGTAGATGTAGCCGGGGCTGGAAACGTCGCATGCCGGGTTGAACCCCGGCGCCGTGCCGGCCACGCTTCCGCCGCGCAGCTGGAGCTCGACGCCGACGCGGATTTCCTCCGCCGCGAGCGTGAAGTAGTTGGTGTTCGTGCGCATGATCGAATGGATCGGCACGAACCACACGTTGTCGTCCGCCGCGAGCTTGAGGAGCGAATACCCCTCGCCGAGTGTCGTGAACGTGCCGTCTCCGGTAACCGCGTGGGCGTGTCCCTCCGGTTCCTGGTAGTCCATGAGCGTGGCAGAGTAGCCAGACGGCACGTAGATGGGGCACCCGGGGGCAGCGGCGGTGCCGCGCACGAACACGGTCGCGTCCTCCGGCCAGTCGCATGCGTACTGGTCCAGCTCGAACGGCCAATCGACCTCCATCTCGTCCGTCTCCATCCAGTAGACCTCCATGTTCGACGGATAGTCCTTCGTCGGGCGGAGCGGATAGACGTTGCCGTTCTTGGGGCTGTAGGAATGCATCCCCTTGTGCTGGTAGTAGTAGTCGCCGCGGTTGTCGGACGGCTGCACGTAGGTTGGCTGGGGGCGGAGTCCGGCCACGTCGTAGCCGCGCCCGTCGGGCTTGAGGGGCCGCCCAATCTCGCCCTTGAGGCGGTTCACCTGCGGACGGCACACCTCGACCACCTGCACGTGGAGCAGCCGTTCGAACGTGCCCGAGTCGTAGTAGGCCATCACGACCTGCCCCTGGAGCTGTCCGTAGGCGTAGAGCGTCTTGGTCGAGGGGTCCAGGCAGAGCCCGCTCACGATCTTGTTGGTGATGACCTGCTGGATGCCGGCGGCGACGTTCGTGACGCTACCGTAGCGGGGCGTCAGGATCTCGTCGCTCCCAAAGAACTTCACGAACTTGCCGCTCAGGTCGATTCCCGGGCTGTTGTACGGGTAGTCCGTCCAGTAGATGCGGCGCGGGCGCCCGGAGCACGACATCGACACGTTGTACGTCATCGGACGGACCAAGCCGTCGGCGAGATACCATGTGAACGTCTGGACGCCGCCACGCGCCGCGAACAGGCGGTGGTCGTCCTCGTCGAAGATGAACTTGTCGCGCGCGTCGGCCGGCAGCGCGAGGTAGGCGTCGTACGTCGTCGCCCAGTCCACGCCGTCCGGCGGCTCGATCTCGTCGGCGAGATAGTAGTCGGGCTTGGCGCGCTCCAGCGGGAATCCCGCCTCGGCGCATTCAAGCGCCATGCGCGGCGCACCGAGGAACTCGACGCGCGAAACGCCGCCCGTCGTCGCGGCGATGGACATCGCCGGACAGGCGTTGTTCGCCGCAAGCCATGCATTGTCGGCCGCGTCGCCCGACAGGTAGATCGTCGGCGCACTTGGAATGCCCAGCACGTAAGTGGGGTTTTCCGCCCGCGCCGGGAGGGCCGCGCCTGTCGCGGCCACCGCCATCATCAGCAAGAGCAATCGTCTCATCGGTGGCGATCCTTACTTGACGCGCATGATGAAGCACAGCGCGTAGTACGGCGGACGGTTCTCGTGCGCCTGGCCGTTCCCGACCGAGCTTGTGGCATAGACGCCGCTGTACAAGGAGCCGCCGATCTTCGAGTCCGCATCGTAGCGCGTGGACGTGTAGCGCATAAGCGTGGAGCATCCGGACTCTATGTTTCTCAGCTGGTCGTCGCCCACGTACTCGTGGTAGTGCCTCGGCATCTCGTTCGTCGTCAATTCGACCGACTTCTGGCCACCCCTGTTCCCCACGTTGTATTCATCGCCAGCGCCAACGATGAAGCGGTTGCGGAGGTCGGGGGTGTTGTTGCTTCCATTGCAGAGCTTCCAGCCGTCAGGGATGTTGGACGCCGAGCCGCTCCACATGACGATACCGCCGATGGGAATCGTGCCGTAGCCAGAGAAGGCGCCGGCCGTCCCGGCGGAGATGTTGCCGGTCACCGAAAGGCTCGTCGCCGAGACCGCGCCCGCGTTCACGCCGCCCTGCACGGCAAGCCCGCCCTTGAGTGTCGTCTGCCCTTCCACGGTGAAGTCGCCGCTCGCCGCCGCCGCGTCGGCCGCATGGATGGCGTACGGCACCGCGAGGAGCGCCTGGCGCGGCGAAATCTCGCCGGAGGAGTTGTCGACGGTAAGGCCGATGTAGAGCGTCGTACCGGACTTTTGCGCGAGGATGGCCGCGAGCCCCGTTGACGTCACTCCGTCAATCTCGCTACCCGCCGCGTCGGTGATCGCCGTGTTGAAAAGTCCGTTCGCGTCGAGGAGCACGTTGTATGCGCGGCCCCAGAGCGGCGTCTCCGACGTCGGCCCGTCGTAGATGCGGAACTCGACCGTGCGGTTCTTGTTCGCGGGCACCGCGCCGCCAACCTCCTTGATGATACCCTGATAGGTGAACGCGGCGGGAGCCGCAGCACAGGGCAGCGTCGCGACCGCAGCGACCGCGAACATAATTCCAATGATGAGCTTCTTCATTTTCTTCTCTCCTTTGCTAATAAAATCGTTTCGACAGAAAATCGCCCCTACTGCAGCACGAGCTCGGTCTGGGGGCTGACGCGCTTGATAGACATGTCGCCGACGAGCGTGATCGGGCCCTGCCGCATGAGGTTCGTGAGCGTCCAGCGGCACGTACCGCCCTTCGTCTCCTCCGGGTTCCACGCCGCCTCGCCGCCGTTCAGGTCGAGCGCGAGCGTGATCTCGTTCTGCACCGAGAACGTCTCCGGCTTCACGTCGCCCTTGTAGTTCGAGAACACGTCACCGTTCGGCGCGGGCGTCTTGAAGTCCCACTGGAGCCCGTCGTGCTGCGGGTGGAGCGGATGCCGCAGGAGGCTCGTCGCCCCGCCGCCCGCCACGGTGAACGCGAACTTCATGCCGCCAGCCTGGCCCGTCGCCCCATCCCTGCCCGTCGCCTCGATGACGGGCATCTCCGTGGGCAGGCACACCGCACTGATGCGCATCGCGACACGGGCCGTCGTCGGGACCGTCGCCGTCCCCGCAAAGAGACGGTAGGCGTACGTGCCGTCCGCCGCCGTCTCGCCCGCCGCCACGACGCGCTGCAGGAGGCGCACCGTGCCGTTCGCGTCAATGTGGATCGGAAGGCGCAGCTTCACCGTACCGCCCGTCTCCGTCTCCATCGCCTTGTCCGGCACGACGATGCGGTTGAAGGCGACATCCGCCACCCACAATCCGCCCGGCCACGCCTTGTTCGCGGCGGAGGCTCCGGACGTCTCACCGACGAGCGGAACGTCCACGCGCATCTTCGACTTGCCGTCCACGTCCGTCACGCGCAGCAGCGCGCCGAAGGGCCTACCCTTCACTTCCGAATCAAACACTCCCCTGTCAATGCCAAATTCGATTTTCCACGTCTCGCCGGCGGCGAGGCGCTTTGTCGCAATCGGCGCGTCCGCGCCGCCCACCGCAGACCATGTCGCGTTCGTAATCGCCACAGCCGCGTCGCGGATGTGCACTGCGCCGCGCGGCAGCACCACGTCTCCATAAGAGGACGACGTCTCCATCGCGACGGACACCGTGCGGTCCTCCTCGCCGTCATTGCGGATGAACAGCGTCGCCTTCGACGAACCGCTTCCGAAGTCAAGCCCGCCCATCGGCGAGACGTTCAGCACGCCAGACCAGTCGCTCTGCGTGTCAGTCGCCACGAGCAGCACGTCGCCGTCCGACACTTTCGACGTGTCGTACACCCGCGTGATGCTCGGCGACGCATTCTCGTCGTTGCCGGCGAATTTGTAGAAACCGCTTTTTGTGAAGTTTCCGTCAAAGCCCTCGAGATAGTCGCTCGGCGCGATCTTCGCGTCCGGCTGAAGCGAGAACCCCACGAAGTTATAGACCTCGTTCGTATCCGTGACGTGCCACGTCATGCGCGGTGCGGCGGGGACGCCCTGCACGGACACCACAGTCTGTTCATCGTTCGTGCTGAATGCGAGGCACACCGTGCCGGCGGGTATGTACTTTATCTGCGACGCCTCCGGGATGCCACGATGCCACATCGCAATGGGCTTCATCGACAGACCCTGCGAATCCCACGTCTGCGAGAACTGGCGCGTGGCGAGGAAAGACGCCGGATCGTAGAATCCAACCGATTTCACCGGCCAATCCGCAAAAACCTCATCCAGCGACACGGCCGGCGACACCTCGACATAGACCGCGTTCCAACCTCGCTTCAATTTAATCGTCTGTGTGACCACCACTTGGGCGTGTACGGCAAACATCGCCGCACACGCTACGGCGAGAACGCCTCGTGTCAATGTTTTTTTCATGCTGATTGTCCAGATAGCCTGTTCTGTTCAAACTTTTTCTGGTGGGCGCGGGGGGACTTGAACCCCCACTCCTTGCGGAACTGGAACCTAAATCCAGCGTGTCTGCCATTTCACCACGCGCCCGGAGAGGGATATAGTATATCACATTTTTCCGTCGGGTGTAACCGCATACGGCGGTTCATGGGAAAGAAGCCGCTCCGCCAGTTCGCGCGCACCTGCGTGATGCCAGGCGTCCAGTGTCACGCGACGGCCGTCCTTCGCGCACACGACGAGAATCTGCTTCGGCTCCCATTTTCCTACGTCCAAGTGGTCTATAGCGTCAAACTTGAGCGGCACGCCACATGTGAGCGTACCCGTCATCTGTTCTTCGTCCCACGAAAGCGTCGCGCGCCAGTTGAGGAACACGCGGAATGCGACCACGAACGACATCAACGCCAGCAGTGCCGCCGACGTGTACTGGAACTCCACCGTCGTGTGGTGCGCTCCGTCCGCAGGCAGGTACGGATAGACAAAGATCGCGTCATACAGGAAGTAGAGCGACAGGCCGAAAAAGAGGGCGGCCACACCAAGATGACGGATGGCGTATTCTTTGTTGAGAGAGATTTTCATGGGAGCCTCGGAGGTTGCAGGTTGGGGATGTCTGGACGTGGAATGAACACAGTATCAACTCGGAGAGACTTTTTCATCGCCTTCGCGAGAGCCTTCACGCCGAAAGTCTCCGTGGCGTAGTGTCCGGCGCATATCATCTGCATGCCCGCGTTCTCCGCCATGATAACCTCGCCCCACGACGCCTCGCCTGTGATGTAGATGTCGCAGCCGAGGTTCTTCGCGTCTGCGGCGAACTCGCCCGCGCCGCCGGAGCAGACACCGACCTTCTTCCCGTTCGGCAACGTACCCGTGCAGCCTATCGTCTCGCCATGGTACACGAAGGCGGGTTTGAGGTTCTTGAGTCCCAGATAGCGCGCAAGCTCGTAGTTGTTGCCGTAGGCGTGGCTCGCATCAAGCGGCAGGTGTACGCCGTAAAGCGCCACGTTGTGCCGCATGGCCGCCGCGACCACGTTGTACACGCCGTCAACGATCCGCGCGATGCCTCCACCCCACGAGATGCCGTGGTGTACCACGGCGAGCTGCGCGCCCGCCTCGGCCGCAGCCTCTATGAAGGTAACGGACGCATCGACGCCGAAGGCGACCTTCTTTACGTCGTCCCCCGTGCGCGCGATCTGCACGCCGTTGTTGGAGACGTCCGAGAACGATTTCACGTCCAAGACATCGTCAAGCCATTTTGTAATACGCTCTAGTTTCATCTTTTACCTCATACGCCTAGCGTCGAAGGCGGATATTGCGGAACTCTACCTTCATCGGCGGACCTTGGTGGAGTTGGAGCGCGATGTGCCCCTTCGACGGGAAGAACGCCTCACGCGGGTCTACCACCGATGTGGTGCGCACGCCGTTGATCCACACCGTAATCGTGCGCCCTTCCACCTTCACGCGCATGTCGTTCCACTGCTCCACGCGGTAGAGGTCCTGGAGCGCCTTGCCGTCCGCAAAGCGCTTGACAGTCTTCTTGCCCGCCGCGTCGATCGTCACGTCCGACCCGCGCGCGCCGATGAGGTGCTGCTTGGGATGGTAGAGGAAACCCACGTAGTTTCCGCCGCCGTTCATGTCCGCCTGGTAGCCGTTGTCGCCGATGAACTGCGGCTTGCAGCGCAGCTGGATGCCGCTGTTGGCGCCCTTTGAAAGACGGAACTCCGCGCGGAGCTCGAAGTCGGTCAGCTCCTCGGCGGTATAGACGAGGTGGTGGTTGGGCTTGCACAGGTGATCTGGCGTGGATTCGCCGGTGATCACGCCGTCCTTGACGGAGAAGTAGCCGTCCTTCTGGCTCCAGCCCGTGAGGTCCTTGCCGTTGAAAATCGGACGGAACAGCACCATGTCCGCCCCGGGCACGATGCCGCGCCGGTCGAGCGTGTCGATAATGCGCACGAGCGCGGTCCGCTCGTCGCCCGTCGCCGCTTGTGCGGCTGAGACGAGCTGCTTCGCCAGCGATTCGGGAAGGCGGTAGTCCGTAAACTTGATTTGGCTGCTCTCCTGCACGATGGCCGAAAGTTCAGGCCCGTCGCCGAGACGGTACGTGAGATGGAGCTCCTTGTGCTTGCCCGGCGCGGGGTCGAACGGGAAGCCGCCTTGTCCCGCCAGATGGTTGCTCGCCATGATGGCACGCGAGCCACCCCCGACAAGCGCACGTACCATCCCAATGATGTCTGTAACCTGACGCGGAGTCCCGAAGAATCCGTATTCGGCCTTAATGACCGTTATCGGCGTCGTGTCCATCTCAAACGCGCGCGCGACGACGCGGATGATGCTTCCAGACAGACGGTCCGCCTTCGGGAACTCCTTCAGCAGGGCCAGCAGCTGCGGCAGGTCTTCCGGATCGCACAGCGTGGCGAACGCCTTGAACGCCTCCATGCGAAGTCCCTCGTGTTTCGTCGTGCGCGCGAACGCAAGCAACCTAGACATCTCCACGCGTACGCGGCGGGTACCCAAGACGTCCAGCGCGAGCCGGGCCTTCTTCACATCTGCACCTTCCAACAGACCCAGCAGGACGTCCACAATACCGTCGTTCGGGAAGCCGACCAGATTACGGCGTGCGAGCGTGGCCGCGGGACCCGTACCGAGCGCCGTCTCCACGAGCGCCGGCACGGCGGCGAGGTCGCCCTTCTGGACGGCGTTCTTCGGCGGAAACGCGGTCAGTTTCTCGCTCGCGCCGGCGTAGCCGTCCGGGATTGGGTTGGTGCGCGCGCGAAGCGACTTTTCAATCCCGCCGCGGCGTTTGGCGTCCGTGACGACGGCGAGCGCACGCTTCAACGCAGTTTCGGCCTCGCCGCCGGGGATGTTCTCAAGCGCGTAGCGGGCGGCGAGAAACAACGCCGGTTCGGTGGCATCCGTCAGAAGCGCCGCGAGCGCGGGCACGGCGGCGGTCGTACCGACGTGGCTGAGTTCCTGGCAGGCCGTCACTTTGTCGTTGAGGCCGTTTTCCTTCAGCACGGCCAGCAGCTCCGGCTCGGTCATGCGGAACACAGGCTCCTTCAGCTCCGCCGCCGACGCGACGAGCGAAACGAGGAAACAGATCAAAAACGTTTTCTTCATTTTTCAACCTTTTAGTTTTTGAGGACAGAGGACAGAAGACAAAAGACAAAGGATCTTTTTAATCTCGAACCACTAACCACTAGCCACTAATCACTAAACGATCTCCCAGCCCGCGCGCTGCGTGCGGGAAAGCATGCGGTTCGCCTCGTCGTCGCCGATGAAACGCTCCTTCACGGGATCCCACTTCATGTCGCGGCCGAGCCACTGGGCGATGTTGGCGCAGTGGACCGTCGTCATGGAACGGTGCATCATCACGGGGTTCGCAACGGTCTTCGTGCGCGTCCTCACCGAATTGAAGAACTGGCGCATGTGGTTCTGTCCGGTGTAGCCCGTGCGCACGCAGTAGTCGGCGAGGATCTTGTCATAGTCGGCGAGGAGCGACGGACGCGACGCCTCCGGACGCGAATAGCCGTCCGCGCACGACACCCATCCCTCCGTGCCCACGTACCTCACGCCGCACGACCCATGCCAGCCCTTGAGCACCGACACCATTTCGATGCCGTTCGCGAAGCGCATCCGCTGTCCGTCCGGCACGGGGCCGTTCACGTACTGGTAGTACACCGGTGACGTCGATTCGGCGCCGACGGCGTCATGGCACTGCGCGAAGGTGTGCGAGCCCCATTCACCGATCCGGCCGGTGTAGAGGTCGTGGTCGCGATGCCATCCGCTTGGCAGGTACTTGTGGTTGTAGGGACGCCACGGACACGGCCCGAGCCACGCGTCCCAGTCGATGACGTCGCGCGGCGGCAACGGCTCGGCCGGCAGCCAGTCGCGGTGGAGAACGCTTGCCCACGGAGCCAGATGGGCGTACACGGTATGGACCTTGCCAAGGCGTCCAAGACGCATGAGCTCGTTACACACGACGAAGTTCGGTTCGCTCAGGCGCTGCATTCCGGCCTGATAGACGCGGCCGTACTTGGCCGCCGTCGCCACGACGGCCTGCCCTTCGCGGATGGTCATGGAAGCGGGCTTCTCGGTGTAGACGTCCTTGCCCGCCTTCATTGCGGCGATGGAGACGCCCGCGTGCCAGCGGTCGCCCGTCGCGGTGTGGATCACGTCGATATCGGGACGCGCCAGCAGCTCGCGCATGTCGATGTAAGTTTTGCAGTCCTTGTTGCCGTAATGCGTATCGACGATTTTCTTCACGGCTTCACGGCGTGGCTTCCACACGTCGCAGATGGCGACGAACTGTACCTCCTTCTCCGGCAGCACCCAGCTGCGCAGGACGCCCTGTCCGCGTCCGCCGAGGCCGATGCCGGCCACGGTGATGCGGTTGGACGGCGCGACGGCGCCGTCACGTCCGAGTGCCGACGCAGGTACGAGCCACGGCAGCGCAATCGCACCGCCAGCCCCACTGAGAAACGATCTTCGGGAAATCTTCATGTAGTCCTTTCTATTCAAGATCACCTTGTATTCAGTGCCGCTTATGATACCAAAACCGAGCCCTCCCGCCAACACCTAAAACACACAAACAACAACACAAAACAACACAAAAACGAGAAACCCCTATTCATCATTCAAATTCCATTCCGCACCGTAATCGCACATCTCCACCATTCCCCGTTCCACTCCTCCTGGATTGCGGTAAACGCGACACGGCGAGATTACGGTGCGGAACGAAAGAGCCTCAGATCTCGCCGATTAGTATCTGGGGATGTGCTTCGCGGATGCGGACTTGAACGAGATCGCCGATTCGCACGGGACGCGACGGCTCGAACACGACAATGCGGTTGCCGCTGTCGCGTCCACTCCAACGCGCGGCGTTGCGGAGGGACGGACCTTCCACCAGTACCTCGCGCACGGTTCCCACGAGACGGTCGTTGCGCGCCTGTCCGCGCACCTGCTGATCCGCGAGCAGCACCTGGTCACGCCGCTCCTTCTCCTCCGTCGGCACGTCGTCGGGAAGTGCCGCCGAGCGCGTGCCGGGACGCGGCGAGTATTTGAACACGAACGCATTGTCAAACCCCGCCTCCTCCATGAGCGAACGCGTCGCCTCGAAATCTTCTTCCGTCTCGCCGGGATAGCCCACGATCACGTCGGTCGTCACGGCGAACTCCGGGTCGAACGCCCGCAGCTTCGCGACGGCGGCAAGGTACTCGACGCGCGTGTAGCGGCGGCCCATCTCCTTCAGCACGCGGTCGCTCCCGCTCTGTACGGGCAGATGCAGGTGGCGGCACACCTTCGGGAACTCGGCGTAGGCGCGCACGAGCTCGTCCGTGCAGCCCTTCGGGTGCGCGCTCGTGAAGCGGATGCGCGCGAGGCCGTCGACGGCGTTCAGCGCCTCGAGGAGACGCGGAAACGCCTCCGTGTAGCCGCCGGGGCTGGGCGGGTCGTCCGGACCCCATGCCGGATTGCGCACGCCGTAGCGCAGGACGCTCTGCCCGAGCAGGCACACCTCCTTCACGCCGCGCGCGGCGAGCGCGCGCACCTCGGCCACTACCTCGCGCGCGGGACGCGAGTATTCATGCCCGCGCACGTCAGGGACGATGCAGTAGCTGCAGCGGTTGTCGCAGCCAAGGAGCACGGTCACGTAGCTTTGGAACGACGCGCCGCCCGCGTGCGCGTCCATGCCCGTCGGCACCTCGTCGTCGTCCGGCAGTTCAAGGATGCGCGTCTCGCCCGCGAGACAGCGTTCCACGAGACGCGGAATCGCGCCGAACCGGCGCGGCCCCACCGCGAAGTCGAGCTTGGGAAGGGATTTGAAAACATCCGTACCCATGCGTTTGACGGCGCAACCCATGAGACCCACGATTTTAATGGCGGCGGTCGCGGGGCGACACGCCCTACCGGCTTCGGCGGTCGCGGGGCGACACGCCCTACCGCGTCCTTCCTTAGCGGCAATCAGGTTGCCGCATTTGCCCACGGCCTTACGTTCGGCCATGTCACGGACGGTGCAGCTGTTGACGATCACGATGTCCGCCTCGGATTCGTCCGCGGCCTTTTCATAACCGGCGGCGAGCATGAGGGCCTCGACGGCCTCGCTGTCACGGACGTTCATCTGGCAACCGTAAGTATGGACGAGGAATTTCATGGTTCGGCAAGAAGGGATTGTCCGCCATCGACGGGAATGACCGCACCCGTGGTCGATTCGGCGGAAAGAAGATAGGCGACCGCGTCGGCGACTTCGGACGGCGTGGGATGGCGTCCGAGCGGCGTCGCGCCGGCACGTTCATGACAGTGTTCGGGCGGCAGCACAGGACCAGGCGCGACGGCATTCACGCGCACACGGCCCGCGAAACGCAGGGCGTCGGCACGTGTCGCGTCAAGCAGGTCGCTCTTCGAGCGAAGGTAGGGCGTGTCGCGCTTGTCGCGACCTATTACGCGGCAATCGAGAATGTTCACGACCGCGCCACCACCGTGTGCGGCGAGCAGATCCGTCAGCGCGCGCGGGGCGTCCACGTTCACGGCGCGGAGGCGAGCCTCCACATCTGGAGACAGTTCCGCATCGTGTGAAAAGAGGCCCGCGTTGTTCACGACGGCGCAGAGGTTAGGGGCGGCGGCGCGTGCGGCGGCGAAGAGACGGGCGGGCCCGTCGGGTTCCGCGAGGTCGACCGCAAATGCGGCGTCGGAAGAGGTGCGCGAGGCGGCGATCACGTTCCAGCCGCGCGCGCGGAGCGCGTCGGCGATGGCTTTCCCAAGGCGGCGCGCGCCGCCGGTCACGAGAACGGTTCCAGCCATGGCGTCAGTGGTCGTGGTGTCCTTCGCCGTGCCAAGGGATGAACGCAGGCACCTGCTCGATGCCGGCGGCGAGGCGCTGGCGTACCGCCTCATAGACGAGGATCGTGGTGGCGGCGGAGACGTTGAGCGAGTCCGCGAGGCCGAGCATCGGAATGCGCACGCGCAGGTCCGCCGCATCCATCCATTTCGCCGTGAGGCCATATTGCTCGGCACCCACGGCGAGCGCCACGTTGCCCGTAAGGTCGACCTCGAAGTGGAGTTTCTCCGCATGCGGAGTCGCGGCGAGAATCTTGAAATCGTGGGCCTTCAGCCAAGCGAGAGCCTCGTCAGAAGAGGCTTCCACAACGGGGACGGAAAAGAGCGTGCCCGTGGAGGCACGCACGACGTTCGGGTTGTGGATGTCCGTCGTACGGTCGCACACGATTACGGCGCAGGCATGCGCGGCGTCCGCGCTGCGGAGGATCGTCCCGAGGTTGCCGGGCTTCTCGATCGACTCGGTCACGATCACGAGCGCGTGCGGAGGCAGGTCGAGGTCTCCAAGGCTGCGTGCCACGTGTGGTCCCACCATCAGGAGACCGTCGGGGCGATCCTTGTAGGCCATCTTTAGGAACGCGGGCTTAGAGCAGGTGAACACCTCCGCACCGCGTGCCGCACAGTCCGCCACGAGCTGCGGCTCGTTCTCGTGCTTGAGGTAGAGGTCGGGGCAGTGGAAAATCGCGTGCGGACGGTATCCGTTGTCAAGCGCGCGGCGGCACTCGCGGAAACCCTCCACGATCATCTCGCCCGTCTCCTCGCGGAACGAGCAGTTCCGCAGCTTGACGACGTGCTTGATCTTCGGGTTGGAGGGCGATGCGAGTTCCATGTGCGGGATGTTCCTAGGGATCGTGGCTAGTCTCAGCGGCCACTTTCAATCAGTTTTCTCAGTTCGTCATCCTTCGCAATGGTTTTTCGGTGCTCGATGACCTGACGGTAGTCCTGTCGGTTCTCAACAAGGTCGTCGCAGACTTCGCGGCTGAGATAGACGATGCCCTTGCTGCGCAACGTGGCGTAGAGCTGAGCGCCGTCGTCCGCCTCGCGCATTGCCTCGGGCAGTACGGCCAGGAGGCCGCGCACGAGCCGCGAATCAACGGTCACGGGCGAATAGCGCGTGCCAAAGAATATCACGTTACCCTCGCGCAGCTTTCTGTCAAAATATGAACGCCTGTCGTTGATACGCTTCAATAGAACCTGCGAATCTTCGTTCGGCTTGAACGATGCATCTGCGGCCTCCTCTGCTTCGGAAAGCGCAGTCGACCTTGGCGCAGCGGGCGGTGCCGACACAGACGGAGCCGGAGTCGGATCCGGAGCCGGCGCCGGAGGAGTGTCGTCAAAGAGGTCGTCCACGTCCTGGACCACAACTGGGCGAGCAGGCGTCGGCGTTGTGCGCTTAGGCACAACAGGCTGCGCCGCAGCGGCCTGTGCCGCAGCAGCCGCAGCGGCCTGCTGTGCCGCAATAACACCACTCTGCGTGGCAAGGAACGCCCGCCATGGCACCACCTGACCCGTAATCTGAGTGCCGTGGTTGACGAAGAGCGCCGTGCCGGAACGCATGAGGACGTATGGCGGCTTCACGTAATGCCCGTTCACGAACACCATGCCTGTGCGGATGGGCTTGCCTTTCACGGCTTTCAGGTACTTGTTGGCACTGGCTGGGACCTCTTCGAAATCCCTGACTGCCGCTTCCGCAGCCACCACTAACAGGCCAATCAAGCCGATTGCCACACTCAATCTCTTCATCTTTACTCTTCCCTACTTTTTGCGTCGTTCCGTACGTTATCAGGCAACAGCAACGGCAGCCTTTTTCTTCTTCAAAAAGACCATGACAAGCAACGCGACGCCAGCAACTACGAGAGGAATGCCTATCAGCGGACGGTAGTAGATCCACGCGACGCCAATCGTGAGCAGCGCGCACGCGCCAGAAACTAATGCGGCCGCAAGCGACGTCCCCATGGCAACAATGCCGTTCAGGATCGGTATCACGTCCACGAGCGTGTCGATCGGCCCCAAGACTTTCTTGAGCCCGAAGTACATCACAAGCAGGCCCACGAGACGCAGCAGCCATGTGATCTTGGAATTCATCGACTGTGCGTCTGCGAATATCTTCGCCGCCGGCACGCGGCCGTCGCGGACGAACGACAGCGTCTCGCCGTCGGATGCCGCCCACGGTGAGAGCGAGCTGCCATCCTGCCGCTCCACAATGGTCACTTCATGAGGCAAGATTACGCTAAACGTCACGCGCACATCGCCGGGAACTGGGGCCACCGCAACCGAACGTCCACCGGTGATCGCCGTCGCTGCCGCATTCGCCACGGCCGCAGTCACGTTCGTCGCGGCCCGTGCGGCGGCCAGCAGCGGAGACATGCCCGTGGATGCGGAAGTCTGAGGCGCAGTACCCGCGAGTGCCGCGTTGTACGGCACGTAGATGACGCCGTTCTGGTACTGTCCGCCAGGTACGGTCTCCGGCACCTTGAAGTCCATGGGGAACGAGAACTTTTTCTTTTCGCCCATGCGCTTCACATGTTTTTCGTTAAGCGTGAATGCGCCGAGAGTGACGTTCGCGGCAATCCTGTCCTCGTTGCTGAACGGCATGGCCGAAGGCGGATTGGCCGAGCGCTTAGACGCATCATGGAATTCAGCGGAATTGACAGGGCTGGAACGCCATTCGTTCGAATAGGAGTAGGTCATCTTCTCCACGGTCTTGTCGCCCCGCTTCTCGCGCGTCGTCTCGGAATGCTCGACCGTCTGGTAGACCTCCACCGTGCGCATGAGACGCAATGCGTTGTTGGTGATGCCGAAGGCCTCGTCGGATAGGATATCCTTCGTGTCGGCCTTGCCGCTCACATGCACGAGCTTGCCCTCGTTCTCGGGGTCCACCTTGTCCGCCGATATATCTATGACGGCACCGGCACCCTCCTTGAGGCGTTTCGCCGTATCTACCGCACGGCCCTCGTTCATGAAGAGGATGGGGAACCCCGCAACGAAGAGTGCCAATCCCGCCAGCACGCCCTTGAATGATGATCCCAGGCGCTGTACCCAGGACGGATTTTCCACAACGCGTTCTTCAGTGACTGCCATATCAGTTTCCTTTCTCTCTCTTGGTTTGGGGCTTGTTTGTGCCGGTTCCGGCGATGGACTGCACCATCGCCGAGAAACGGAGCTTTGATTTCTCTGCGTCCTGCTCGACGCCGAGCAGAATGCGCAAAACGACGCTTTCGAGGAGCGCAAACAGCACCTCAGACGTTAGGCGCGGGTCGACGTTCGCCGACAGCTCCCCGCGGCGCGCGCCCTCCTCGAGCAGGCGGAGGAACAGTTCGCGCAGTCCTCCAGTGAACTGGGCGATGCGCGCGCGCATGTCCTCGCCGCGGCGCACCATGTCGATCACGAAGGCGTAGATGGCCAGCAGGAACTGCTTGCGCTCGAAGAGCGTGTCGATCACGGTGTCCGACACGCGGTTGAGCCGCTCCGGCACCGGCAGCGGCTGCGCCGCTATGGCGGCGCTGGACACCTTGATCTGGTGCGTGCAGCCGTGGATCGCCTCGTCGAAGATCTCGCGCTTCGTAGTGAAATAGCGGTACAGCGCGGTACGCGCAACCCCCGTCGCCTCGGAAATAGTGAGGAACGAGACTTTTGCATAGCCAAGCCTGGCGAACAGTCCCATAGACCGTTCGACGATGAACTGCCGACGCGCGGCATGATCGATGCGCTTTGCCATGTGCGGAATATTATACCATAATCGCACGGCGGTGAGGGGAAAATATGATACAATGGATGGCAATGGACTTCAAAGGCACTTGGACTCCCTACTGGAAGGTGTTGAGGCTTGTCTGGCCACTCGCGCTGGGCATGGCCAACAACGCCCTAATGCAGTTCACCGACCGCGTGTTCCTCGCGCGCGAGTCGGCGGCGTCTCTGGAGGCCATCCTCCCCGCATCTATGCTCGCGTTCACGTTCGTGTGTTTCTTCCAGTCGATCGCCGCCTACTCGGGCACGTTCGTGGCGCAGTACCACGGTGCTGGCAACCCGCGCGGCGCCGCCGCAAGTTGTCGCGCCGGTCTCCTGCTCTCCCTCGCCGCCGGCATCGTGCTCGCTCTGCTCATCCCGCTGGGACGCATCATCTGCGATTGGTGCGGACATCCCCCCGACGTCCTCGCCCGCGAAAAAACTTACTACACGATCGTCATGTCCAGCGGCTTCTTCCTCTGCGCCGCCATGGCCGTGCAGAGTTTCTTCACCGGCATCGGACGCACCCGCCTCGTGTTCTGGGTCAACCTTCTCGGCAACGCCGCGAACATCCTGCTCGACTACCTGCTCATCTTCGGCTGCGGTCCAATTCCCGCATCGGGCATCGCCGGCGCCGCCGGCGCCACCGTCATTGCCCAATTCCTCCAGTTCGCGGTTCTGACCGCGTTCGCCTGGCCGCACATCTTCGTACGCCGCGCCCCCGACGCCCCGTCCGCTCCCGGCGAACATCTCATCTGGCGCATGCTCCGCTTCGGCACGCCGGCCGGAATCTATTCCGTGCTGAACATCCTCTCGTTCGCCGTGTTCGTGTTCCTCACTGGACGCGTTGGCGACATGGCCCTCGCCGTCTCGAACGCGACGTTGACGGTCAACTACCTGATCTACGCGCCGATCGAGGGCTTCGCCATCGGCGCGAGTACGCTCGTGGGACAGCACCAGGGCGCGGGCGATTCTATCGGCGCGGCGCGCGACGCCCGCCGCGCGCTCATCCTCGCCGAAATCTACATTACCGTCGCGGCGCTCGCGGCGCTCGCCTTCCACGGGCCGATTCTCGACCTGTTCGTGGCCGACACCGCCACGTTCGACCATGCCGCGTTCCGGTCGCTCGGTTTCACGCTCTTCTCGCTGATGATGGCGTGGCAGTGCTTCGATTGCGCCGACGTGGTGCTCTCCGGCGCGCTCAAGGGCGCGGGCGACACGCACTTCGTCATGTTCTGGATGCTCTTCTGCGCGTTCGGGTTCTGGATGCCACTGCTCTTCCTCGTCTATTGGCTGCACCCCACGATGCCGGCGCTGTGGTCCACGATGATCGCCTATGTCGCGCTGATCTGCGCAGGCACGTGGATCCGCTGGTACCGCGGCCCCTGGCGCTCCATCAAGCTCGTGTAGGAGCGGATGGGCGCATCGCAAGAACGTCAACAGGGAAAGGGGTTTGGGACAAAATACGCCGCTCCCCTCAACGGTTAGTCGCCAAAGACACGGTCTGTGCCACGCACGAGGAACGGGCGGTTGAGTCCGTCCGCGAGGTACTCGCGCACGGCTATGAACAGCGGCTCCATCAGTTCGTCGAACGTGTAGGTGCGCGTGGGCTTGACCTTCGGCGGCTTGATCGGACGGTCGAACGACACGGAACATTCGAGCGTGAGCGTAAGCGCGCCGGAGGCGAGCGCCAGCACGGTGTTGAGGTTGATCGTGCTGGTCGGCGTGCGGTTCGCGCCGATCTTGCCTGCCCTGAGCCCCGCCGCGTGGATCGCCGCGTTGATACGGTCTGAGATCGCGTTCACCCGCTCGACCTTGGCGGGAAGGTCCACCGCGCTCGGCGTGATGGCGCTCGGCGCGTATTCGTAGGAGTGTCCGTTCAGCACGGCGTCAACGCGCCAGCGCGCGACGAGGTTCAGGATTCCGCGCGCCTCCGCCGTACGGATGTCGCCCGGCGTGGCGTCGTGCATGATGTTGTAGCCGTCGGCGTTGGGGTAGCCGCCGGGATACGACACCTTGTCGAGCGGAAGCGGGAACCACGACTTGCTCCCGCGCCATCCGACGAGCGAACCGTCCTTCCACGTGCCCTGCGACGCGGCGCGGAAGTCGTGCCACGCGACGCCGCGTAGATGGTCGGGCGAGATGGCGCGTCCGTCCATGTTCGCGCAGGGTACGATGATGAAGCGGTACTTCGCGATGAGGTCGGTGAGCTCGCGGTGCGTCTTGCCGCGAAAGTCCCTGCCGGTCTCCAGTTCCTGGATGAGGTTCATCGTTCCGGCCACGCATTCGGGCTCCGCGCCGTGGACGCCCGCGAGGAGAAGAAACGTCTGTTTCGCCGGAGGGGGATTTCCCATGTAGTTCTTCCACGTGGTGGAGGATGCGCCGGCGGACCAGTTCGTCTGCGGCGGCGCGTCGGGGAAGTCGCCGTAGAAAAGCGCATACACGGGATAGCCCAGCGGCGTGTGCGCGATGATTTCCCTGCGCGAACATTTCGTCGCCCGCTCGCAGATGTCGATGATCTCCTGCGGACGCACCTTCCAGAAGTCGGGGCGCGGTTCGAGTCCGGGCAGCTCAATCGGCTTGAACCGCGTCGGCCTGATATCCGCACCTGCCTTGGCGAGGAGCGGCAGCGCCGCGCCAACCGCCATGCTGGCCATGAATTCTCTTCTGTTCATCGTTTACCGCCTTTCATTTCCCATGTAGATAACTCCTTTGTCGTGTTGACGATTGCGAACTTGGAGTCCGATCCAAGTATCAAATGGTCGAGTAGCGAGACGCCGAGCAGATTGCCTGCCTCGCGGAGCTTCGCCGTCATGGCGATGTCCGCCATGCTCGGCGTCAGGTCACCAGACGGATGATTGTGCGCGACGACGATGGAACGCGCGCCCGCCTTGAGCGCTTCGCGGAACACCTCGCCGAGATCAACCGCCGCCGTACCAGTCTGAGCGCCAAGTGAAACAAGTACCGGCGCCGAGAGCGCACGGCCGGCATCGTCGAACGGCAACATGAAGAATCCTTCGCGCGCACCCGCGATAGGAACCGCTGCGTGAAAAAGTCGCGCCGCATCCTCCGCCGTCGCAACCTGTTCGCCTACGCATCGTGAAAGGGAATCCGCCGCCGTCACCTGCATAGCCAGCGATTTTGGTATCTGCCACATCCCCACATTGCCCCTGCACGGAATCGGCTGGTCGAAACACACAACTTCGGTCAAATCCCACCAATACTCATATCCCTCGTCCCACTGGTAGGGCGGTCGCCCCGCGACCGCCGCATCGGCCGGATACTGCCTTCGCTCATCTCCTCCTTCCAACCGCAAATCATTCCGCCCCCGCGCCTCATAATCGCACGCCCCCACGATCTTCCCCGGCCACTCCTTCACGTCGCCCCATGCGGGAATGCGCTCAAACTCCTCCTCCAGCAACGCATGCGCCGCCCACTGCAAGAAATTACCGTACTCCTCCTTGCAAAACGACTTCGAGCAACTGACCGCACACCTCCCCTTCGCGGGCACGGGCATCACGCTGCGGTTCTCCACGCGCTTGATTCCAAGCATGATGAGAACCGCATACGGCCCTGTGCATGTAAAGGCGGAGGTGGTCATTAGTTCTTCACTTCTTCGACGTACTCCAAATCTATACCCATCACCTGTCTTACGACTTCTCGAACACGGCAGTAGTTATTATCATTATTCTGGACATCGCCTGGCGTACATATTCCAGGCGCTCTGTTACACGCGGCATTTGACTCCACGCTCCTCGCAGAGCATGTCGTATAGATAGATCGGACCCTCTCGATAGAGGCCAGTCAAAGGATCTTCCATCTTTCGATGTAACTTGGACTTGTAAACCATGTCAAAGGCATCCGACATGGACACCCCCTCATAACGAACGACACATTCCACAAGATCGGATGTCGCTCCATCCAGAAGAATCTGCTGTTCACTGCTCATGCCAAACCTCCTTCAATGTCAGAAACCTTGTAGAACGCGGCGTATGGAACGAATATTGCATAACGCGCCATGGTGCCTCCTGCATCGCCTTGAGTACGTCATCCTGTTTCATCATGCCACTGCGATACAGACGAATCATGTTTCGTATCTTGTCATCAGCAATGAAACCGATTACTACGTCGTATAGTTTGTCGATATTATGGTCAGGCGCGGAACGATCAAAACAACGGTTAGCCAAGACGAAAGACATCCAATCTGTGTCCATGGATTCAAAACTCCTGATAGCCATACCTGCTATGGATGCCGCGTCAAGGTCAAACTCGTACACGCTGATTGTCTTTATCCCATCGCCCTGCCTTCTAGTTACAAGAGAAGCCATCGAACGGGCAGAATCCATATCAGGCGTCAAATAAAAGCCCTGCCCGAAATCAGTACCTCTCCGCCCCTTCATTGGAATCGGCTTTGTCACATCGCAGTTCGACCCATGATAGAGGGTTATCATTTCAGCATTCCCCCATTGTTACGGCAAACCTTGGCAAGATCGTCAACGAGAGATTCCATTGGGAGACAACTCAAAGGTTCATGGTAGTCGTCAAGATAGGCGAGCCCTTTATATTTCTTCAAATACGCGTATGCATCACTTGACGAGAGGGAGTAAGCGCGTCCAAACTCTCCAATGCTCATGACTATGCTCTCGATTTTCCCAAGAAGAGGCGACATGCCGACGACAGGTGTCCATTGCAAAAAATGACATTGCACCGCCGCTTCGCAGACGCGGAGGCGGTTGCGCGGGACTTTGGCGAGATCGGAGGGAAGGTAATGCTCGAGGGGCGCGAATTCGCCGTCGGCCTTGAACTGCTCGATAGCCTTCTTCACCTTCGCCGAACGTCCGCCGAAGTCCGCCGTGCGCGCGATCACGAAGGGATCGTCGAGACGAGAGCCGTAGTCGAGATGCTTCGCACTGAAGACATAGTAGCGCGAGCCGTGCGGCGCGCCCGGTGGTCGCGCCCTACCACCTCTGCGTCTCTGCGCCTCTGCGTTAAAAGCTCCGCTTGCAGGATAACTGTATTCATCGACAAGTTCCTCACGGGTCTTGATGCCGATGAATTCCGCTTCAAACACATGCCGCGTACCCTTTACATCCGCGTAGAGCCAAAGTTCCTTGATGGCCGCAAACGACTTTTCATCGAACTCGTCCCCGTCCTTCACGGGGTAGTTGTAGATGCCGTGCCGCTTGATCCAGGCGAGCTGCTTAGCCTTGTACGTGCCGACAAGGACGGCAGCGGCGCACGGCGGTCGCGGGGCGACCGCCCTACCGGCGTCATTCGTGGACATACGCCCGCCCGTAGTTGGTGGCGGCGCGCTCGGCGAGCGCGCCCTACCAGATGTGACCTTATGCGGTTTTCTCTTCAAAAGTCTCTGTGCCATAAATCGTTCATTCTCACTTTCAAGTGCCACCGCATAGTATATCAAAAATGCGCTCCCCTGCTCCACTGCGGAAGACGTCGAATAAAAGTTCACACTTCATTCGTTCTACGTTCGTTGCAACGGCGCGAGGCTACTTCCTATCAGAAAATACCGCTCTGGGGCTGGATGGTCGTGGTGAACGGACGCAAGGGCGCGTCCTTGCCGATAGCGATCATGCCGCCAACAGGCCCTTCGCGGTTGAAAAGAACCGTGACCTCGACGGTTCCGCCGGAGGAGGCGGGCAACATGACGATCACGCCGTCCATGCCGTCCTTGACTACCTTCCGCGTCTGCGGGGCGGACGAAACGGACGTGTCCGCCGCCGTGAGGACGTGCAGGAACCGGTCGCGCGGGCGCGGCGCGCCGGGCGCAACCTCAAGCCGCCACGCGCCGTAGTAGGGGCCGCGTCCCGTGCGCTTCGACTGCTGCGCGGCGGACGCGAGAAACGCCTCGTCCGGCTCCCAGTTCCTGCCGTTCGACCAGAACTCCTTGCCGGCCCCGCCGATCTTCTCCAGCTTCGCATCCGCGGGCAGAATCGTTTCGCAGAAAAGACGGCCCTTGCCGCAGTCGGCGACGGCACACCTGCCGTCCACGCGGGGCTCGTTCACGAAATGGAGCAGCCACGCCTTGCCGTCGTTCGCATTCGCCGCGCCGACGCGGTCATAGACGACGAACGTGTCGGGCAGGAGATGGACGAACTGACGGACGGCTTCGGTGCATTTGCTTCCGTAGAGGGATGTGGCGTCCGAGGCGATGTAGGTGAATTGGCCGTTCGTCTCGAAGGCGAGCACTTTCGCGCTGCCTTTGTACATGCCGCCGTCGTTGAACTTTCCCTCGGGTCCGTTGTAGACGGGGCCCCAATAGGCAGGGATGGGTTCCTTCGGACGGCGGATGAGGATGCAGTTGTGGGCAATGGTCTGCGAATAGTAGTAGCGCAGGTTCCAGTCGGTCTCCACGCCGCGCGTGCCGGAGTCGATGGCAAGGAAGTCGTGCTTGTAGATGGTGAAGTTGTTCTCGTCATAGTGCTTGTGCTGACGGAGCGACGCGCCGGCGGTGAAGGTGCAGTAGGTGGAGTCGGGTTTCCAACCCGAACGCATGATGAACTGCCCGAGCCCCTCGAAGTGGCGCGCGTGGAGCGGCAGGTTCTCGAGTTCGGCGTCCGAATACGGTTTCACGCCGTCGTCCCCTCCGCCGAAAAGGAAGGGATACACGGGCCAGGTATTCAGAATGTACTGCGCAGGCGCGCGATCGCGCAGCGAGGCGGCGAGGCGGGCCGCGGCGGGGTTCGCTTCGCGGAAGAAGTGGATGCACTGCGCCGTATGTTCGTAGAGGCGTCCCACGCTGAGAGCGTTCTGCGTGTGCGGATCGTCGCCGAATCCGCAATAGAGCGGCATCGACGGATCGGACGCGTTTGGAATCCACGTCCAGTAGATCCAGTTGGGGAAGAGCGCGAGACCGGGATACTTGGACGCGAGGTTCTCGCCCGTGGCGGAGAGCCACGTGTGGAAGAAGTTGAAGTGTGCCCATGGGTACGCCCCCATGGAGTATCCGGGGACGGCGGAGCTGAGCGCGCCGTCGTCGCCCGCCCCGTCGTTGCGGAACTTCAGCAGCTTGAGGCAGAGGTTGTGTCCGCGCCGCAAATGCGACGTGGCGAGGTTGTCGCAGAATCCGTCTCCGAACGACGCGAGGCCGGAATACCAGAGGAGGCTCGGCACGCCGTAGAATCCGCTCTCGATGCCGCCCAAGTCACGGCGGATGATCGCGGGCTTGCCCTTCCCCGGCTGGATGTCCTCGATGTGCTGCACAAGCGGGACGATGATCGCCTTGCGCTCGTCGGGGGTGAGTCCCTCCCATATCCAGTCGTAGGCGCACAGCGCGAGGATGCGCGAGGTGGAGTACCAGTTGACGGCGCGCCGGTTGGCGTACGCGGCATGGTACGCGGCCACGCTGGACTCCAGCATGCGCCGCGCCTTGTCGAGATACTTGCGCTCGCCCGTGAAACGCCACGCGAGCGCACACTCCGCCGCCTGCGACCCCCACTCCTTCACGTTCTTGATCGGCGTGGCCGCCGTGGTCTTGAGCGTGCCACCAGCGGTCTTCACCTCGCGGAACTCGACGGGACCGTAGTCCGAGCATACCGGCTTCTCGGGGTACTTGTCGCAGCGCTTCAGCAGGGCGTCGCGCGCCGCGCGCGCGGGGCCTTCGGCGCGCACCTTCACCTGCGGCCACGTCTCCGCGTTGAAGAACATCCGCGGATGGCCCCTGCGAATGGACGCCATCCAGGCGTCGTCCTGTCCGGCCCCCATGCACACCATGGACGCCAACGTAAGCGCCGCACTCGCTATCAGTATTCTCATGTTCTTTGTCTCACTCTCCGCACAAGGGCACATTGCCCCGTGCGCAATCACGCCTCGGCAAGGATCTTGCGGGCGGAGCCCACGCCCACGCCGAAGCGGCGCGCGCCAACATCGTAGAGCGACTGGAGCGTGGCGAGCGAGCGGATGCCGCCTGCCGCCTTCACCTGGCAGCGCCCCGCCACGGTCTTTGACATGAGCGCGATGCGCTCCACCGTGGCGCCGGTCGGTGCCCAGCCGGTGCCGGTCTTCACCCACGCCGCGCCCGCCTCCACGCACCATTCGCACGCACGCGCGATTTCCTCGTCCGTGAGCCAGTGGCACTCGAGGATCACCTTCACGGGACGCCCACCTGCCGCCGCCACAACTCCAGCCACGTCGTCCACGTAGGCGGACTTGTCCCCCGCCTTGAGCCAAGTGACGTTGTTCACCATGTCCACCTCGTCGCAGCCGAACTCCACGAGCTCGCGCGCGGTCGCGGCCTTGATGCGCGACGTCTCCGATCCGCCGGGAAAGCCGGAGACGGACGCCATCGGCACCTTCAGACCCATCGCGTCAAGCCGCGCGCGCAGGTACGGCACGTGCGCGGGCAGACAAAACACCGCTGCGCAGCCGAACTCCGCCGCCAGCTCGCAGCACGCATCAATGTCCTGAAGCGTGTTCTGCGCCTGCACGGCGGAAACATCCATCATCTTCGCTATTTCTTCTACTGTCATCGTCTTCTCCCTACAGTGCCAGTTTCAGGATTTCGGCAAGGGCCTCCGCCGTAACGGGCGGGTTCGAGGCGAGCACGCCGTCCGCGTTGAAGCTCACGGTGCGCACGCCCTCGATAATGCCAGGAATATCCGCTTCCGCCACGCCCTTCTCGCCCAGCGTCACCGGCACGCCGCTCGCCTTGATGAAGTCGCGGAACGCGGCGATGCCGGCGTCCGCCAGCTCGGCGTCGGTCTTGCCGTGGGGACAAATCCCCATCGCCTTCACCGCAAACTGCGCGTAGCGGGCGGGCTTGAGCGCCTTATGGTACGTCATCCACGCAGGCATGACGATCGCGAGCGACGACCCGTGGTTGATGCCGTGGCGGCTCGTGAGGACGTGTCCCACCTGGTGCATGGGCGTCCAGGCGTCGCCCGGCGAGGCCCAACCGTTCAGACCACACGTCGCGCACCACATGAGCTCCGTGCGCGCGTGGGCGTCCTGCGGGTTCGCGAGCGCCTTCGGGAGGTTCTCGACGATTGTGCGCATCAGCGCAAGCTGCCAAGCGTGGAGGAGGTCGCTCTCATCCTGTCCGTTGATGTAGATCTCGAGCACGTGGCTGATCGCGTCGATTGCGCCGCACGCCGTCTGGAACGGCGGAAGCGAATAGGTGAGCTCCGGGTCAAGGATGGCCGTCTTTGCGAAAAGGCAGTCTGCCCAGATGTAGCTCTTCTGTCCGCGCGTCGTCGAGCTGACCACCGAGCACATGTTCATCTCGCTGCCCGTCGCGGGGAGCGTGGGGATGAGGAGGAGCGGCAGCGCCTTCTCCGGCGGCTGCGCCGTCACGTTCGAGTGGCTGGCGTACACCATGTTCCACAAATCGCCGTGCGTGTAGAGCACGCCCGCCGCGATTGCCTTCGCGGCGTCCATCGCCGAGCCGCCGCCCACACCGATCACGAGGTCCGCGCCGAACGCCTTCGCCGCGTCCACGCCGCGCGCGACCATCTCGATCGGCGGGTTGGGCACGACCTCCAGGAACTCCTGCGACGCGACGCCCGCCGCGTCCAGCAGCCCCTTCAGATTGGCGAGCGTGCCCGTGACGCTCGCGTCGCCGTACGAGACGACGAATGCGCGTTTTCCGAGCTTCGCGGCCTCTTCGCCGGCTTGCTTCAACGTCCCGAGGCCGAACACGACCTTGACGGGATTGTGGTAGGTAAAGTTATTCATGTCATTCGATCCTTCTTTTATTACTGTTTTTTCGCCCGGGGACACTCGGCGCACGGCGGCGCGGAGGGTGCCTTGTAGCCGGGCTTGTCAACGGGACGCTTGTCCGCATACATCATGTACACCGCGTTGTCGCGTATGTCGCTGAGACCGACGCGCAGACCCGCGCCGTTCTCGGGGAAGAGGCGGACGAGCTGCGTGGCGTGCGCCAGGACGTCGGAGGTGTACTGGCTGGAGAACGTGCCGAGATCCTTCTGACGCCAGAGGTCGCGCACGCGCCAGCGTCCCACGAGGCCGAGGGAGTCGAAGTCGACCGTGATACGGGTGGGGATGGCGTAGGTGTTGAAGAGCGCGAACACGAGCGAACCGTCGCTCATCGGCTTCGCCCAGATTTCCGCGCGGGGTCCCTTCGCCACGCACGCGGCCTGCGCACCCAGTTCGTCCTGGCTCGTCTCGATCACCTCGTCGTTCGTGAGCAGCGAGCGGGTGAAGTCGTCCAGCTGCGTGAGGTCGCAGCCGATCAGGAGCGGCGAACAGAGGATCGCCCATAAGGACATGTGGGTGTACTGCTCGTTCGGCGTGAGGCGCGTGGGACGCAGATGCCCCCAGCCGAGGCGGCCCACCACGAGCATGTCGGGGTCGTTCCAGGCGCCCGGACGTGCGTAGGGCCACGAGTCGGCCTGCTGGTGCAAGATGCCGTTCATGGAGTTCCACGTATCGGTGATGTCGCCCGTGGTGCGCCAGCAGTTTCCGCCCACGCTCTCGCCCCATGTGGAGACGTAGCCCATGCCGTACTGGCAGAGGGAGAACACGATGTCGCGGCCCTGCGCCTTGAGGGCCTCGCCCATGAGACGGTAAGGCAGCATGAGGCGTCCGTGTCCGGAGCCGACGGCCACCCGGCCGTAGCTGCACCAGTCGTACTTGAGGTAGTCGTAGCCCCAGTCGGCGTACGTCTTCGCGTCCTGCCACTCGTGTCCCCAGCTGCCCACGCATCCGCCGCAGGTGTAGGGCCCGGGCGAGGAGTAGAGGCCGATCTTGAGTCCCTTGGAGTGCGCGTAGTCGGCGAGGGCCTTCATGCACTTGAAGCGCTTGTTGACGGCGATGGAACCGTCGGGGTTGCGCTCGGGCCCCTGGAGAGTGGGATCGTTCTTGGCGGAGGGCTTGTTCTGCCAGTAGTCGTCGATGTTCACGTAGCTCCAGCCGTGGTCGGCGAGGCCGCTTCCGGCAAATGCGTCGATCGAGCCGCGGATGTCCTTTTCCGTCACCGCGCTGGCGAAGCAGTTCCAGCTGTTCCAGCCCATCGGCGGCGTGAGCGCGATCTTGTCGCCCACTTCAAGGCGCAACGTGCGCTTCGCCGTGCCCTTCGCGTTGGAGGCCGTGAACGTGATCACGTAGCTGCCGCGCGTCGACACGGCGCCGCTCAGGATGCCCGTCTTCTCGTCGAAGACGGCGCCGGCGGGCAGGTTCTCGGCCTTGAGCGTCATCGGACGCTCTCCCGTAACGGGAAGCCGCCACACGATGGGATGTCCGGGCCGCACGCCGAACACCTTCGCGCCGTTGATGCGCGGCGAGGCGGGGGGCGGCGGGGTGAGGATGCCCAGCTGCTCACGGCCGAGCGGCACGGGCACGGGACGCGTCCCGTCCTTCATCGTGAAGTATGCGTTGGCCCAGTCGGCGTGGTCGTAGTTGTCGCCGTCGCCCGCCGTCGAGACGAGCAGTTCCACCGTCTTCGCGCCCGCGAGGTCGGCATGGACGTGCACGGGGTCGCGCTTCCCCTTGAGGACCCCCGTCTCGGCTACCGTCCGCCCGTCGGCCTTCACGAGGAAGCGGATGCTCGCGGCGCCATTCTCGCCGGGGAACACCTCGGCGTCGATGCCCACGTCCGCGTCGAACGCGACAGCCTTGCCCGCGACGTCGTAGACCGCGATGGACTCGGCGTGCGTGCCCACGCCGCGCTCGAACTTCTGCGAACCGATCTGCAGACTGCCGCCCCCCACGGTCTTGTTCCGGCGCGGCGTCTGCCAGCCGCACATCATCTCCCTGACCGACAGCTCGTCCAGCCACACGCGCGCGTCGGCGTACGCGGCCCCGGCGAGAAGCACGGCAGCAAATGCCATGTTTATACCACTGATTGTTTTTCTTGTCGACATAAGTACTTCCTTTCTGGTGTTGTTGCTATTTATCGTAAACCTTGCGGCCGGCGCGGATGGCCTCGTAGACGCGGCGTTCGGATTCAAGACGGCGCTGGTAGCGGACCTCGCGCGCCTGGTCGACGGCGCAGGGCACGAAGCCCTCCATGTCGCAGCGGGGTTTCGCGCGTAGCCGTTCCTGGCCCTTCCTGATGAGCGCAAGCGCCTCGTCGTAGGCGGGCTTGCCCTTCACGCCTTCGAGAATGCGGGAGCATTCGGGACGGTCGAAGTCGAGCTGTTCGCGCTGCCGGGCGCGGTGTGAAATGGAAATGCCGCGTCCGCAGAGCTTTTCGAGGCGCTCCATCTCCCCGAAGGTGAGCGGCATGCGTCCGCCGGGGTTGTCGGGGTAGGCGCACTCGTACTGCGGATAGTACGGCGCATTGAGGTCCATCCACGTGATGACGCGCCCGCGCTCCTCGTCGGTCAACTGCACGCCGCCGTGTCCGTAGAGCTTCTTCGTGAGCCGGGATGCGTGCGAGCCCCAGCTGTACGCCGGCTGGATGGAGGCCGGGCCGCCGCCAATGCACGTCACGTAGCCGAGCGCCCAGAGGTCGACGTAGCTCGTGCAGAAGAACGCGCCCCTGTCGCCGCTGAGGTTGATCTTGTTCCCCGCCTTCTTGCCGTAGTCGTGGCAGCTGACGCACTTGGCGGTGAAGACGGGCTGCACCTCGCGCTGGAAGCTGTAGAAGTGCGGGGGCGTGCCCTTCTCGAGGCCCGCGAGGTTGTACGAACCGTCGAGCTTGGACGGCGCGCGCTGCATGGCAAGCGGCTTGGCCGTGACGGGCGCGGCTTCGCCCACGCGGTTTTCGTGGCATCCCACGCAGCCGTACTTCTCGCCCGGCTGTAGGTACGCGCCGGAGCGCATCGACTGCACCATCTTCCCCTCCGCGTCCAATGCCTGGAAATAGACGAACGTGTTCGCGGGCACCTCGAAGTAGGCGCTGCCGTCCGCCTCCACCGGCACCGTGCCGAGGATACGCTTGTTCTCAAACGAGTGCCAGTTCATCGCGGCCGCCTCCTCGCCATGGCCGAACCAGCCGCGGCGCGGCGTCCACGAGCGCTTCTCGGGCGACTCCACCACGCGGATCGCCTTGACGCTTCCCGGCGCCACGCCCTTCATGTGCGTGCCCACGTAGATGTTCTGCACGTAGAAGAGGCCCGGCGCGGTCGGCGACGCGAACGTGCGCTGCTCGCTCTGCACGACGGGTTTCTTCGACGGACGCAGCACAATGGGCGAGTGGCACCCCGGCGCCTCCGCGTGGAACACCACCTCGTTGCCGTGCAGGTCGAGATAGACGAGCGCGGTCTCCTCCCCGCGTCCGGTCATGCGCACGGCGATGAAGTGCTCCGCGTCGAGCGGGAACGGGTCGGCGTACTTGAGGCGGATGCCGCGCGTGGAGTCGAAGTCCTCCTTGCCGCCCGCGTGGATGCGGTCGCGGTACGAGGCCGGCCACGTGCGCAGGACAGGCTCCTTGCCGTCCACGCCCTTCGCCCGGTCGATGATGCCGAGCGCGCCCCACGGACGGTCATGGCAGCTGCTGAGCACCGCGATCACCTTTGAGCTGTCGTTCGGGTCGATGGCGCGCGCGTTGAGCACGCCGCCGGGGCTCGTCGTGTTGTTGCCCCAGTAGATCGCGTGGCGCGTGCCGTCGGGGTTGCACACCCAGAGGCCCTGCGCATCGCCGAAGTTGCGGTCCACGTACTCCCAGCGGTCGTAGATGATGCGTCCGTCGGGCAGCACGGAGGAGTGTCCCTCGAAGAGCGTCGAGACGCCGATCTGGTGGATGTTGGCGCCATCCGGCTTCATGCGGTAGAGGTTCGCCATGATGTGGCGGTTGCACATGCAGTACTTCGGGTTGCGCGTGGAGCTGAAGAGAATGTCGCCGTCGGGCAGCCACACGGGGTCGATGTCCGTGACGCCCTTCTCGCGCGTAAGCTGCGCGAGGCCCGTTCCGTCTGCGTTGACTGCGTAGAGGTGGTAGTCGTCCGTCTTACCCTTGCGCATGGAGAACACGATACGCCGTCCGTCGTAATCGACTTCCGGATCGCGCACGGTGCGCGCCGGCTCCTCCGGCACGATCACGCGCACTACCCCTGTTTTCGGATCGAGCGCCTTCAGCGCTCCCTGCGTGCGGTATTTGCTCTCGTTGATCTCGCCGCACTGGAAGAGCGTCGCGGTGTTGTGGTGGTCGGGCGCGTACTGCGCGCGCGTCACGTACGCGATCTCGTGCGCGTTGACGATCGGGTTCTCGCGCACGAGCGCCTTCAGGAGGAACGCGTCAAACGCCTTCGTGGATTTAGAGGCGGTGGCGGACAGCTCCTCCAGAAGCTTCGCGGCGGGATACGACGCGAACTTCGCGCCCAGTTCGCGCACGGCGGCGGCGGCGGACGCCACGGCCTCCTCCGACGGCATCCGACGTTCCTCGAAGTCCGACGCGCCGCGCACACCCTCGCAAACCACATCGTCGATCGTGACGTGCCCCCAACCGCTTGTCGCGTGGTCCACGATGCGGAAATAGACGTCCTTGCCCACGAACTTCGGCACGTTCCACGTCACCGTACGCATCGGCTCGCCGTTCTCGCCCGTGGCGGAGACGATCGCCTTGCCCGTCGCGCGGTCCACCAGCTCGAAGCGGGCGTGCTCGCCGCCGCCGATCTTGAACGTGATGGTCGGGCCCGTCAGACGGATCGTCGGCGACTCGACCACGCCCGTCTGCCTGTCGGCCGAACGGTTGTTCTTGTCTTCAAGGGTCGAAACGAAGTACTTCCCGCCCTTCGTGTAGGGCTTGCCCGTGTTGTGTTCCTTCGCGCGGTCGGTCACGATCCGCTCGAACGCGCCGGACGTCACCTTCCATCCCTGCAGGTCGCCTGTCTCAAAATCGTAGACGATACGCTCCGCCATCATCGGCAGCGCCGTCGCAAGCGTAGCTATAATCACCGTGCTTTTCATTGTTTTACCTCTCTCCTTATTTTTTCTGAAGCTCATGGGCCAGCACGAGAAACGCGGACGCGGTCCAGGTGTAGGCGGGATCGCGGCGGGCCTGGCCAGTTTTCGCGTCGAAGTTCTCGGAGAAGCCCGACTTCATGATGAGCTTGCAGAACTTGAGCGAAATCTCGTCTGCGAGCGCATCCTCGCCGCACGCGCGCAGTCCCTCCACTGCGATAAGCGTGGACGGTCCCCAGATCGGCCCCTTCCAGTAGCCGTCGGGATGGTAGTGCCGGCTGTTGACCGACTCCGAGGCGAGTCCCCAGTCAGTGATGAAGCCTTTGGTCTTGATGTCGTCGATCATCTTCGCGCGACACTTCTCGGGAAGGCGCTTCCCGAGGATCATCGGCAGGCGCGTGACGAGCGAGAGCGAGTCGCGGTCGAAACCGCCGTCGCGCAGACGCCGCACGCGCGGCGCGCCGTCTTCGTCGAAGAGGATCTTCACCGTCGCGTCGAGCATCTTCTTCGCGCGCGCGGTCCACTGCGCGGATTCCGCCTCCCGGCCCAGCGTCTTCGCGATGTCTGCGAGACACTCCATCTGGAGAATGAGGAACGCCTGGAGGTCGGGCGTCTCGAGCGGCGGACGGTTCATGCAGATCGCCGTGGAGTTGTCCCAGCCGGAGTCGCAGCCGTCAAGATATTCGGCGAGGCCGTTGTGGTCGAAGTCGCGGCGCGTGAGCCACCAGTTCGTCCACTTGCCGATGAGGTTGTAGGCGATCTCCAGCTTGTCCTTCGAGAACTCCTTCATCGCGCGCAGCTTCGAGAACACCCAGCCGTGTACGGGCGGCTTGACGGCGAGCCAGAAAATCTGCTCGTCTGAGACCATGTCGGGCATCATGCCCTCGGGCGTCATGAAGTCGAACATACAGCGGAACTGCTCCCACGCGGCGTCCTGGTCGTGGTAGCCGAGGCTGAGCGAGTTGATCGCGTGGTCCCAGCTCCACGTCTTGTTCATCCAGTTGTTGCTCATCAGCATCATCGGACGCCTGAACAGCCCGCGCGGACCCGCGATGGTCGTCCAGAAGAGAATCGCCGCCTCGTGTCGTGCCCATTCAAACTCTTTCGGCACGGAGGGAAGCGAGGCGTACATCCGCTCGAAGCTCGCCTTCTGTTTCGCGACAGCCTCCGCGAACGTCCCCTTCACCTCGTTGCCGTCCCAGTCGCCCGTGTGGATGTCGAGGAGCGCCACCTCGATGCCGTCCTTCGACGGATGGACGCGCACGGTGTTGCCGTGGTCCGGGTCACGCACGCCCGTGCGCGTGTCCATCAGAATGCGGTCGGCGTTGAAGTGCATGTAGTCGATGGTGCGCCCGAACGTCGAGGGGAAATCGTACTTCTGGCGCGGGAACTGGTACTCAAAGCGGATGTGCATCTCCGGCGACTTCGAGCGCACGAGCACCACATCGGGACGCAGATACGCAAACTCGATCACTCCCTTTTCCGTCTTCGCCTCCAGCCAGCCTTCGCGCATCACGCACTCCGTCACCTCCACGTCCTTGCCGCCGACGGACGGCACGAGACGACAGAAGTTCTCCCGCCAACAGGTGCTGACGTTGCGTATCCAGAGACCCGGATAGGTGTTGAACATGTACTTCCCCTTCTCGCACCTGCCCACCGTCAGAAACGACCCCGGCACGCTGTACGGGAACCCGGGGTTGCCCACCTTCACCGGTTCGGCGAACGACATCAAAGCGCAGGCAAACACCGTCAGTGCGGCGAGAACTCGCACGCCGCACACATGTATCTTCCGGAAAACATGGTAGTCCATAATCATGTTCTTTCCATTTGAACGGGAAAGCAGCAGTATTATCCCAAACTGAATGCTTAGTGTCAATTCACATTTCGGGCCAATGCGGCGAAATGATCCTTGAATATCGTCTCTCACCGGACGAAATTCGTGAGTGCGCCGCTTTCGTTCGCGGGCGGAAGGATGCCGGCGTCGCGTCCGGCCTTCTGGCACTTCATCACATAAACCATGTTGCGAGCGAGGTTACGAAGCGTCTGCAAGCCCTCCGGATCGCCTGGCACGTCAACCTTGGTGAGCGCGTGGAACTCGTTCCAGTAGGAGCTGCCCACGACGATCATCTGCGAGATGGTGGCGTACTTGTTCAGGACGTCGAAACTCGCGCTCGTGCCCGCACGGCGCGCAACGACGATGCTGGCGCACGGTTTGTGGTGGAGCGCCGCGTAGCCGTCCGCGCGCATCGTCGAGAAAAAGAGACGGTCGAGGAAACTCTGGATACGGCCGCTCGGATGCGCGTAGTAGACGGGCGAACCGAACACGAAGCCGTCCGCCGTCTTCGCCTTCTCGGCGAACGCGTTCACGGCGTCGTTCGCGAAGACGCAGCGCTTCAGCTCCGCACACTTGTTGCACGCCATGCAGTCGGCGATCGGCTGTGCGCCGATATCGACGATTTCTGTCTCCACGCCCTCGGCGGCGAACGTCTTCGCCATTTCCTGAAGACCGGCCTTCGTCGAACCTTCGTTGTTCCATGAACCATTCAGCATCAGTACTTTCATTGGCATTTTCCTTTCAAAGTTCTTTGGTTATTGGGCTTCGTCAAACGTCACCTTGGCAGTTTCGCCGGCCTTGCGGCCGATATCGTAGATGCGTTGCATCACATCCGGGTCGTGACAGACGCGGGAGATTGCGAGCGGTTCCTTCGGCGCGATGAGGATGGCCTTGCCGGCGGCGACGCGCGAGTCGATGTACTCCAGCGTTTCGTTGTACCAGACGTAGCGGTTCTTCAGCGCCTGGTAGATGGCCGGGTGGCGGTTCAGAAGCGGCATGAGGAGGCACATTCTCTTTTTCGGGAACTTGCGGTAGCCGTGGGGGCGCGTGGTGATCACCACGTTTTGCTCGTAACCAATCGACTCGAAATAGCGGAGCGGAATGCCATCCGAGAGGCCGCCGTCGAGGTACAGTCCGCCGTCGATCGCGACGGGGCGCGAAACGAGCGGCATCGAGGCGGAGGCGCGTATCCAGTCGAACGCACGCGCGTCGGCCTTGTCGAGCCGCTTGTACACCGCCCTTCCCGTTGCGCAGTCGGTGGCGACGACGTGGAACTCCATTGGGTTTGTCTCGAATGCCGCGGCGTCGAACACGTCAAGTTCCATCGGGAGCGTCCGGTAGCAGAACTCCGCGCCGAACAGGTCGCCCGTCGTCAGGAGAGACTTCCACGAGCAGTAGCGCGGATCGCGGGCGAAGCGCTTGTTGTAGCGGATGACGCGGCCGATCTGTCCGCTCTTGTAGTTGCACCCGAAGCACGCTCCGGCGGACACGCCGACGATGCCGTCGAACGTGACGCCGCGCTCCATCAGGACGTCGAGGACGCCGGCCGTGAACAGCCCGCGCATCGCCCCGCCTTCAAGTACAAGCCCGCGTTTCAATGTTCATCCCTCCA
>CAMKJU010000028.1 GCA_946413265.1 uncultured Lentisphaerota bacterium
GCCGGCGGGAGGGCCGCGCTTGTCGCGGCCTTATCGTTAGGTCGCGACAAGCGCGCCCCTCCCATTCGTAAGTTTAACGGAAATGTCCGCGAAACCTGCGCTTTCCAACGACGCATCCAGCTATGAAAATCCGTTGGCGGATATGACGCTGGCGAACAGAAGAAATGCAAATGATCGGGCATGATCACATATCGTCCAACCTTCCAATCAGATATTGCCTGCCAAGCTTTCACGATACAAGTGTGCACCGCATCATTGGCGAGAATGGTCGTTCTTTTAAATGTGACAACGGTCACAAACAGGATAATCAAACGATTATCGAGGCGTGACATAACAGATTTCCGCGAGGGGTGATGGCGTGGTAAATTAAATTCTCGTGATAACGGCGCCATGTGCGGTACGGCCTTACTTTGCGGGAGGGCCGCGCTTGTCGCGGCCGCCGGCGGGAGGGCCGCGCTTGTCGCGGCCACCGGCGGGAGGGCCGCGCTTGTCGCGGCCGCCGGCGGGAGGGCCGCGCTTGTCGCGGCCTTATCGTTAGGTCGCGACAAGCGCGACCCTCCCGTGTTATCAGGTCGCGACAAGCGCGACCCTCCCGTTGGAGTAGCTTGGCGGAGAACGGACATGCCGGCGGCGTAGCCGTGGAGGTAGTTCTCTCGCAGAGCCGCCGCGAGTTCCGCGTGGACGTTGCCGAGCAGACGTGCGGGCGACGCGTAGGCGAAATGCCCGCAGGCGTCGTCGTAGCCCATCTCGAATCCCTCAGAGACAGCCGCAAGCTCGTCCCCACCGTACCGGCTCTCCAGCACCATCGCCGCGCGCACGTGGCGGTCTGCCGCGTCCGGCGCGGCGTCGCCACAGCCGCAGGCGTAGCCGTCCTCGTATTCCTCGCCCTGGCGCGTACGCTTCGTACGCCCTTGCAAGCCGTCGACGTAGCCGCGATGAAACGCGCCATCCGTCGGCCAGGCGTATCTCAGATCTCCGTCCATCACCAGAACCTCCATTTCGGTGGAAATAACGGCACGTTCTCGATGTGGTCGATTTCGGGCGGTGTCGGCGCGTCCGGCGTGCCATACACCTGCACCACGTCGAACCGGAAGTTACCGTGCCACTTTTCGCGCAGAATCCAGTTGCTGCACGCACGCAGCAGGATGGACTTCTTCCGCTTGTCGACGCACCAGAGTCGGCTCGCGCGCGGTGAACGCGCGCGATGCGTCTTCACCTCGACGAACGCAATACTGCGCCGGTCGCGCGTGCGGACAATGAGGTCGATCTCGCACCGCCGGTCGCGCGCGCACGGACGCACACGCCGGTCCACGAGACGCCACCCCTTGCGTCGCAGGAAGTCGAGCGCGACGTCCTCCCCCCAGACACCGCGCGCGACGCTCTCATTTTGCTTCTTTTCCTGTTCTTGGCTCATCTGCCTCTCCTTCGAAAGGATTTCCGGCACGCGCGTGCGGACCGCCGGGCGGGAAATGCTGCAATCAGGACAAGTACGGCCTCTCCAGAAGATACACCCCGTCCGCTCCGCGCGGAGGCCGGGCAAATCAGAACGGGTTCTCCAGTGGCGAGGACGCAGACGGCACGCCGAACACAAGCACGCCCATCGCCGCCTCCAGCGCCGTGGAGAACCACACGGCCTCCTCGGGGTGGAACACGAAGAAGGCGGCCCGCAGCTCGCCGTCAAAAGGCTTGCAGCTGGCGCTGAACATGTATCCAGGACGAGGTTCGATCTGGTGACTGAACTTGATCACCGTGTTCGCCTTCGCGGAGCGGTGGAAAAGCCCCTTCCCGTCCTGGATGCTCTCCTGCATGCCGCGGAAGACCATCATCATCTGCGCGAGGTCGCCGAGGCCCATCTTGCAGCAGATCTTGTTCTCCCAGTCGAACGTGGCGAACGTCGTCACCTCGCCCTGCACGGAGGCGATGGACTTCTGCCGCGCCACCTCGATGAAGATGTGGCCGGCGATGCGTCCGTGCGCGGGATGCAGCTCGAAGCGGATGGCGCTGCCCTTGCCGCTGGGACTCGGATGGCAGATCGATGTCCGGTCGGGCCAAGGCCCGTAGACAGGGGAAAACGGCAACGACTCCACGGGAGCGTCCGCTTCCGAAACGATGGTTGTAGCTGTGTCTATCATGTGTTTTTCCTTTCTGTTTCTTTGACGCGTCCCCGGTGGTCCGAAGACGCGAACATTAAAACAAAAAACCATGTGAAAATCTTCACATGGAAATCACATGATCATCACATGATTTTCACGTCCACGTGATAAGTTTCACGCGCACGTGATGATTTGCGGATCTTTAACGGGCAAGATGCCCGTTGTCCCAGTGTCAGAAGAGCGTCATTTGGCCGGGAAGGTCGGAGAGTTTCTTGCGCGGACGGCGCACGATCTTCGGCGCATTGACGTCAAGGTCGTTGGCCTCGAGGTTGCGGAGAATCTCGTCGGCACGCGAGACGACCGCCGGCGGCAATCCCGCCATCGCGGCCACGTGGATACCGAAGCTCTTCTCCGCGATGCCGGGCGCGATGCGGCGCAGAAACACGATGCGCCCCGCATCCTCCTTCACGCGCACGGTCCAGTTCTTCACGCCGGGGAATTTCGCGGCGAGGTCGGTGAGCTCGTGGTAGTGCGTGGCGAAGAGCGTCTTCGCCTTCACCTTCGGATTCTCGTGCAGGTACTCGGCCACACTCCACGCGATTGAGATGCCGTCGAACGTGGAGGTGCCGCGTCCGATTTCGTCGAGCACGATGAGCGAGCGGGGCGTCGCATTGTTGAGGATGTTCGCCGCCTCCTGCATCTCCACGAGGAACGTGGAGCGTCCGCGCGAGAGATCGTCGCCCGCGCCGATGCGCGTGAACACGCGGTCGAGCGCGCCGAGGCGCATCGCGGCGGCCGGTACGAAGCTGCCCGCCTGCGCCATAATGGCAATCGTCGCCACCTGGCGGATGTAGGTGGACTTACCGGCCATGTTGGGTCCGGTAATGAGCATGATCTGGTCGGTCGTGCAGTTGAGACGCGTCGAGTTCGGCACGAACGGCTCGGCATCCGGCAACTGTTCAATGATCGGATGACGTCCGTCGGTGATCTCAAGCGCATCGGAGTCGTCCACGACGGGACGCACATAGCCTGCGGCGAGCGCGCGGTCGGCGAAAGAGAGGATTGCGTCGAGTTCGCCCACGGCGGCGGCTGTCTGCTGGATGAACGCCGTGCGCGCCGCGACCTGCGTGACGATTTCGCGGAAAAGATCCTGTTCAAGCGCGTACGACCGTTCCTGCGCGCCGATCACCTTGCGCTCGTACTCCTTGAGCTCGGGCGTGGTGAAGCGCTCGGCGTTCGTGAGCGTCTGACGGCGCTCGTATTCAGGTGGTGCGCCGACCGCGGCGGCCTTCGAGATTTCGATGTAAAACCCGAACACGCTGTTGCGGCGCACGCGGAGCGTCTTGATGCCGGTGCGCTCCACCTCCTTCGCCTGGTACTCGGCGATCCAGCGGTTGCCCTCCGCTGCAAGCGAACGCAGTTCGTCGAGGTCGGCGTTGTAGCCAGGAGCGATGAGGTTGCCTTCGGTGAGCAGCACGTTCGGCGACTCGGCAATCGCGCGGTCGATCAAATCGACAACGGCGTTTTCGGGCGAAAGCCGTGAGGCGATGTCGCCGACGGCGGGTACTTCAGTGACGTCGGCGATGATTTCCGGCACGGGACGGAGCGACGCGGCGAGCGCTTTGAGGTCGCGCGCGTTGGCGCGTCCGGAATCGACCTTCGCCGCAAGACGTTCAAGGTCGCGCACGTCGCCAAGTCGAGATTGAAGAGAAGAGAGGCGGATGCGGTCCTTCACGAACGCCTCCACGCAGTCGAGACGTGCGTTGATCGCCGCCACCTGACGCAGCGGCTGGCGAATCCACGCGGCAAGGCGTCGCGCACCCATCGGCGTGCGCGTGGCGTTGAGTACGCCGAGGAGGGACGCCTCGCGCGACACGCCATCGACGGGCAGCAGCGCGAGATGGCGGATCGTGCCGGCGTCAAGCGCAAGGAAGTCCGCGCTCTCGCGCAGACGCACGCTGCGAATATGCCCCACCGCGTGGCGGAGCGTGGTGTGCACGTAGTGGAGCAACGCGCCGGCGGCGCAGATGAGGTCAGATTTCCCCTGAAGGCCGAAACCGTCGAGCGCAGTCACGTTGAAGTGGCGCAGCAGTTCCTCCTGTGCGGCGTCAAAGGAGAAAGTCCAGGCGTCGGCGTAGGAGATGTTCCGTGGTTCGTAGTTTGTGGTTTGCGGTTCATGGTTTGCGTGATCATCGTCCGGCCTGGGCAACACGATCTCGGCGGGACGCAGACGCGCAAGCGCGTCGTAGAGGCGTTCCTTCGTCTCGAACGGCTCCACCGAGAACTCGCCAGTCGAGAGATCGAGCATCGCAAGGCCGAGTCCGGAGACGGCGGAAATGTAGGTGTTCGTGCATTCGTCGAGGAGGCCATCTTCCGTAATCGTGCCGGGCGTGACGATACGCGTCACCTCACGGCGCACGACTTGTCCCTTCTTGACGAGGCGCGGATCCTCCATCTGGTCGCAAATGGCGGCGGTCTTTCCCGCGCGGATGAGTTTTGCGAGGTAGGCGTCGAGCGCGTGGTACGGAATGCCGCACAACGGCGCGCCGCCGCGCTGCGTGAGCGTGGCGCCGAGAATCGGAGATGCAATGACGGCGTCCTCCCCGAACATCTCGTAGAAGTCGCCGAGGCGGAACATCAGGATGGAACCTGGCGGCAGCTCGCGCTTGATCGCACGATACTGTCGCTGCATGGGTGTAAGTTCTTCAGACATGAGGGCGGATATTATACCACAAGCTGACGGCGAAACAGCACGCGGTCACCTTCTATTGGTTCGTTCGGCTGGGGAGTCCAAGCCGCGTCACAGTGGAAAATGAGCGGCGGCGTATGCGTGGGCACGTTCAGCTCGGGCGCACGCAGAAGGCGTTCGAAATCAACCGACACGGCGCGCGCGCGCGCAACCCACGAGACGGCGAGGTAGATGGCGTCGCGTCCCATGAAGTCCCACTTCTGCGCGCGGAAACAGCGGATTGCAAAAACATTCGCGCCGTCTGCGGCCACGCCTTCGTATCCAGTCTCGCCCGCGTCGAAGTCGGGCAACGGACCAAGCAGCTTGCGGCAACGGTCGAGCGCCGCGTAGTCGATTGCGCTGCGGAGGTATGTCCACGAAAGACCGTGCGCCGCAGTGTATACGGCTAGAGGGAAAGCGCCGGTCATTTACTTCACCTCCGATTTCACAGGTGGTGCCGGGGGCGCGGGCGGAGCGGCAGGGACCTTTTCCGAACGGCGCACGTCCTTGTCGTTCTCGTGGTTGGCGTGGCGCGCAAGCGCGTCCACCGCTGCCGGCACGCCGCGCGCGGCGGCCGCGCGGTAGCCCTCAAGCGCCTGAGTGCGACACGCGATGGCATTCGTGGCGGGCTGCTGCATGAACACGGCCTTCTTCTCGCCGAGCAAGTCGATGCGGCGCAGCCAGGCCGTCCACGGTGGATTACGCGCCTTCTCCTCGCGCGTGCGCACAAAAGCGCCCCAGCCGAGAAAATCATCCACGCGCGCCCGCTCGTAAAGGGCCTCGGCGGAGTTGAGTGCGTCCGCCGCGTATGAGAGAGTTTCACGCGCCTCCTGCGGCGTAGCGCACGCGCGTGCCTTCGCAATGGCGGCCGCAATCTCTGCGGCAAGTTCAACATGTACGTCCACCTTCTTTTTCGGTGGAGGAGGCGTCTCGTCGCTTCGCACCTGCGGCTGCGGCTCGACCGTGGGAAAAGGCGCAGCCTTGCTGTCGCTGCTGGGAGATTCGGAGTTTGGGAGTTTAGGAGATTCTTGGAGTTTTTCTCTCTCCGGTAGGGCGCGCGCCTCGCGCGCGCCGTGGAAATACAGCACAACTAAATTGGCCGTTGCGAAAACGACAACTGTTATGAGGATCAGCCAAAGGAAGCTTTGGCGTGGTGACTGGGCGGGAGCAACGGGCGGGACACCCGTTGTCCCAGTGTTTTCAACGGGCAAGATGCCCGTTGTCCCAGTCGCCTTCTGCTGGGCGGCGAGGCGCGCGAGCGCGCCACCTGTTGCGGCGCGTTGACGCGGGCGACCGTCGGGCACGCCGAATTCTGCGAGGCCCGTCACGCGGCGCACGAAGGCGTCGATGCCGAATTCCGAATCGGGCGGCACGAGCACGCTCACCATCATCCAGTCGACGTCGGGATGGTCGTGTCCGATGAGGTCAAGTTCGGCGGGCGTGAACGAATGGAGAAAATCGTCGTCGGTCTGGTAGCGGTCCACCTGCGTGAAGACAAGCGTCACGCGCGGTTTCGCGGGAAGCGCCTTGAGACGCTTGAGACATTCGTTCGTCACCCACACCGCGCTGCGGTTCGCGTCGTCGCCGCGCAGGTCGAGCGCGTCCTGCAGGTTGAAAAGCACGTAGAGGCTCTCGGCCTCTTCGATCGCGCGGTTGAGCACGTTGAGCTCTTCCGCGTTCGCCTCGGCGCGCGCGCGGAACGCATCGGGGTCGGCCTCGTCCTCGGCGGTGAGAAACGCGAGGCGGTAGATTTCGCCGGGGTAGTCGAGAATCTGGATGCCGCCCTTGTCGACGTCGTCGCGCGAAATCTTCCACGTCATCTCGCGTGCGGCGGAGGTCTGCGCGGGAAAGCCGTCGGTCGCGAAATCGCCCGGCGCGATCGTCGCGAAGTTGTACGCGCCGCGTCCCTCCGGACGAAGGTACCACCCTTCGTCCGCATGGCGCGCGAACGCCTTCGTGAGCGCCATCGCAAGCGTGGTCTTGCCGGAGCCTTCGACTCCCAGAAAAACGACTTTGCCCATTCTCACTCCTTTAGTCCAAGAGGCAATTGCAAAACCTCTCTACCATTGACATACGTTCATTGCTTTCGCTATTTGGAGTTTTGGAGTCTTGGAGTTATTGAGCATTTTGAAGATTTTCCCCAAGTCTCCAAATCTCCTAAACTCCCAATAGCGAAAGCAAGAAAGGTTTTGCAACTGGTTCAAAAAAGAGCTTGCCCGCCGATCGGCACGGGCAAGCTCTAGCAGTTTTGGGAACTGCGCGGGGATCTTACTTCTTCGCGGCCTTCTTCGCCGGAGCCTTCTTCGCAGGGGCCTTCTTCGCAGGAGCCGCCTTCTTCGCGGGCGCGGCCTTCTTCGCCGGAGCTGCCTTCTTAGCAGGCGCCGCCTTCTTCGCGGGAGCAGCCTTCTTCGCAGGCGCCTTCGCGCAGCAGCACTTCTTCGCGCACGCCTTCTTCGCAGGGGCGGCCTTCTTCACAGGGGCCTTCTTTGCAGTAGCCATTTCTTCGTATCCTTTTTTTTGTTGACTCGCGGCGCACCGAACGTCGGCACAAACTCCGCTTGTCTGTGCATAGTATACGAAGTTTTCGTGCGACTTGCAAACAAGAAATGTCGACAATCGCAAAAAAATTTTCCGCCCGCTTTCACGGACGGAAAATTCCAAGTTTTGGGAGTGCCTTTTTATTCGCCGATACGCCCTTATTCCTCCTCCAGCACCACGCGGAAGCCGACGTCGTAGACGGCCTGCCACGGCTCGTACGCGAGGCGGAACGAACTCGTGCCGTCGCGCGGACGCGACGCGAACGAGCCGCCGCGCGCGACTTTCTTCGTCTTGGGATTGCCGTCGTTGCGTCCGTCGCCGTCCACATACGGATACGGCGCGTAGTCGCTGCGCGTCCACTCGCTCGCGTTGCCGTGCATGTCGTAGAGGCCCCAGCGGTTGCAGTTCGCGCGGCCCACGTAGTTGAGGTTGAACCAGTCGTCCTGCCAGCGCTCCTCGTGCAGCGGGTAGTTCTGCCAGATCTCGAACGGCTTGCGCCGGCGGATGTTGCCGCCGCCGTCGAAGCCGACGACCTGGAAGCGCACGTCGCGGTCCGCGAAGTTCGCGAACTTCGAGAAGTCGTTGTCGAGTCCGCCCCACGGGAACGGCGTGTCGGTGCCGGAGCGCGCGGCCCACTCCCACTGCGCCTCGGTCGGGAGCGACGCCTTCACGTTGCACGTCTTCGAGAGCCACGCGCAGAAGCGCATCGCCTCGTTCCACGAGACGCGCACGACGGGCTGGCGGCGGTGGTTGCCGATGTGGCCGGGGAACACGTGGTCCTTGCCGAACTCGTCCTGGTAGCGCGAGTCGTGCTCCGGATCGAACGCATTGTACTGCTGGTTCTGCACCTCCATCTCGGAAATCCAGAACGGCTTCGCGATGCGCACGACCGCCTGCGGACGCTCGTCCGGGTAGCCGTTCGCGCTGCCCATCACGAACACGCCCGCGGGGATGCGGCGGAAGGTCATGGACTGCCCCGCGCCCAGGATGATCGTCTTGGTCGTGACGGGTGCGATCTGCCAGATGGCGCCGAGCTGTGCGTCCGCGCTCTGCAGTTCGTTCATCGGCCAGCCGTTCACCTTCGGGGTGGACGGCGCGGGCTTCGCCGGCTCCGGCGCGACCGGCTTCACCTCGCGCTTCGCGACGACGGCGGCGTAGCGGTCGTGCTCGGCCTCGGGATCGTCGTCGACGTTCGCGTACGCGATCGCCAGTTCCTTGCGGCGCTTCGCCTGGTCCGGAACCGGATGCTGCACCCAGTGGTCGGGCTTCGCGAGCGAGGGCGGACTCCACTTGCCGTGGAACGGACAGTTGAGGTCGATCCACTCGTAGATCTTGAGGCAGTCCTCCGGCGCCATCTTCACGCCGTGGTGTCCCTTGCGGAGCATCTGCACGAGCGGGCTCGTCGACGCGTGGTAGTCCATCACCGGCAACATCGTCTCCTCGCTCTCGGGTCCGGGACGGTGGATGTAGGGATGCAGCACGCGGTACGCCTCCTCGGCGGTGCCCATCCAGAGACGCTTGCCGCTCAGCTTGCCGCCTTCGGCGAAGCCGCCCTGGTCGGCCTTGGCGAGAGGCGCCTTCTCCTTGTCGCCGTGGCAGCTCAGGCAGTACTTCCGCACGACGGGGAACATCTCGTTCGCGAAGCCCCACGGACGAATCCCGTCGCCGTCCGTCGGTTTGATCTTCTGGATCTCGCCCTTGAAGTACTTCTCGTCCGCGATCGTGCGCTTCGTGTGGACGGACGAGCGGTTGTCCTCGTGGCAGCCGGTGCACGACACGCGCTCGCCGGGCATGCCCACGATCCAGGAGCGCATGAGCTGCACGGCCTGGCCCTTCTCGTCGAGCGGCTGCACGGAGATCGGCGTGTTTGCGGGCATCTCGAAGCAGGCGCTGCCGTCGCTCTCGATGTCCACCGTGCCGAGGATGCGCTTCACGTCCCAGCCGCTCTCCACGCGCTCGTTGTAGCCCGAACGGCGGTAGCCGATCCAGCCGGTGGAGGAGTGTCCGCCCGTCTTGTGGTAGTTGTAGTGGTAGCTGAAGAGGCGCATCTTCTTCACCGTGCCGCGCGGCACGCCCTTGAGTCCGGGGCCGTTGTAGATGTCGGCGATGTGGACGCTGCACGTCTTCATACCCTTCACCGAGCGGTCGGGGATGATCGGCGGACGCTTCCGCGGCGCGAACGGCATGGCCTCGAGGTACAGCCCGTCCTCCGCCTCCGCGATGCGCGTGACGTTGTCGAACACGTCCACGAGGTAGAGGCCCATGAGCGCGTCGGGGGCCGCCTTCACCGTGGCGAGGTTGTACTTCGCGTCGAGCGGCCACGGATGCGAGAAGTACGGCTTGCCGCGCGCGAACTGGTTCATCGTGTAGGGGTCGGCCATGTCGCCCTCCACGTCTTGGCCCCAGCCCGGGAACTCGTGGACCATGCCTGTCTTTTCCTTCGGCAGCACCTTCGTGGGGATGCGTAGCGTGTGGCGCGCGGGGCCCCAGTCGCGGTCGGGCGGATCGTACTTGAACGGATACGCGCGCGCGAGGGACGGGTCGATCTGGAAGAAACGCCCCACCTCGGCGCGGTCGTGGTGTCCGCCGCCGATCATCGTGATGAGGTGCGGCTCGCCGGGTACGGTGCGCGCGCAGTAGAAGAACGTCGGCACGAACGAGTTGGAGCCCCACACGGAGAGCTGTCCGATGCCGTCGGGGTTGCACGTCATCAGCACGCGGCTCCAGTAGTGCGGCTGGTCGGAATATTCCCAGCGCGTGTAGAGGATGCGTCCGTCGTGCGTGACGTTGGGGGTGTAGTCGGAGTCCTGCTCGTAGGTGAGCTGGCGAATCTCGCCGGTCTTGCGGTCCTTGCGGTACATCACGGCCATCGGCATGTTGCCGTCCTCGCACGGGAGGAACTGGTACGCCGCCGTGCCGAGCATCACGAACTGGTCGCGGTTCGGGAGGTAGCAGGCGTCCCACCACTGGATGTCCTTGTGCTCCTCGGGCGAGACGAGCTCCGCCTTCTGGTAGGGCATTTTGTCGGAGAGCTTCGAGAAGTCGGTCTTGATCTCGAAAATGCCGAAGAGGTTGTTGAAGCCGCGGTAGCCGGTGAAGAGGATGCGCGAGGCGTCGAAGTCGAGATCGATGTCGCGCACGATGGAGGTCTTGTCCGCCGGCTTGTAGAGCGGACGGAACGTCGGAGTGCCGCGGATGTCGCTCAACACGCCGATCTCGTTCTCGAAGCCGGTGCGCGGGGCGACCATGTGGTTCTCGGCGTTGAGTCCGGTCATGCCGCTGCCGCGTCCGCCGAACGCGCCGCGCGGATTGCCGATCTTGCGGTGGACGCAGAGGATCTTGTCGAAGTCGAGGACCGGGTTCGCGAGCATCGCCTTGCGGTAGTTCTCCACGAGCTGCACGGCGGCGGCCTTCGCCGCGGCGTCACCCTTCTCGAGGTCGGCCTTCACCTTGTCGACCTGCGAGATCAGCGCCTCGATGGCGGCCGCGTTCTTCGCGTAGTCGTATTTCGGGTTGTTCTTGAGGTCCGCGAGCGCGCGCCGCGCGGCCTCCGGCTTCACGAGCGCCAGCTGCTCGCGTGCCTGGCGCACGGGATCCGCGGCGAGCGACAACGCCGCGCACGCGAAAAGGGATGTCCAGAATATCTGTTTCATTGGATTCACTCCATTCTCTTAAAAGTTCAGTGGCAGATAGTATACCCGATTCATCCCCGCCTTGCACGCGAAAACAGGCGGTCACCTGACAGATGTGACGAGCCTCACGGGTCCGACAAGGCCGGCAGGACGCAGCGGGCTGTTGGGTTTGTAGCCGCCAGTGGATATCCACGTCGGACGCTTCGCCGCCGGCATTGACGCATCGCCGACGAGCCGGTTCACCCAGCTCGTGCAGACCTCGACCTCCAGTTCGTTCTCGCCGTCCTTCAGCGCGTCCGTCACCGGCACTTCATACGGCGCAGTCCATAAGCCGCCTACGTCGCGTCCGTTCACCTTCACCCGCGCGATCTCGCGCACGCTTCCGAACGACAGCACAACGCGCTCGCCAGGCGTCGGTTTCGCGGCGTTGAACTTCGTGCGGTACACCACGGTTCCGGAATAGTGCTTGACGGCGGGATCGGCGCTCTTGGTGAGATCTGTGAGTGCCGACGTCGCCAGCGGTTGCGCCGGGCCGCGGTGGAGCGGATCGGACTCGAACGACAGCATCCAGTCGCAGGTGAGCTCGCGCGTTGTCGCCGTCGCAGCGGTACGGCGGTCGCGGGGCGACCGCCCTACCGGTTTTGCAAACACGACGAACACGCTTTCCAGAGGCTCCAGCGTCAGCATCACCTCGGTCCTGTCGCCCTGTGCCTGCCAGACCGGCGCTTCGCGTCTCTCGCCGGTGACGGCCTGCCAGAGTTCGGGGATGCGTCCGGCGACGCGGAAACTGACCGGCTCGGTCATGCGCCTGTTGGACTGGTTGGAGATGAAGTAGACGTCCGCGTTCTTCATCGTGCGGTGGTTGTAGACGATCGGCACGCCCTTCGCAAACCCGCAGTCCGTCGCGGAACCGCGCATCGCAAGCGCCTCTTCAAGGGAAATCCCCCATGCTATCACACCTTTTCCACGCCGGGCGAATTTCGGTCGCGACAAACGCGACTGCTCCCGCGCATCTCCCATTTTACACTTTACACTTTCCACTTTACACTCCTCACCAATTTCTCCCCACAGCCTGTCGGCGACGACCTTGACCGTCGCGTCGCTCTGCGGCTGGCCGGCGAGCGACGGCGAACGGCGCGGCTTGGGTCCAATCACGAACGCGCCGTCGTTGACAAGCTGTTCGATGCGGAGCAGCAACTCCGGACGCATCGTCTCGAGTTTCGGAAGAACCAGCACTTCGTACTTCGTCCCGTGCGGGAGTGAAAGGCGACCGGCCTCGTCGACGAACGCCGTCTCGCGGAGCACTTCGCCGTTGATGTAGTCGAACTGGCGTCCGCGCGGCGGCGCGGGATCGGCCACGCCCGTCATCTTCGGCGCGTCCTCGCCGATGAAGTACGCGATGTCCGCGACGTTCAGACCCTGCTGGAGCATGTAGCCGCAGCGCTTGAGGTACGCCGTGAAGATGTCCATCTCCTTGAACCACGTGTTGTGTCGGTTGAACTCATTGCCGAACCACGCGGTGATGCCGGGCGCACGCTCGTACGCCTGGTGGATGTAGAGGTGGAGAATCGACGCGTTGATGCCCTCGGCGAAGAAGCGGTCCGTGCGGCCCTTCATGTCGGCGGGGGCGCGTCCGAACGCCGGCCCGCCGCACGTGTTGGACTCCGCCCAGATCTGGCGCTTGCCGTAGATGTGTCCGCAGCTGGACGCGGCGCGGTTCTCGATGTCGCCGAGGCTGCCGCTGCTCCAGTATTCGCCGGCGATGCCGTCGGACTGTCCGCCGTACTGCAGGAACTCGCCGGGGAAGCCCCAGTGTCCGTAGCACTCCAGCCACGTCCTCAGCCCGTTCGCGTTGCTCGCCTTGCGCAAGCCGCCGACGTAAGAATACGCGACCTCGTCGGCAACGAAGCGGCGTAGATCCCAGAGGAACCTGTTCGCGTCGTCACGGCTGCCAGCGCTCATGCCGAACAGGGCGGGGAGGTAGGGCGTCGGGTCGTAGCCGAAGGACGCCTTGAACTTGGCGGCGAAGTTGTCGGTGAAGTTCTGCCCGCCCTGCTCGTAGCTGTCGAGAACCGCGTGCTTGATCGCATTGCGGTGCTCCGGCGGCGTGCGGGCGAGAATCTTTCCGAGGTAGGCGTCGAAGTGCGCGGCGACGTGTTCGCGGCTCATCTTATCAACCTCGTAACCCGTCGCCTCGGGATTGGCGGGGCCGTTCTTCGTGCCCGTCGGCGCGGCGCCGAAGCGGTAGATCACCCATTTGCCGGACGGCACCTGCCAGTCAAGCGTGCCGTCAGGTGCGACCTTGTCCGTCAGCACCACGGCCTTTGCCGGGTCGAGCGCCGTGCCGGACGCGTTCGCGGGATCGTCCGGCCACTGGTATTCGTGCCACATCGGGAGCGGCGTCTCGTGCATCTTCGCGAGCGACTTCTCGTAAGCGCGCGCAACGAGTGGCGCGCCGCACACCGCGACGGACGCGAACCGCGACTGGTGGTTCGCGTGAGCATTCACGGTCACGCGGAACCGCTTCGCCGTGCAAGACGGGAACGATGCAATGACGGGCGCGTGCGGGGAGAACCCCACGCCCACCCCGTGGTTCACGCGGCTGAACGGCATGTCGCAGAGCGTCCGCCACGCGCCGTCGTCGTCCTGAGCCTCGACCTTCACACGTCCCGCAGCGGTGCCGTCAATGAAGGCAAGCTCGGCGGACTGCGCGGTAAACGGCGTCTTGGACTCGAGCGCCACGACGAGCGGCTTCCCCTTGCGCTGCAAAAGCGAATCGTTGATGTCCTTCACTTCCAGTCGATCCGTGAACCCAGCAGGCGCCGGATAGGCTACCGCGCATACGTCGCGCATGTCCGCCGCTGGCGCGTACTCGAACTTCGGCGCAGGCAGCTTGACGCCGGACGTAGGACCGTCTACAACCGTCACGCTCGCGACGAGACGACGCATGGCCGCCTCGGGCTTCACCCACGGTCCGCCGGACTGGCTCCACCCGGGCGAGTTGAAGATGCCGATCTCGATGTCAAGCCGGCTCGCCGTCTCGAACGCCGTGGCGAGCGCCTTTTCCCATTCCGGCGAGAAGGTCTTCACGGGGCCGGGCTTGTTGCCGCCGCCGCCGATGTCGCCGATGTACGCGCGGTCGATGCCGGCGCGTTTCATCGCCTCGAGGTCCTTGCGCACGCCCTCGCACGAGACGTTGCCGGCCATCCAGTACCAGTAGCATCCCGTACGGACTTTGCCGAACGGATCCGCGAAGTCGCGCGCCATCTCCGCGTATGCGGGATTGGTGGGCTTCTCGCCGGTCGACTCCGGCATCTGGTGGGTGAAAGACCGCGCCTGCGCCACGGCAACCGCCGCGCCGAGCACCAACGCCATTGAGAGTTTATTTTCCATATGTGGTTTTCCTGATTTGTTCTCAGTCATCAAGCATGAACGACACCGTTCTCACGCCCCTACGAAGCTTCCCGAACTTCACGCAGAGTTCAAGACGCTTCGAGCCAAGAGCCCTCAAAGGCCGATCTTGGCCTTGGCTGCGGCAGTAACGCCACCCGCCGCATCGGCGCCGTGATGGGAGACCGCATTGAGCTGCGGCACCTCAGTAGGGCCAATCCAGCCAGCCTTCACGCCAATGAAGCCGTATAGCCACAACGCGCCCAAAACCAAAAGCGCCAACACGATAACGGACGGAAGCACACGCTTCAACAGGATCTTAACCATTTCTGTTCTCCTTTGTTTTTTGCCTTACGACGCCGATTAGTATACCAAAAATTTGACGGGCTACCAGTCGCGTTCGTTGGGGGATAGCGGGGCTTTTTGCATTCGGGCCTTTTTCTCGGCTTCGTGCTCGTCGCTGCGCTCAAGGGCCTTGCGGATGAGCTCCTCGGCCTCTTTCTGGTCCTCCAGTTCCTTGGCCTGGGCCTTCTGCTCCTTTTGCTCCTGCTGTTGTTCCTGCTCGTCCTTCTGCTGGTCCTGATCTTTGTTCTTGTCCTGATCCTGCTTCTGGTCTTGCTGGTCCTGTTTTTGGTCTTGATCCTTGTTCTGGTCTTTGTTCTGATCCTTGTTCTGGTTTTGTTGCTGTTGCTGCTGCTGTTGCTGCTGACGCTGGTTCTGGTCGGGCGGGAGCAGTTCGATGATGCGCTGGAGTTCGCGAATGGCCTCAAGCTGGTCTGGCGGCACGAGCTCCTTGATGCAGCCGGCCTGTTTCTTCTCCACGTCGGCGGCGAGTGCGGCGACTTCGGCCTGCTGTTCCTTCGTGAATGGCGGCATGTTGGTGTCGGACTGGGCTTTCTGCTCGTATTCCTGCGCCCACGCGGGAAAGCGCGAGCGGAAGACGCGCGTATGGTCGTAGGCGTCCTTCTGCCAGTCGAAGCCGTCCGTGCGCGACACGTCTGCGTAGGCGTTCGTCTGCATGAGGAGGTCGGCGACGGCCAACTGGCGCGGATCGGCGGCGAGTAGCCCGCACCGGTCGCGCATACGGACAAGTCCGGCAAGCGCAACATTCGCATCAGCGTCCTTCGGCTCCTTCAGAAGTTCCTGCTGTTTCTTCACGACCTCCTGCGCCGCATTGGCAATCGTCTGCGCCACATACACGGAGTAGGGAGGTTCGTTGCTCGCAGCCGGCATATCCTTCTGGCACTGTTGCTGTGCCCATTCGGCGAACCGCGTGCCGAATATCTGCGTGAAGTCGAGTGACTCCTGCTGCCAGTCTCGTCCGTTCACCTGCTCCGCACGCAGGACGACGTTAGATTGCGCGCGGATAGCCTCCACCAGTGCCTCGGGCGGGTCAAGCAGTCCCTTCCAGTAGCGGTGGAAGGCGTTCTCTGCCGTTGAAAGGTTCAGCGCCGCGTCGGGAGACATGTCGGCGAGCTGGTCCGCCGCGCGCAACGTGGCGTCGCGCGTCGCCTCCACGTCGCCCACGATCTCCGCCGCCTGCTGCGCGTTAGTGACGGACTCCAACACCGAGCGCTTGAGTGGGATGAGGGCGTCCGCCAGACTCTCCGCGCGCTTCGCAAGATCTTCGCTGCGCGCGATGGCCACGGCCGCCTCGTTCGTGAGCACGCCCGCCTGCGCCTGTAGGAGCGCGAGCGCCTCGCGCGCGGCCTCCGACATCTGCGCCTTCGGATTTTTCCCCTTCGCGCGGGATAGCACTTCCTCGACGTGCAGCTCGTCGCGCAGTTCCTTCAATCCGTCCGCGGCGCGCGTGAAGTTGCGGTTCGCGCGCGGATCGTCGGGCGCTGCGCGCAAAGCACGCTGCATTGCCCAGGCGCTTTCCTCGCCGGCGGCGAGCGCGCGCCTAAGCGGTTCGATCGCGGCTGCGCCCTCGGCGTGGACGCCCTGCGCGTCCTTCGCCTGCGCACGTGCGGCGAGCCTGTCCGCATGGCGGATCGCGCCGACGAGTTCCGACGCGCGGGCGCCGTGCGTGCGGCTGAGCATGAGCGTGCGCAGCGTGGCGAGCGCGTTCGTGTAGTCGCCAGCGCGGTAGAGGTCCACGCCCTTGTTCCAGACCTCGCGGTCATCGAGGAGCGTGCCCTGCTTGTTTTCGGATCGCTCGCTTTCCACAATCACGGGCGGTGCATTTGTTTCGGCGGCATGTATGCCGCCGCACAAAACGGCGAGCAGGGCGACCGCCGCCGCCCTTCTGGCCGTGCGGCCCGCGAAGCGTCCGCGCGAGAACATTCCTGCAAGGAGAACCAGCAGCAGACCGGGAACGAGGAACCAGCCAAAGCGCTCGGTCGCGCGCAGCTCCTCTTCCTCGGCAAGGTCCTCCTCGGCCACCTGACGGAGGAAGCGGCGGTAGATGGCGCCGAGCGTAGTCTCGGCAGTGCCGGCCGTCGCGAGAGGCACGTAGCGTCCGCCGCTTGCGCGCGCGATGCGGTCGAGAGTGTCGTGCTCGAGGCGCGTCTTCACGGCCTTGCCCTGGTACATCTGCACGCCCGAACCGGAGGCGTCCGGCACCGAGCTCTCCAGCGCGTCGTTGCCGAGTCCGACCGTAAACACGGGCACGGACCGCTTCTTAGCCTCCTCCGCCGCCTGGAGCGCGCCACCGCGCAGGTCGCCGCCGTCGGAGATGAGGATGATCGCGTTGTGCTCGTCCTTCGCGGGGTCGAGCGCGCCGAGCGCCGTTCTGATCGCGCTGCCGAGGTCAGTCTCGCCGCGCGGCGCGGAATGGGGACCGGCATCCTCGATCGCGCTGCGAATGAAGGCATAGTCGGTGGTGAGCGGACACAACAGCACGCCCGTGCGGCGAAAGGCGACGAGCGCGCAGCGGTCGCCGTCGAGCGACGAGACCAGGTCCGCGAGGTCGGCCTTCGCGCGTTCGAGGCGGTTCGGACGCACGTCCTCCGCGAGCATGGAGCGCGACACGTCGAGCGCGATCACGACGTTGCGCGAACGGACTTCCGCCTTCTGCTCCGACTGGCCCCACTGTGGACGCGACGCGGCAAAGAAGACGAATGCAAGCCCAGTGAGCAACAGGACGGCCTGCAGGCTGAAGAGCCGCGGATGGCGCGGCAGTAGACGCGCCTGCAGCGACGGCGCGACGAACGCGGCGAGGCGCTTGTCGGCCCGCGCACGCAGAAACACCCACAACGCGCCCGCCACCGGCACAATCGCCACAAGCGCGAGCATCCAGGGATAGACGAACTTCATACCAACCTCCGGGAAGCCAACATTTGAAGTGAAACCGCGAACAACACGAGGCACGCCCCCGCGAGGAGGAACGGCGGGAAATACTCGTTCCAGCGCTGGTAGACCGTGCGGTCCAGCGTGGTCTTCTCCAGCGAGTCGATTTCCTCGAGCGCCGCCTTCAGAGCGCCTTCGTCGCGCACGCCGAAGTAGCGCGCGCCCGTCTTGGCGGCGATCGACTTGAGCTGCGACTCGTCGAAGGACATGTCCGCGTACTGTATCCTCGTGCGCCCGAACACATCGCGCGCCCGGAACGGCGTACGGCGCGAATGCGTGCCCACGCCGATCGTATACACGCGGACGCCGAGCTTGGCGGCTGCCGCCGCAGCAGCGTCAGGCTCCACCGCGCCCGTGTTCGAGACACCGTCCGAGAGAAGTATCACGATCTTCGACTTCATCTCCGCGTCTTTCACGCGCGCGATGGCCGTCGCGAGGCCGTCGCCGATCGCGGTCATCGTCTCCTCCTGGTCGACGGGGCGTCCGCTCCTGTCATACGTGACCGTTGGCACCTGCACGCCCTTGAGGACGTGCAGCAGCACCTCATGGTCAGCCGTGAGCGGGGCGCGGGTTGATGCGTATCCGCCGAACGTTATGAGCCCGATGAGGTCGTCAGGGCGCGCCTTGACGAACTTCGCGAACACCTCCTTGACAACGTCGAGACGGGTCCGCTCCGTGCGAGAGCCAGGTGCCATGAAGTCGAGCGCCTCCATCGAGCCGCTCACGTCCACCGTCATGGCGATTGCAATGGCGTCCACGCTGCGCGAGCTGCGCGCAAGCGAGGTGCGCGGACGTGCGGCCGCCACGACGAGCAACGCGGCGCCGACGAGGAAGAACCAGGGGGACAGGTTGGCCATGCGCGCGCGCCAACCTGCCGTCTTCGCTGGAAGGCGCCCAACAGGCGCAAACTTGATGCCCGCGCGGCGTCCACGCCGCAACATCCGCCACGCGGCGAGCGCGAGGGGCGCGAACAGGAGGAAGCAGAGCGGCCAGGCAAAGTTGAAGTTCATTTCTCTTCCTCCTTCCGTCCGCTGTCGACGGTTAGGTAGTTACGCGCCTTCCCCGTGGCACCGTCCGCCATTTCAGGCGTGGCCTCCAGTCCGGCGAACTTCACGAGGTCGGCGGATTCGAGAAATGCCTTCAGCTCTGCAATCGACGTCTGCGGGAACGCGGGATCCGCGCCGGCCGCACGCAGGAACTCGTCCGTGGTGAGGTTCGGTGCGCGCACGCCGTAGCGGCGTTCGATATAGCGGCGCACGACCATCGTGAGCTCCACGTAGAAGTCTTTGTAGAAGCCGCGTCCGGGGAGTCCCTTCTTGAGCAGCTTGTCGAGTTCGTAGAGCGCGCGCTCGAGCGGACTCATCCTGTGGACGCGCACCGCGAGGCGGATCTTGCGGAAGATGAAGTAGAGCAGTGCAAGGACTAGTAGTAATCCCGCAAGCGCGGCCGCGCAGATGCCGACAAGTTTCCAGCTAAACGGCGGAAGGTCTCGCGTGGGGTCAACCTCGATCTCGCCCGTCGCCGCTTCGCGGGCTGCGGGAGAGTCGAAGAGCACGGGCGACGTTGCGAACGAACCGTTGCCGGACTGCACTGCAAACGGCGCGAGACGATAACGGCGCGCGAGGGGATCAGGCTCGAGACGCCAGCGCGAGACGGTCGTCGTGCGCCCGTCTTTGTCCGAGACCGGCTTCTCGGCGAAGTTCTCGGCCACACGGAAGCCCTGGAAGCGGTCGCGCAGATCGGGCAGCTCGGCGGTAACGCCGGACGGCGTGGACAGCGTGACCGTGACGTAGAAGTCGCGCGCAAGATCCACAGCACGCGGTTCCGCGTCGATCGTAATGCCCACCCCATCGCGTGAGAGGTCAGCCACCTGCTCAGCGCCAAGCGAGAAAATGAAGCCACAAAGAACACAGAGGACACAAAGTCGCTTCACGCCCTCTTTGTTATCTTTGTGTTCTTTGTGGCAAAAATACGACCACATCGTTTTCATCGCTTGCTGGCCCTCCTCTTGAATAGCGCCCGGATGGCTTGAATATAGGGTTTGTCCGTGGCCACGGGCACATTGTCGATGCCGTTACGGGCGAAGAACCGGTCGCGAGACGCGACCTGCTCCGCCGCCGTCTCGGCGAACGCGCGACGCACGGCGTCGTCGGAGGTGTCCACGAGCAGCAGCTCGCCCGTCTCGGGATCCTCCAGTTCGGCGAGGCCTGCGCGCGGCAGTTCGCTCTCGGCGGGATCGCTCACGGGAATGGTGATCACGTCGTGGTGGCGTGCTGTCACGCGCAGTTCCCTCTCGTAGCCAGTGGCCTGGAAGTCGCTCACGAGGAACACCACGGCGCGGCGCTTCTGCACGCCATTGAGGAACTTCAGCGCTCCGGCGATATCCGTACCGCCCGTCGCGTCGTCCTCGGCGGCAAGCACCTCGCGCACGAGGCGCATCACGCTCTGGCGTCCCTTGCGCGGCGGGATGTACTTCACGATCTTGTCGGAGAAGAGGATGAGCCCGATCTTGTCCTGGTTGCGGATCGCGGTAAGGGCGAGGAGGCTCGCCACCTCGGCGGCGAGCTCGGCCTTCGAGCGCGTGGCGCTGCCGTACGACTGCGAGCCGCTCACGTCGACCATGAACAGAACGGTCAACTCGCGTTCCTCGCTGTAGCGCTTGATGTACGGCGCGCCGGTCCTTGCGGTCACGTTCCAGTCGATCGCGCGCACGTCGTCGCCGGCCACGTACGGGCGCACCTCGTCGAACTCCACGCCCTGGCCTTTGAAGGTCGAGTGGTAGTCGCCGCTCAGCTGGTCGTCAATCAGGCGGTTGGTGAGGATTCGGATCTTCCCCACCTTCGCCATCAGTTCTTTTACGTCAATAGCCATATACTTTCCTTGTTAGTTGACTCATCCTCATTTCTTTCACCTCACAATCATGAAAAGAGAACCGGGAAGGACCCGCACATCCAACAACTCCTCGGGGTCGGCAAGGCCGCGCCCAGTCAGGCGCAGCATGTTCCACATCCTGTTGTAGAACATCCCGGCATCCACACCTGCAAAAATAGCCGTTCCATTAACAGTCGCGTTTACCCGTCTGGAAACACCCGTGCGGGGTGACAAGGTGGCCGTCCAGACAAGGGACTGTTCGTCACCCGCGCCTACGACCGACTCAACACGTTCGCCGTCGAAGCCGTTCTGGACGAACCATGCACCACAATCCCAGCCAACAACAAGATCGCTCTCCTCCAACGACAAAACGCCGTCACCGTCGGCATCTGTACCGAATGCCGCCTGGACGTTGTTCGTGGGAGTGGCCCGGCACGTCAGGCTGAACGTAAATCTCCCGGCGTTCTCCTGCCACGCCATGAACGACACGTTTGTGGTAGCCTCAACGTCGGCATGCTCCACCGACGGCAGCGTTGGCCGTACCGACGGCAGGGCATACGCCGAAGAAATGAGCGTAAAGTACATCGTTATGGCAATCGTTGTTTTCATTGCATGATCACTCCTCTTCTCTTCTTACTTCCGTTGCCCCCGAATGTTCGCCTCCGTCCTTCGCCGTGAATCCGCCTCGTACTGTTCCGCTGAGCGAATCGGCCTTCCAACGACTTGCCTGAACCTCGCCTTGAATACTGCAACGTCTTGCGGATCTGGAACAGCTTGTACGGCATCCATTGCCTTAAAATAGACGAAATTGAAATGATATTCAACTTGATCTATTGCGCGTTCGCAAAGACTATGTCGTTTGCGTCCAATTCTCCGCTCTTCGCGTTCCATTTTCTCGATGAACTTGAAATACGGCTCAAACAATTCGGTGCAGGGAGCCGGTACGGATCGCGACACCAATAAGAAGTTGAAAATCTGATCGGCCACTCTTTCCAAACGCCTATAAGCAAATGCCCGTAAGCGGCCAATCTCTTGTCGTCTGTCATAAAAACATACAGACGACTTCGAACCGGGCGTCTTAAAAGGAACTGTATCGTCAATCGTTTCAAACCGCGCTGAGCACGCATTATCCATAAAAGCTCGAAAGTGGCGGTAACGAATCCTCGTATCGGAGACTTTAGCAATTTTCTCACAAGTCTCATCAATATATGCATGTACATTATTCGTCGGCGAGAGCATCATTGCGGGGGCCTGCTCTGTCAGTCGTTGAATCTCCGCCATTTTTCTCTCCGGTGCATCAGACAAAGCGTTCGTCACCGTATCGCCCATGACGCCACCAATAGAGATGTACACTAAACTCACTATAATTACTGCAACTTTTTTCTGCATGTGCCATCTTTCCTTTCTCGTGTCAATTGTCAACTATACCATCGTCGGCGTTACCATCCAAGGTAATCGTCCCATCAATGCGGTGTATCGCTTCATGCCCCAGTTTCTGCACGCTAAAATCACCATCGGCAGTGATTGGTCCCGTGTGATGATGAAATTGGCCCCCGTTTCCTCCACCACGCGCCAGCCGTTTGAGAAGTCCTGCGGCGTAACGGCCTGTGGCAGCGTGAACTGCATAAGGAACTGTCCGTCAACGTTCTGTACGCTGTTCGTGTTTTTCCCAGAGTGCGCCACAGAGATTGTGAACACGGCGGACAGCGCCAAGAGCGTGGGAAGCGTAAGTCTCCGCAGTCTGGTTATCGCAACGTGCAGCAGCCCCGGCGCACCTCGCCTGTCGGCGTGGCGTGCGAGCGGCCACAGCGCCGCGCAGAGTACCAGCGCGGCCACCATCGCCCACATCACTATGACGCCAATCACCTTCATTTCAGAAATCCGTATTCATACAACTTCGCCATCAGTTCTTTTACGTCAATAGCCATATACCTTCCTTGATTATGTTTGCACATACTTTCATTTCAAGTAACGCCATCTCTCTTGAAGTCCTTTCCGCAGCTGCCTTACTGACTTTGGGGCGAACGGTTCCCGTGCAGCCAGAAGCCGACAGGAACCATCTTGAGTTCATAGGGATATGAGACTTCACCAGTGACGGGATTCGTCACTGTACTCATTCCGACGCCATAGACATCTCCGGCGGTCAGGTCGCATTCCTCCCCACTTGTATCGCCATGCATGAGAAGTTTTACGATAAGCGCAGCCTGCGATATTCCATCTTCATACCGTCCCCAGTCAAGTGGCATCCAATTAGATGAGGCCACACCGTCCACCGTGATGGTCACTTCAACGTTTGCGTCGTTAGTAAACGTCTTTTCAGTGTAAATATCGGCCAACCCGCATGCATGGCCCAGTTCATGCGCTATGACGTCCGCACTGCACGACGGCGTGAACACAATTCCATTCTCACCAGAAAATGCATGCGTATCCCGATCCAAGCTCTCAACAGCAAACATCTTCACACCGCCGGTAGCGGGAATGTTCCTTAATTCGTCCGCCTTGTCGCTCCCATATTCAACAACCCTCCATGCATTATTCGATATGGAGCTTTGCGACCGGAGGTAGAACGACAACCCTACCTGGGCAAAATAAGCATTAACCGTAGGAAGCTTCGACTCAAAATCCGCACCTGTCATAACCGGATTACTTCCGTCTGTATTACAGACGACATAGAGATCAATCGGCGCCGCAGCGATCACGGACGCGGCACACAACAGACAGCACAATTGGAACAATGCTTTCACCGTCCGCTCTCCTTTTTCGTTGCGCGGAACTCCTGAAGCGTGGCGGGGCGATTCGCCCCTTCCGCAAAAGGCTTCATTTTCATCAATTCGCGGAAAGCGCATGACGCCACGGACTCGCGGCGGTCGGTTATGGCTAAACGCTCGAGACAGGGAATTGCATTCGTTCCGCAGACCTCGTTCAAACACGATACTATCTGCTCACACGCCTTCAGTTCCCGCCCTTCGTCTCCGAGCCCGTTCAGGCAGCGCTCAAACGCAGTGAGCAACTGTTCCCTCGTAAGATTATAATTATTTCTGGTTCCAGCAAAACGCATATAAGCGTCCCGTGGAGGTTTAGCATTAATGAATGCATTACTGATGCCATAACATACCCTTGTCCAATCAATCTCATCGTCCCTCTTCACCGGCCTGAAATCCTGCGGGGCAAGATACTTAAAGTTTCTATCCAACGGCCTTCGCCGCTCGAAGAAAGCAGTCAGTTTCACCTTGTCCGCATGTTTTCCATCCCTCTCCGTTCTAGCCCAGATGTCGCACAATTCCTGATATACGACAATTCGCGAACAGTTGCCGTGCCCAGATTTGGGGTCGAGTATCTTCTCAGCAAACAGCAGCCGCCTATCCAAATTCGTCTCCATTTTAACGAGTTGCCGATATGCGCATTCGGCAACACCATCCCTCGTGCCATTCTCGATAAGATATTCAACATACGGCAGGGCGTTCGTCCCGCAGTTATCATTCATGCAATGGACAATCCGCGCGCAAGCCATTCTTTCCTGCGGCGAATCGCCAAGTCCATCGATACACCGCTTGAACGCCTCGAGCATCTGGGCGGACGACAGTTTGTATCTGATCTTGGCTGCGGCAATCGTCATCCACGCGTCCTCGGGGTGGCGAGCTCTGATACATTTGTTCGTGATCATGAAACAGACCTTATCCCAATCCGGTTCTGGCTCCTTGCCAACGCCATCCGCAAGGGAGAAAAGACTTATCGCTGCTGCGCAGACAAAAATCGTTTTCTTCATCGTTCTTCCTTTCAGTTGCTTGGCCATACCCTGACCGTCAATTCAAGTTCGGGTGCGCGGCAATCCCCCACCTGAACGGCGAATACCGTTGTATCCGTCCCCATCCTGGCCTTGACGCTCATTCCGGTATTGCCGCCCACAAACGATGCGGAACCGGACTTGCACCGCCAGACGATGTCGGAACCAGGTATCTGGGAAGGCAAGACGGAAACTCGCAACCGCACCTCGTCGCCGGCATTGGCGCAACTTGGATTGAACACCGCAAAAGGCGACACCTCAGACGTGCGTTCGTCGGTTATCGGCTCTGCCCTTCGCTCGACCACGGTGAAGGGCTTTGATAGAAGCGTCCTGTTTCCAAACTCATCCTTCCACATCAACCCCACGATCCCATTTTCATAACTTGGGCTCGGCGCGACGCCCTTCAGATAGAAATTTGTCGTCAGGGACATGCAATTTGTCACGCCAATCTCCTCGATTTGCCTGATCGTTTCAGAAAGGGCAGAATCTCTACATACGCGCACCTCGTCAGCCGAACCCCAAATGAGAGAAAGCACTCCATTTGTCGGGACAGAACTCGTCAGCGACACCGAGACCGGCAGTGCCGCCTCGCCCGTGCGCGCCACGTCAATCACGGACGGCCAGTCAAGCGACGCGACCACGTCGTCAACCTGCACCACTTGCGCAGAACAACCGCACCACCCGCCCAAAGCATACAGGCGGTAACCCTCATACAAATACGATCCTTCCGTCGTGCATCCGCCGCATGAACAATCAGGTGAACACAGGAAGCCAAATATGTTTCCGCTGCCGATTGCCGAGTTGCAACAATTCGTTCCCCACGAGAACGTTCCCGCAAGGTTATCAGGGGATACTGACATTGTGAACGGGTTTCCTCCGTCGCAAGTGATGGACACAGGGCGGACCACCCGTATCACAAGTCCCCGAGGCTGTACAATATCCGTTTCGGGATCAGACACGCCGACGAATGCGAGAGGGGAACTCGACGTAACATGGTAGGTCTTGCCAATCAGGATTACAACCTCGTTCGTCACCCCAGATTTCGCAATGAAACGAGGATCGGGATAGTCGCTTGGCCCGTCGCCCGTAAAACTCACCAATGCATCAGGCCCTGTCACGACGACGCTGACCGTGCAGTATGCGTTCGTGTTCGCATTTTCGGGCAGAAGGTTTGACGGGCCATTGAAGTCGCCATCGTAGAAACATGGGTTGCCGTCAACATCGTTCGGTATGCCGTCGCCGTCCCAGTCATCTGGGTTGATGCGCCGATACGTCCGTTCCACGTTATTCGAGCGCGTGATAAAGTTCCCATCCCCGCATAACTCAATCTGTGCGTTGTACAGCCCCGTGCGGTCCCGCCCCGCATATACATTCTCCCACGTCAGGAGTTTTGCCTGGTAGGGCCCGCTCGCCGAGCGGGCCGTATCCGCCCACCAGAACCTGCCCACCCCAGGTACAATCGACGCCCACTCCCTCGCCGCGCAGATCGACATCGGCGAATAGTACGCGCCATTCACCCGTTGCCTCGGCAGCGACTCAACTGTTCCCCCTGAAAGCACGTCTAAGCGGCGTACCACGCTCGTACCGAACGGAAAGGCGAAATCGCCGAGGTCGAGCGGGAAGTGCGTCTCGTACCCGCCACGAAGATTCCACGGCGCGTACTCAACTCCGTTCGTCGGCATCGCATACGAAACGGCGTCGTCCGTCGTTACGCTTTCAAGCCGCCATCCCTGCGCGATCTCCTCGGCGGTAACGGTCTGCTCTGTCATCGGATTGACCTGCATGAGGTACGGTCCGCCAACGCTCTGCACGCCGTTCGTGTTCTTTCCGGAGTGCGCCACGGAGATGGTAAACACAGCGGACAATGCCAAGAGCGTGGAAAGCGTAAGCCGTCGTAAGTTGGACACCGCGCTGCGGAGCAGCCCGTGGCGGCCCCGCCTGTCGGCGTGGCGCGCGAGCGGCCACAGCGCCGCGCAGATCACCAGCGCGGCCAGCATCGCCCACATCACTATGACGCCAATCACCACGACGTCTCTTCCGAAGAGGCTTTCAGCAATGTCTCGTAGAGTGTCACGGAACCGGAATCGTCGAGAGGATCTTGTCGATGACCATGTCGCTGGTCATGTTCTCGGCCTCGGCCTCGTAGGTGAGGAGGATGCGGTGGCGGAGCACGTCGTGCGCGACTTCCTTCACGTCCTGCGGCGTCGCGTAGGCGCGGCCGTGCATGAGCGCGTTCGCGCGCGCGGCGAGGTTGATGCTGAGCGTGGCGCGCGGGGAGGCGCCCACCTGAATCTGCTCCTTGAGCGACTCAAGGCCCTTCGTCTTGTCCGGCTCGCGCGTGGCGAAGACGATGTCGAGGATGTAGTCGCCCACCTTCTCGTCGCAGTACACTTCCTTCAGCGTGGCGCGCAGCGTGGCGATGTCCTCGGGCGTGCAGACGGCCTTCACCTCGGGCACCTTCGCCTGCTGGGCGAAGCGGTCCATGATGCGGCGCTCGTCCGCCTTCGACGGCGTCTCGACAAGGCACTTGAACATGAAGCGGTCCACCTGCGCCTCGGGAAGCGGGTAGGTGCCTTCCTGCTCAATCGGGTTCTGCGTGGCCAAGACAAGGAACGGCTCGGGCAGCTTGTAGGTGGTCTCGCCGATCGTGACCTGACGCTCCTGCATCGACTCGAGAAGCGCACTCTGCACCTTCGCCGGCGCGCGGTTGATTTCGTCCGCGAGCAGCATGTTCGTGAACACGGGGCCCTTCTTCGGCGAGAACTCGCCCGTCTTCGGGGAGTAGATGAGCGTGCCCACCACGTCCGCCGGCAGCAGGTCCGGCGTGAATGAGATGCGCTTGAAGTCAAGGCCAAGCGTCTTCGCGAGCGTGTTCACGCTCAGCGTCTTCGCGAGGCCCGGCACGCCCTCAAGCAAGATGTGTCCGTTCGCGACGAGCGCGAGGATAAGCCGGTCAACCAGCTTCTCCTGTCCGACAATGACTTTGCCCACCTCGTCGCGGATGCGGCTGACGAGTTCGCCCTGCGCGGCGATTTTGTTCGATGCGTTCGACAGATCCATTTCTTTCTCCTGTTGATGTGGAAACGCGGATATTTTACGCCTTTGCGAGGCGGTTTGTCTAGTACGTGACCAAATGGTAATGCCCTGCATTTCGGTGATATCTCGCGAAAATTACATACGGCAGAAAAGCCTTGCGAAGGCAAGCCCGTTATGTTATCCTTCGCGCGCTATGAAAAAACTCACACTTTCACTGTGCGCCATAGCTGGCGTCCTCATGGCATCCGCCGATGCCCGTCCCGACCTCGTGGCGCAGGTCCGCGCCGGCACCTGCACCGAGGCGCGCGCCTCGTGGTGGGGGTTCGACCCCGCCGACTCCACCGTGCCTCTCCAGGCCGCGCTCACGTCAGGTGTCGCGCGGCTCGTCGTGGACAAAATGCCGTCGCCTTGGATCGTTACGCCGCTCACGGGCGCGTCGAACCTGGAGCTCGTCCTCGAGCCTGGCGTCGAGATCCAGGCGAAGCCCGGCGAGTTCCGTTCGAAGGGCGCGTGCCTTCTCTCCTTCGCCGGCTGCACGAACATCCATATCGTGGGCTACGGCGCGACGCTGCGGATGAGACACGAGGACTACATGAAACCGCCATACGAGAAGTCCGAATGGCGACACGCCCTCAGCATCCGCAGCTGCCGCAACGTGCTCATCGAGGGCCTCACGCTCGCGGACTCCGGCGGCGACGGCATCTACCTCGGCTGCCACGGAGCGCCGTATCGCAACGTGGACGTGACGATCCGCGACGTGCTCTGCGACCGCAACCACCGCCAAGGCATCAGCGTGATCTCCGCCGAGAACCTCCTCATCGAGAACACCGTCATGCGCGAGACGTTCGGCACGCCGCCCGCAGCCGGCATTGACTTCGAGCCCAACCGTCCCTCAGAGGTTCTACAGAACTGCGTAATGCGCAACTGCCTTTCCATCCGCAACCAGGGTGCAGGCTACGCCACCTGGGCCGGACAGCTCAACGCCGCGAGCGATCCCATCGATCTCCGCTTCGAGAACTGTACCGCCCGTGGCAACCGCTCCTCGTTCTTTTTCGCCACGGACAGCCGGCGCGGACGCAGCGTGCGCGCCACGCTCACCCTCTCCAACTGCTCGTTCGAGAAGCCGGAATCCGCCCGCGCCGTCAACATCCGCGAAAGTCCCTACTCAGCGACTTTTGTCTCCATCGACAACTGCCGCATCGTCACCACGAACGCAGTCGGCGAAGAAGTCGTCACGCCGATGAACGAGACCTGGCGGAAGATCAACCTGCCGCTGTCGGCGGACGGCGAGCCGCCCATCCCGCACGTGGATGCGCCAGACCTCTCCCGCGCGCAGGTTTTCGACAACGCACCCGGCAAGTCCGTCCGGCTCTCGCCGCTGAACGCGCGTAACCTTGCCACGTACATCGTCTACGCCGACGCCGCGCGCACGCTCCACTTCAAGGGACGCCAGATGCGCGTGGGACGCTACGAACCCGGCACCAAGCCAATCGCAGTCACGGACGCACAGGGGAAGAAAGTCGCGAAAATCCCGCTTCCCGGCTTCGACGAAACCGCGTTCACGTTCAACGCACCCGCGCCAGGCTTTTATCGAATGTCCGTTGATGTTGGCCGCGTCGCATTCTGCCTCGCGGAAGCGGACGCTCCAGTGGCAATTGACGCGACCGCGCACGCGCAGGGCTTCATCTACAGCGTCGGATCGTTTTGGCTTGCCGTGCCGCCGAAAACGGAGAAGTATGCTCTTTACGCCTCAGGCGCAGGCGAAGAGCGCGTACATGTCTCTCTCACGGATCCGCAGGGCATCTGCGTGTGGGACTACCACAATATCTCCGGTTGGGAGCGCGTAGTCGTAAGCAGTAACCCGCCGCCGGGTCTATGGAAGGTGACGATGAAAAAGCCCTCACAGGGACACTTCGAGGACGCCCGCTTCGACGTTGCCGGGATTCCTGGTTTCCTCTTTCTAACACACGAAAAGACCTGGACGACTTTTCCAGTCAGGCCAGCGACACACGCTTGCCGCTGAAGCCGATACCGTACTTGAGCACAGGGACGCCATCCGCCTCCATCTCGGCCGCATAGCGTTTCTCGTCAATCTGCTTGCGCGCCTGTTTCGCGGCTGCGGTGAGTAGAGCGCCGATGCGCTTCTGTGAGGCGCGCGCAGGGATTTTCGGCGACTTCAACTCGAGGACCACGCCCGGCAGCGTAATGCCCGGGCGCGGTCTCATCAGGATGTCGGGTCGTCCGTCACCCTCCTCGCGGTTAGACCTGATCTCATAGCTCTCAATCAGAGCCGCCATAAGCCCCAGCAGCAACCCGTGGAAGAAATCCTCCTTCGCCGTGTCGAAGTAGCTGGCAGACACGGAAAGGAAATCCTCAAGCGACTTGCGGAAGCGTTCGGAATCGCCGGACGATAGCGCGCGCGTAAGCCGTCCCACTAACTGCCCCGAAGGCTGGCGCTTCATGCGGGCAAGTATGTCATCGCGGAACACGCGCCTCAGCTCACGGTTTGGAAACGCTATGGTCGCAGTCCCGTTCGAATCAGGGCCGGAAGTGACCTTCAAATAGCCTGTGTGGACGAGCAAAGACCAGAGGATTTCCTCATTGTCCTGGATGAGGCCGTAGGGGCCGAGGTCGGGTGAAAGCGTCGCCTCGTCCTCCTTTTTCTCAAAGAGATTCGCGACGGTGTCGCGCATTTCGGGGGAAAGCCGCGAGAGCACATCGCCCACGAGGTCGTTGCTACTCGTGCTAAGCCAGTACGGCTTAGGCGTGAAGCCGTCGTCAACGTAGTTCAGGAGCGACCACGGGTTGTAGATTTCACATCCGCCGAACCTATAGCCGTCGTACCAGTCCTTCGCCTCGTCGATTTTCTCAGGATGGCCGAAAGTGGCGAGCATACCGCGCACTTCCTCCTCGGTGAAGCCGAAGCAGTCGGAGAAGGCGTCGTCGAACACGGAGTAGACCTTCGGGTTGTTGAGGCCGGAGAGGACGCCTTCCTTCGCGACGCGCAGGATACCGGTGATCACGCCGAGGCGGCAGTGTTCGCCGTCCTTCATCGCGCCGGAGAGGAAGTTGTGGAAGAACTGCAGCGCCTCCTCGCCGAAACCGTGCGTCGCCGCGTAGTTGATCGGCGAGTCGTACTCGTCGATCAGGATGACGGGGCGCTCCTTGTGGTAGGAGTGGAGCGCGGCGGCGAGGACACCAAGGGCTCCATCGAGATCATCTGGCGTTTCCTGTTTGACGCAGATTCGGCGGTAAAACGACTTTGCCGTTTCTGGACAGCCCCTTGCCGTGAAAGCTGTTGCGTGCCGGTCGTATTCATCGCGAATGGCGGCGGCAATCTTCATGCGGGTCAGACGCCAGTCCTCGCGTTTCGCGTCCTTGAAAGTTATGAAGATCACGGGGTACTTGCCCTGCTCTGCGCGATATTCGCGCTTCTGCCACACCTTCGTACCTTTGAAGAGGCAAGCGTTGCTCTTCTCAGTCTTCTCGAAGAAGGACTGGAGCATCCGCATCGCGAAAGTCTTGCCGAAACGGCGCGGGCGCGTGAAAATAGCGACCATGGACTTCTTGTCGAGAAGTCCCGTGATGAGCTGCGTCTTGTCGGCAGACCAGTACCCGGCCTTGACCTCGGCCCAGTTGCTGTTGCCCACCGGGAGCGACGGCAGTTTTGCACCGTTCTGGGTGTTCTTTTTTACCATGCCGGTATTCTACCACATCGCCGCGTAGGGCGCAATTGCAAAACATGTTGGCAACATGGTCACGCCTGCATTTCGCTGACCGCTTACGCGGAATTTTATGGTATACTGTCTGCCTATCGCTCTAAGGAGATTTAATATGAAAAGCAAAACCAGCAAAGTCAATAGCAAGCCCGCCAACCTCAAGCGCCGCACGTTCCTCAAGGCCGGAGCCGCCGTGGCAGCCTCGGCAATCGTGCCGGCGGAAGCTCTTGCCGACGAAAAAGTCACGAAGATCGTCGTCGTTCACGGCAAGGACCTCGCGAAAATGGTCGAGGTCGGCATGGCGAAGATGGGCGGATGGGACAAGTTCTTCAAGCCAGGGGCCAAAGTGGCGCTCAAGCCAAACCTCGCCTGGAACTCCTCCCCCGAACAGGGCGGCAACACGCATCCCGACATCCTACGCGCCGTCATCAAGGGCGCGGAGGCCTGCAAAGTGAAGCAGATACTCATCCCCGAGAACACGTGCCAGCCCGAGAAGATGACGTTCAAGGTCAGCGGCGCAAACGACGCGATAGAGGGAACCTCGGCGAAACTCTACCGTCCCAAGCCCGCCGACTACAAGGAAGTGGACGTGCCCAAGGGGAAGATATGCCAGAAGGCCAAGGCCACGCGCGACCTCATCGAGGCGGACTGCCTCGTTAACATGCCAGTCGCGAAACACCACAGCGGCGCCACGCTCACACTTTCGATGAAGAACTGGATGGGCGCGGTGGACAACAAGACGCGCCGTTCGTGGCACCGCAACGGACTCCACCAGTGCATCGCCGACTTCAGCACCTTCCTCAAGCCCACGCTCATCGTGATCGACGCGACGCGCATCATGCTCGACCACGGCCCGCAGGGTCCAGGCAAGCTGGCGTATCCCAACGAGATCATCTTCGCAACGGACCCCGTCGCCGCCGATACGTATGCCGCCTCCCTCTTCAAGAAGACCCCCGACGACGTGCCGCACATCAAGCTTGCGGCCGAACTGGGCGTTGGCTGCGCCGATCTCAAGAAGATTGACGTCGAGCGCGTCGAGGTTTAAGAAGGAGACCCGACATGAAATGGTTGAGGCGAAACATCTGGCGGCTGCTGATCGCAGTGGCCGCCGCAGTCCTCGCGTTGGGGTACGTCCCCGAATCCCATCCCGAACTCGCCTCGATCCTTCCGCGCCTCAGCCCGATCCTGAGCCTCTTCGGCGCGCTGGCGACGCGGGCGTGGCTCGGCTGGCTCATGCTGCTCGGCATCCCGCTTCTCGTGCTCGCAGCGTTCAAGGGCAGGTTCTTCTGCTGGCATCTCTGTCCGATGGGCTTCCTCTCGGAGACGGCCGGGAAGCTGAACCCGTGGGGCAAGGGCCTCGTCCGGCGCGTGCCCATGGTCAACAAGGCGCTCGCGCTCGTGATTGCCGTGACGGCGGCCTGCGGCTACCCGCTCCTGATCTGGTGCGACCCGCTCTGCATCTTCAACGGCTTCTTCGCCGCCTGGCGCGAGCCGCTTGCAATCGCCTCGGCCGGCACTGGCATCGGGTTCGTGCTGGTCATCCTGGCCAGCATCGCCGTGCCGAACATCTGGTGCCACCGGCTGTGTCCGCTCGGCGGCCTGCAAGAGGCTATTGCGCAGCTCTGCCGCCGCAAGGCGAAGACTGCGGACGGCACGCCGGAGCAGTCCGCCCTCTCCGTCGTCGGCGCCACGCGCCGTACCGTGCTGGCGGCGATCCCCGCAGCCGCAGCGAGCCTCGCCGTGCGGCACGCGGTCGGCGCGAAGGGACGCGACGCCATACGTCCGCCCGGCGCCGACCTGGAGCGTTTCAACGCGCTATGCGCTCGGTGCGGCAACTGCATGAAGGCGTGTCCCTATCAGCTGATCCAGCCCGATCTGGGCGATAGCGGCATCGAGGGGCTGTTCACGCCCGCCCTCCAGCTGCGGAGCCGCAACGCCGACCAGGAGCAGTACTGCTTCCAGGACTGCGTCGCCTGCACGCAGGTGTGCCCCACGGGTGCGTTGCGTCCGCTCACGGTGGAGCAGAAACACGCAACCCCGATCGGCACCGCCGTGATCGACCGCAAGAAGTGCCTCGCGTGGGAGAACCACGAGTATTGCGTCGTGTGCGACGAATACTGTCCCTACAAGGCCGTCAAGGTGGAGGAGCACGACGGTGTGAGCTGTCCCGTCATCGACGAGAAAAAATGCCGCGGCTGCGGCGCATGCGAAAGCAACTGCCCGGCTGACCCCATCGCCATAGTCGTCAAGCCGCTAAAGGCAAAAGGCAAGCAACAGAAAAAATGAATACCGACGCCCTTCCACGCATTCTAGAATTCGCGATGCTCTTCTGCTTCGGCTTTTCCTGGCCGTTCGCGATCGCCAAGACCCTCCGCGCAAAGCGCGTCGACGGCAAGAGCCCGATGTTCGAGATCATCGTGATCGTAGGTTACCTCTTCGGCATAGCCAGCCATCTCATCAGCGACAGAAGCTGGGTGACATGGGTGTACCTGGCCGATACGGCGCTCGTAGCGACCGACCTCGCGCTCTACTGTCATTATGCCCGGAAGAACCACACCTGAGGAACCCGCCATGGCAAAGACATTCTCCGACTTATCGCAGCTCAAAAAGTTCCGTCCCGCCGAACCCGAATTGCCACCAGAGCCGCCACCCGCGCCTGAGGACCGAAAACTTGCGGAATCCGCAAACTCCACCGATTACTTCTCCTCCCTTCTCGGCACGGGCGCGTCGCCACGGAAGAAACCGCCGCGCACCACAGTCGTAACGCCAGCAACGATCTCCCGCGTACGAGCCGAGCAGGCCGAAGACGCCTTCGCCGCCGAGCGCGACGCCCTCAACGCCAAAATTGAAGAGAAACAGGCTGTGATCGACGCCCTCGCCATAGACGCTGCCGAAGCGAAGGACGAACTCGCGAAAGTGCAGGAAGAGTTGGCTCGGGTGCAAGAAGAACTGGCGCGGGTACAAGAAGAACTCGCACAGACAAAGACCACGCTCGACGCCGAACGCGCCGCGCCGAAAGTGGACGAGGCAATGCTAGAGGCGTCGGCCGCGAAAGACCGCGAGATCGCGCGCCTCCAGGAACTGCTCGTCGAGGCGCAGCGTACCTCGCTCTCATACACCGTACTGCTGGACAAACCTGAAAGCTTCTCCGAAAAATTTCCCGGCGAAGTTCGCGAGCACCTGCTGGAAGCGCTCGCGGACGCACAACGCGCAGCAGACGCGGGTGGACGCGACCGCCGCGCGCGCATCCTCGAGGCGATTCTCTGCGAAAACGCCGTCACGGGCGAACTCGCGCGCCGTCGCGACGAGGTGAAGCAGATCATGAAGGACGCCGGAACCTTCATCGACGACGCGGCAATCGCGGCGCTGGAGAAACTCGGCTTCCGCTACGTCTCAGGGTCGAACCACCACAAGCTCGACTTCGCGGGCATCCGCTTCCCCGTGGCAAAAACACCCAGCGACCACCGCAGCTGCCTCAACAGCGCGGCGGAAATCTGCAACCGGGTGTTTTAATCCGCACGGCGGCGGATTAGCCGTTCTTCTTCTCGAACTCCTTCATGAAGTCGACGAGGCAGTCCACGCCGGCCATCGGGAAGGCATTGTAGATCGACGCGCGGATACCGCCCACGGAGCGGTGTCCCTTCAGCGACTTCATGCCGGCGGCGGTGGCCTCCTTGATGAACTGGGCCTCCAGTTCCTCGGTGGGCAGGCGCCACGTGACGTTCATGTTCGAGCGGTACTCCTTCAGCGCCGTGCCGCGGTAGAAGCCCGAGCCGTCTATCACGTCGTAGATCTTCTTCGCCTTCTCGGCGTTGAGCTTGAAGAGGTTCTCCTTGCCCATCTTCTTCACCCACTTCATCGTCTCGCCGAAGATGTAGATGCCCCAGGTCGGCGGCGTGTTGTAGAGCGAGTTCTCGTCCACGTAGGTGCGGTACTGCAGCATCGTGGGGATCGAGGTGGAGCCCTTCTCCGCGAATTCCTTGCGGATCGCCACCACGGCCATGCCGGACGGGCCGAGGTTCTTCTGCGCGCCCGCGTAGAACATCGTGAACTTCGAGTAGTCGCGCTCACAGGAGAGGATGTCGCTCGACATGTCGCCGATGAGCGGCGAACCGGAATCGGGGATCACCTTCAGCTCGGCGCCGGAAATCGTCTCGTTCGTGCAGATGTGGCTGTACGCCGCGCCTGCGGTCCACTTGAACTCGTCATTCGCCGGCATGCGCGTGGGGATGTCCTTCTGGCAATTCGCCACCACGTTCACGTTGCCGATCATCTGAGCCTGCTTGAGCGCCTTGTTCGACCATGTGCCCTGGTTGGCGTAGTCGGCGGACTGTCCAGCACCGAGGAAGTTCATCGGAATCATCGCGAACTGCATCGACGCGCCGCCCTGGATGAAGCATACCGACCAGTCGTCGCCCAGGCCGCACAGTTCCTTGAACGTGGCGATCGCCTCCTGGTGGATGGCATCGTAGTCCTTGCCGCGGTGGGACATCTCCATCACGGACATTCCGCAGCCCTTGTAATCCACGAGGTCGGCCTGCGCGTTCTGCAGGACCTCAAGGGGCAACACGGCCGGACCGGCCGAGAAATTATAGACACGAGACATTGCTTGTTCCTTGATTGGTTAAGAAAAAACGGGTGATATTGTACTCCTCGGACGCGGTTTTGGCAACTCAATTTGTCGTCCGATGTTGAAAAGGATGCCCACGGCGATCATCGACGTCATGAGGTTCGTGCCACCATAGCTGATGAACGGCAGGGCAAGTCCCTTCGTGGGCAGGCAGCCCGTGACGACGCCGATGTTGAACAGCACCTGGAAAAACACGAGGAACGTCATGCCGAAGGCGAGCAGTCGGCCAAGGCGGTCCGGCGCGCGTAGCGCGATGCGGATGCCGCAGATGAAGAACACCGTGAACACCGTCAGCAGCACGAGCGAGAAGACCAGCCCAAGCTCCTCCGCGCCGATGGCGAAGATGAAGTCGGTGTGGGCTTCGGGCAGATAGAACTTCTTCTGCATCGACTTCGTGTAACCCACGCCGAACGGTCCGCCGTGGCTGATGGCGACAAGCGCCTGGCTGAGCTGGTACGCCGCAGGGTCGTCACCCGTCGGGGGCGGCAACCCCAGCCATGTGAGAATCGGCTCCGGTAGCCATGCGGCCAAACGGCGCATGCGGTTCGGGTTGAACGCCAGCAACGTACCGACGGCCACCAGTGCCCCGCCGCCCATCAGGACGATGTGGAGGATACGCATGCCGCCAATCAGGCAGAGCGTGCCGCCGGCAAGCCCGATGACCATCGTCGCGCCGAAATCCGGCTCGACTACGGCAAGCCCCATAAGCACGCCTACGATCATCACCGCCGGCACGGACCCTTTCCAGAACTTCTCGATGCGCCAGCCGGCCCAGTCGAGAAAGACAGCGGTGGAGATTACGACGAATATCTTGCCCAGCTCGCTTGGCTGGAGCCGCACAGATCCGACCAGACGCAGCCAGCGGTGCGAACCCTTCGTCTCCGGCGCCAGCAGCACTGCGGCCATCAGGCCAACGACAACGACATAGATGCAGACGGTCAGGTAGGGATAACGCCGCCAGTTGTGGTAGTCGAAGAACGCCGCCACCAGCAAAAAAACCATCGCCACGCCCAGCCATACGGCTTGATGCGTGACGAAGTAGTCTGCGCTATGGTACAGCGCGCGGCCCGTCTCCTCGCCGGCGGACGCCAGCAGCGTAAAACCGAGGCCCAGAAGTACGAGAACCGAAATACCCAGAACTGTAAGCGTCCAGCGCACGACCAACTTACTGGACGTTCACCTTGGCGTTCGGCGGAAGCTTCAAGACCTGGCCGGGCTTGACCTCATCCGTCGGCTTGAGGTCGTTGATGTCCATGAGCGCGCTCGGGCTGATGCCAAAGGCGATCGCGATTGAGACGAGATCGTCGCCCTCCTTCACCGTGTAGGTGGGCAGCGGCTTCTCGGCCGGAGCCGACGGCGCGGGAGCGGCTTCCGCCACGGGCTTCGCCTCTTCAGCAGGCTTCACCTCGGCGGCAGGCTTCGTCTCGGGTTTCGCCTCTGCAACGGGCTTATTCTCAACAGGCTTCTTCTCGGCAGGCTTCTTCTCGGCGGGCTTCGCCTCAGCGGCAGGCTTTGCTTCCGCTGCGGGCTTTGTTTCGGCAGATTTCGCCTCAGCGACGGGCTTCTTCCCCGCTTCAGACGTTGCGGCCGTCGCGGGCTTCTCATCCTTTGCGGTAGGAGCCTTATTCGCCGCGGCAGTCTGCTTCTCGGTCGGAACTTTCAGCTTCTGTCCAGCGCGCAGCTGGTTGGCCTGAAGTCCGTTAAGCGCCTTGAGCGCGCGGATGGAGATGCCGTACTCGCTGGCGATCTTGCCGAGCGAATCTCCGCTCTTCACCACATATTCCTTCGTAGGCCCTTCGTACGCCACAAAAGCGTTCTTCGTCTTGACGGGAGCCTTCGTGTTCGCGGCGGCGGACGACGGAGCGGCGGCGGGCATTACCTTGTTTCCACTGTTCTTATCCGCCGGCTTCGCCTCAGGCGCGGCAACCTTGGCAACGGCCGGCGCGGCAGCAACCGCTCCAGGCATCTTGAGCTTCTGCCCAACGCGAAGGCGCTTTGGATTCAGACCGGGATTCGCGGCCAAGATTGCAGCCTGACGATAGTTCGTGCGCTTGCTGATGAGGAAGAGCGTATCGCCTGACTTGACGACGTACTCGGCGGGCGCATCGGCAGGTGCAGCAACCGGCGCGGTGGCAGGCTTGGCAGCCGGCTTAGCCTTCGGCTTCGGCGTCTTGGGAGGAGGCGGAGGCAACGGCTTGATATCGCGCACTGCCGACTGGGTCTTGGCCACAGGCACGACGGGTGCCGGCGCGACAGGCGTTACGACGGGAGCAGGCTCGGGCGGGGGCGGCGGCAATGGGGCCACTACGGCAACGGGCTGTGTCGGCTGCGGGGCCACCTGCGGCTCCGCAACAGGAGTGACGACCGGGGGCTTACGTGCAGCCGGCGTGGAGATTACAGTGATGGTCTGAGTGGGCTCCGTACGCCGCGGAGCGGGTTTCCCCGGCTTCGTCGCCTTGCAGCCTTGCATCGTCAGGCAGACCGCTATCATGTTGATACCCAGAACCAGTCCGAGCTTTTGCGCCTTCATTTTTTTTTATCCTTGTTTTATGGTTTCCACTTCGCCGCCCGTCCCCTCCGCACGAACGAAGGAGGCGAATGCGTCGCCGCGGGCCCCGTAACTGTTAAATTGATCGAAACTTGCCGCGCCGGGAGAGAGGAGCACTACCTCACCCGCACGCGCATCGCGCCGGGACCTCTCGACCGCCCGGCCGAGCGTCCCGCAGATCTCGCACGGGACGGTTTCCCGCCACGCTTCGAAGAGCTGGTCTGCGCAACGCCCTATAAGATACACTTTTTTGACCCCGGAACGCAAGTACGGAATTACAGAATTTGGAGAATCCCCTTTTGCGAGTCCGCCGGCAATCAGACGCACCGACGGCTCCGCGCGCCCGCCCTGCGCCATCCGCACGCCCGCCGCAAGCGCGGCAAGCGACGTGGCCTTCGAGTCGTCGATGTACGAAATTCCCTTTATTTCCGCCACTTTCTGCATCCGGTGCGCGAGCGGCACGAAGTTCGCGAAGGCGCGCGCGATGGCGTCGCGCGACAGTCCGGCGGCGTCCAAAAGCGCCGCCGCGACCTCGCCGTTTGGTCGGAGAACCTCGTTGTCGAAATATGAGCCCGCGAGGCAGTCGTCCCACGCGCGCGCCGCGGCGACGGCGCGCGCGGCCCCCTCGAGCATCTTGCGCTTGAGCGCGTGATAGGCCTCCACGCTGCCGTGTCGGTCGAGATGATCCTCCTGCAGATTGAGAATCGCGGCCGCGACGGGACGGAAATTCTCGGGGTGCGTGGTCTCCATCTGGAAGCTTGAAACCTCCACCACGGCCCACGCAGGTTGCGGATCCATCAGCGCCACCTCGCAGAGCGGCGTACCGTAGTTGCCGCACGCGACGGCGGAGACGCCCGCCGCGTTAAGTCCGTCTGCGATGAGCTTCACCACGGAGCTCTTCCCCTTCGATCCTGTCACCGCGAGCATCTTCCCCGCGAAGTACCGCGCGCCGAACTCGAGCTCGCTGATCACCGGCACGCCCGCCGCACGCGCCGCGACCTGCCACGGGTGCGTGAGCGGCACGCCGGGACTCGTCACTGCAAGGTCCCATACGCCGCCTGGATACGCGTCGTCGCCGTCGAGCACGCGCACCTCCGCGCCGTCGCGACGCAACAACGCCGCCGCAGCCGCGCCGCTCTTCCCCGCGCCGAACACGAGCGCGTTCATGCGAGGATCGCCTCCAGGTGCATGCCGTGCGATGCCTTGAGCAGCACGGCGTCGCCGGGACGGAGGAAGGTGGCGAGGGCTTCTTTCGCGGATGGGACATCCGCCACCCGGTAGGGCGGTCGCCCCGCGACCGCCGCACACGCCGAGGCCATCGCCTCGCCCACCGCGAAGACTGCGTCAATCGGCAACTCCATCGCACGCGCCAGCACTTGCTCGTGGAATGCCTCTTTACGATCGCCCAGTTCGAACATGTCGCCCAGCACGGCCACGCGCCGCCCCGCACACGGTATCGCCGCAAACGTCTCGAGCGCAACAATCATCGACGTTGGGTTCGCGTTGTAGCAGTCATTTACGTATGTGACGCCACCGCGTTCCTCGACGCGCCAGCGGTCGCCCGGCAGCGAGAAGTTCCCAAGCGCCGAAATGCAACTGTCGAGCGGCACGCCGAACTCGGCCGCGCACGCGGCCGCGAGACGCGCGTTTGAAACGTTGTGCGCGCCGGGGAGTCGCACCGCGAGCGCTTTGGCGATCCGCGCGCCGGCGTCGTCGGAGGGATCGACCGCGACGACGCGCGCGGTGCTCATCGCGCGCAGGCGCTCGTAGCGGTCGTTGTTCACGCCAACGACCGCGAAGCCGTCCGGCGGCAACCGTGCGAAGAGCGTGCCCTTCTCGTCCGCAATGCCGTCCTGCGTCTTGAAGAACTCGATGTGCGCCGTACCGATGGACGAGATCACGCCCGCGTCGGGGCGCGCGATGTCCACGAGGTAGGCGATTTCGCCGGGATGGTTCGTGCCCATCTCGACCACGAGAAACTCCGCGTCTTCGGGACAGTTGAGGATCGTGAGCGGCAAGCCGAGGTCGTTGTTGAAGTTGCCCGCGGTCGCGTGTACGCGGAAACCGCCCGCGCGGAGGAACGCGGCCACGAGTTCCTTCGTGGTCGTCTTGCCCGCACTGCCGGTGACGCCGATTACCTTCGCCTTCAGCGAGAGGCGGTACTCGGCGGCGACGCGCGCAAGTTCCTCGCGTCCATCGATGATTCCCGCCGCGCCGGCCGCGAGGGCCTGTGGGATGAAGTCGTGTCCGTCCACGCGTTCGCCCTTCACCGCGACGAACAGCATGCCCGGCTTAACCTGGCGCGAGTCAAGCGTCGCGCCTCTGAATGTGCCAATAGTCATGTGCATAGTATAGCATATTCTCTGATGACACACGGCGCGTTTTAGTGGTATAATATGCGGCGATTTTCTCACCCAAAACGGAGACAACCGAAAAATGAACCGCATCATTCTGAATGAAACGTCCTACCACGGCGCGGGCGCCGTGAAGGAAATCGTCAACGAACTCGCGCACCGCGGGCTCAAGAAGCCGATCGTCTTCTCCGATCCCGACCTGATCAAGTTCGGCGTCACGAAGAAGGTGACGGACCTTCTGGACAAGGCGAAGGTGAAGTATGCGGTCTACTCCGAGATCAAGCCGAACCCCACTATCGCGAACGTGAAGAACGGCGTGAAGGCGTTCAAGGCCGCGAAGGCCGACTGCATCGTCGCGATTGGCGGCGGCTCGTCGATAGACACGGCGAAGGCCGTGGGCATCATCATCGCGAACCCGAAGTTCGCGGACGTCCGCTCGCTCGAGGGCGTCGCGCCCACGAAGAACCCGTCGAAGCCGATCCTCGCCGTTCCGACAACGGCCGGTACCGCCGCCGAGGTCACGATCAACTACGTGATCACCGACATCGAGAAGAAGCGCAAGTTCGTGTGCGTCGATCCGCATGACATCCCCGTGGTCGCGTTCGTCGATCCCGAGATGATGGCGACCATGCCCAAGGGCCTCACGGCGTTCACGGGCATGGACGCGCTCACGCACGCGATCGAGGGCTACATCACGAAGGCCGCGTGCC
>CAMKJU010000029.1 GCA_946413265.1 uncultured Lentisphaerota bacterium
GCATCACCGACTTCGGGCGCAGCGGATTTGCCGCGCCATGAATAGACGTCCGACAGAACCCCGGATATGCCGAGCGCCTGCTTGATTTGCGGTATGTGCCAGAAGCATATCCGCTCGAAGGAAAGCCCCCGCCATGCGTTCAATGCAGGCTTTTCGTAGGAGAGAGACCAGAATCGCTCGTCTGTCCCCCTGCGCTCGGCAAGGAATTTGAAGTGGAACAGGGTGAAATTGTCTATGAGCTTGTAGATCGCACCTCGCTTTATGGTTCCTATGATGCTGTTTCTCCGTATAAAACCGCATTCCTCAAGCTCCAGAAGATAGCGGCTGATCTCGCCGCCGCATGGTGACGGCATGGCAGCAAGAAGTTCTTCGCGCGTCATGCCGACAGACCTTGACGCGAGGGCCTTCACAATCTCCACATACTTTTCGTCATGCTTGAAAAGCGACGCGAAGAGCTTGCGGAATTCCGTCTTGAGCACCGAGTTCTGACCGAAGAACAGATAGTCGATGTTCTGCGCGACACTGAATTCCGGAAGCAGCAGACTCCAGTAGTACGCCACACCTCCAAGCGCCATGTAGCATTCCGCAATCTGCCTGCGATCAAAGGCTAGTTTCTTCCAAACGGCATATTCCTCGCATTCCCGCAGCGTGAATGGAGCGACAGGTATGGGTTTTGTCACGCGGTTGTGAAGTCCTCCCCGATTGTTGAGTATCTTGTTCACGACCCACGAGGTAGCCGAACCGCAGACGATGAGCAGGATGTCCTTGCGAAGTGAGGCCCAACCGTTCCAGAAATGTTCCAGTGCGGGCAGAAAACCTGACTTCGCCGTGTCTAGCCATGGAACCTCGTCGAGGAAAACCACCTTTTTGCCGACCTCGGCTTTTTCGAGCATCTGTCGCAGTTCAAAGAATGCCTCTCGCCAGTTGGCAAGTCGAGAACAGCGATAGGCTCCATAGACGGAAAGGGACTGACGGAAATAGTCGAGCTGTTCGTACAGCCCGACATTCTCGACTCCAGAATGCTGGAACGCATATCGTCCGCCAAATGTCTCGTTCACCAGAAATGTCTTTCCAACACGGCGACGGCCATAGAGTGCCACGAATTCCGACTGCTCGGAAGCAAATGCGTTCCGAAGCTGTTTGATCTCATTGATTCTGCCTATCATCTTTAACCTCCTTGCGCCGCATATTATATCACACGAATGAGATATGAGCAACTATACGAATTGTTTTGGTCTATTTTTTCTCATACCTACATTTTATGATGAGGTTTGAGAAAAGATACTGCATGCCTATGTCGCTTTTTTGAATGCAGCGATCATGCGCGTGACGCGCGATTTGACCTGACGGACGGTCGCGGCCGGTAGACCGAGGCGGCGGGCTACCGCCGCACAGCTTTCGCCAGTCTCCATCAGTTCGCGGTAGATCCGACGCGACTGCTCCGAAAGCGCCGTCTTGGACAGGATGTGCTCAACCGCCGCACGCTGCCTCGCAAGCTCCCATGTCGCGTCATCCGCCTCCATTTCAGAAAACGAAGGCTCAATCCGCAATTCCTCGTTTTCAACTACATTGACTGCGGCAAGATTGACGCTGTTCCCCTCCGGACGCACCTGTTCGCGCCGTAGGCGGCTGACGAGTTCGTTTCGAAGCATTTTGGCGAGATAGTTCCTAAAACGCCCCTTATCGCGCACGTAACGCCCCGCCTTGAACACCTTGGCGAGATTCGCAAACACCTCCTGCACGACGTCTTCCGCATCGTTGCCCGCGCCCTTCATCCGGGCATATTCCACCATCACCGGCTGGTACCGGTCGAAGAAAATGCGCCAGGCGGACTGGTCGATGCCCGTCTCGCGTTCGGCCAGCCGCGCAAGGAGCGTTGTGGATGTTTCGGGAAAATTGCTCATTTCGAAGGTTGCTCCGTATGCCGGGGAAAGAACTGATCAAATGTGTATTTCGGCAGGGCGGTTGCCGGTTGGGTTTTTGCCGGTAGGGCGGTCGCCCCGCGACCGCCGCGGACGGCGCGGGGCGCCGTCCCTACCAACCAAAGCCATACGGAGCCTGCCAGGATGATGACCGATGTGCTAATGGCGACGATGTACCACCGCTTTTTCGCGGAGCCTTTCCCTGTCTCCACGGACGGGATGGGCAGACGCGCCGCAGGCTCGGCGGAAAGAAGCCGCTTTAGGGCACGAGACCATCGGCGGCCGAATTCGGAGAGTAGTCCGTCCGCGACGGGCCCCGGTTCGTACCAGATGCCCGTAAGCAGGCGGTAGAACGTGACGCCGAGCGCGTAGGCGTCCGACGCCGGCGTGGCCTTCTCGCCGCGCCGCACCTCCGGCGCGAGGTACATGACGGACCCCATCACGGTGCGCGTATCCGCGTCCACGGACTCCATGGTCGTCTCGGCGTCCAGTTTCCGGCGGAGTTCGCCATCGGTGAAACGCGAAATGCCGAAGTCGCCCAGGACGGCATCGCCGTCCGCGTTGATCAGGATATTGCTCGGCTTGACGTCGCGATGGACGATGCCGGCGGCATGGATGTAGTCGAGCGCTGACTTGAGCTGCCCGTACCAGCGCGAGAGTTGTGTCTCGTCGACGGATCCCGGCTCGACATCCGCAAGCGAGCGCGCCTCCCCTTCGACGTCAAGGACCAGATCCATGACGAAATAGAGCAACCCGCTCGCCGCGTCTTCTCCAAGCTCATGGACGCGCAGGAGATTCGGATGCCGCAGAAGCTGGAGGGCCTTGCCTTCGGTCTGGAAGCGCCGCCGGAGAGCCTCTACGTCTCCATGGTCGCGGGTGAACGCCTTCAGCGCATACCGTCCGCCGCCGTCCACGCGCTCCACCTCATAGACCGTGCCCATGCCGCCCGTGCCGAGCAGACGCACCACGCGGTATCCGCCGATGATGTCTCCTGCCGCAAGCGTCATTTCGCGGACACCCATTCCCGTTCGCCAAGGATGTCAGGCGCAAGCGCGATGCGGAAGACGTAATGTCCATTCCAATGAGAACTAGGCGCGACGACGGTTCGCCCGTACCAGCTTGCGTCAAAACGTCGATAGCGCACGCCTCCGCGCGTTATGACAAGACCGTTTGCATCGTTGACATGGCGCAACGGCTCAGTTTCCTCGTCCGCATATCCGAAATCGTATGAACCACTGTCAAACACGCCCTCGCCATAAGGCCGTTGAATGGAATCGGGAGGGATGGTGTCGAGGACGTATTCCTGTCCGTTTCCGAGCATATCGTAGATGACCCAGGCGTTTGGACGCCTCGTACCGACGGCGAACACCGTCCCCTGCCCCTTCTCGGCGGGGTGAATTGGATTAAAACCATGCGCTGCACGGCGTTCATTCACCATGTTCCACGAAATTGAGATTTCCTCCGCCACCGACGCATCGCCGTTCTTGAACCGCATGTAAGGATCGGCGGGGTCGTCGCAGTTCGCGTTCAGGGCGTATTCCCATTCGGCGTCCGTGGGAAGACGGAACACATACCCTTTCGGCAGACGGTCTTTGTTGCGGATTGTAAGGAATGCGCAGAAATCGTCCATGTCCTTGCGAGACAATCCGCCATGCGGAATGCCCATGCCACCGTAGAGTTTTTCCTCCTCGGTCATGGAATCGATTCTGCGGAAGGTGCTGTAGAGCCGTTTTGTAGTCTGATACTTCGCAATCCAGAACGGACGCGGCAGATTGACCCTGTGGCGAAATTGCGGATCACGGCGCTCGCCATCGCAGCCCATCGTGAACGAACCGGCGGGACACGCCGCGAACTCGAATTCCGCCTCGGTGCCGAGGTTGATCCAGAACGGTACGCGCCGTTCCGCCGCCCGACCGAGCGCATCGGCCTCCCTGTAGAGGTTGAACGCCCCTTCCTGGAGTATGCGTAGTCTCGCGGCGGAATTGGACGCCGCCGCCAAGTCGGACACATGGTCCGCAACATCCAGAAGTGTCAGCCGACCTTCATTCAACGCCCTGAAGTCGTCGGCGAGAAGCGTGCGCACTTCCTCCCGCGCCGCGTCAAGCGCCACGGCATCCGGCGCCGCCGCCAGCGCGCCGAATCCGAGCATGAGCACGAACGCGAGAAGGAACACCATCTGACAGGCTTATTTCAGCGAGGCGAGGAGGCCGCCGCAGAGGAGAAGATGCTTCTCGCGCGCGGAGAGCGTGGCCGTGGCGGTGAAGGTGATAGAACCCGCCTTAAACGTCGCCTTGCCGTCGCCTTCGACAGCCGCGCGGATGTTCGTCAGCTCAAGCGCGTCGCCCGCCTGAAGGCGGTCGTAGTCCCTGGGGTCGTCGAATACAAAAGGCACGATGCCGAAGTTGATGAGGTTCGCGCGGTGGATGCGCTCGATCGACTTGGCAAGGACCGCCTTGACGCCGAGGTACATCGGGCAGAGCGCCGCGTGTTCGCGGCTGGAGCCCTGTCCGTACGATTCGCCCGCCACGATCACGTTCGCGATGCCCTTCTCGCGGTTCGTGAGACAGCGATCGTGGAACGTGGGGTCGCACGGCTCGAACACGAACTTCGCGTACGCGGGTATGTTCGAGCGGAACTTGAGGCGCGCGCCCGCCGGCATGATGTGGTCCGTCGTGATCTTGTCGCCCACCTTGATCGCGCACACGGCGGTGTAGGACGCCGCAAGCGGTACGCCCTTCGGCACGGTCGCGATGTTTGGCCCGCGCACGATCTCCGTCTTGCGCACACCCTTCCCCGCCGTCGCGCGGTAGAGGAACATGGAGTCGTCTATCGGGAACTTCTTCGGCACGGGGACGGACGGAATCTTCGCGCCGAGCGGCGAGGTCACCTTGCCCGTCAGCGCGCTCACGGCGGCCGTCTCGGGCGAGACGAGGAACACCTGCGCGCTCTTCGTGCCGCTGCGTCCCTCGAAGTTGCGGTTGTTCGTGCGGAGGGATACGGCGCCCGTGCGCGGACTCATGTGCGCGCCGATGCAGAAGCCGCAGGCGTTCTCGAGGATGCGGCAGCCGGCCTTGATGAGGATCGCGAGCGAACCGTCCGCCGCGAGCATGTTCACCACCTGACGCGAACCGCACGCGATGCCCACCTCCACGTCCTCCGCCACGTGCTTCCCTTTCAGGATGAGCGCCACGGTGCGGATGTCGCGGTACGAACTGTTCGTGCAGGATCCGATCATGATCTGGTTGACCTTCTTGCCCTTCTGCGACTTCACCGTGACGATGTTGCCGGGCGAGTGCGGGGCGGCCATCAGCGGCTCGATCTTCGAGAGGTCAAGCTCGAACACGTCGTCGTATGTCGCGCCCTTGTCGGCCACGAGCTCCGTCCAGTCCTTCGCGCGTCCCTGCGCGGCGAGGAACTGCTTCGTCACGGCGTCGCTCGGGAACACGCTCGTCGTCACGCCCAGCTCCGCGCCCATGTTCGTGATCGTGGCGCGGCTCGGCACGTCGAGCGTCTTCACGCCGGGACCGAAGTACTCGAAAATCCAGCCCACGTTGCCCTTCGTGCCGTACTTCTCGAGCACCTTGAGGATCACGTCCTTCGCGCTGCAGCCTTTCGGGAGGCGTCCCGTGAGCCTGATGCCGCGCACTTTCGGCGTGGGGATGTGGAACGCGCCGCCGGCCATGGCGACGGCGATGTCGATGCCGCCCGCGCCGATCGCGACCATGCCGATGCCGCCGCCGGTGGGCGTGTGGGAGTCGCTGCCGAGGAGGGTCTTGCCCGGCTTGCCGAAGCGCTCGAGGTGGAGCTGGTGGCAGATGCCGTTGCCGCACTTGGAGTAGACGACGCCGTACTTCTTCGCGATGGACTGGAGAAAGTCGTGGTCGTCGGCGTTCTCGAAGCCGATCTGCACGGTGTTGTGGTCCACGTAGCTCACGGCGAGTTCGTTGCGGACGTGCGGCACGTCCATCGACTCGAACTGGAGGTACGCCATCGTGCCCGTCGCGTCCTGCGTGAGCGTCTGGTCGATGCGGATGCCGAGTTCGGCGTCCGTCGCGGGGTCGCCCTCCACGAGGTGGGCGGCGATGATCTTCTGCACCACGTTGAGTGGCTTGTTCGCGGTCTTCTTCACTTTTCTACTCCTCCGTAAGTCGGCGCATATTATAGCACAATGTGTCGCGGACGTTGGTAATCCGAATCGGATTGTGGTATAATACGCGTCTCTCGCAAAGAAGGAATCAATCATGATTGACATCAAGAGAATCAGGGAAGAATTCGACGCCACGGCCGACCAGCTCGCGCGGCGCGGCGTGGAACAGGAGAAAGTCGCCCGCGCGCGCGACCTCGACGCGAAGCGCCGTGCGCTCATCGGCGAGACCGAATCGCTAAAGCAGCAGCGCAACAGCGCGTCGAAGGAAATCGGCGCCGCCGCGAAGGCGGGGCAGGACGTCTCCGCCGCAAAGGAGAAGATGCGCGCAATCGGCGACCGCATCGCCGAGATCGACCGCGAACTCGCACAGGTCGAGACGGACCTCCGCGAGACGCTCCTCATGATTCCCAACATTCCCGCTCCCGAAATCCCCACCGGGCTCGACTCCTCGTCCAACAAGGTCGTGCGCCTTGTCGGCGAATGGAAGGACCCCGCCTACCCGATCCCCGACCACACGCAGATTGGCGAACGGCTCGGCATCTTCGACTTCCCGCGCGGCGTGAAGCTCACGGGCACGGGCTTCCCGATCATCCTCGGACAGGGCGCGAAGCTCCAGCGCGCGCTCATCCAGTACATGCTCGACCTGCACTGCCAGAAGCAGGGCTACACCGAGATGCTCCCGCCCTTCCTCGTCAACTCCGCGTCCATGACCGGTACCGGACAGCTCCCGAAGTTCGCCGAGGACCTCTCCCACTCGAATGCGGACGACTTCTGGCTCATCCCCACCGCCGAAGTGCCCGTCACGAACTATTACCGCGACGACGTGTTCGACGGCGTGAAGCTCCCGAAGATCACGCCCGAGAGCCCCGTCAAGCTCACCGCCTACACGCCCTGCTTCCGCCGCGAGGCCGGAAGCGCCGGCAAGATGACGCGCGGCATGCTCCGCGTCCACCAGTTCGACAAGGTCGAGATGGTCAACTTCGTCCACCCCTCCACCTCGTTCCAGCAGCTTGAAACGCTCGTCCACGAGGCCGAGGAGGTGCTCACCGGCCTCGGACTCCACTTCCGCGTGCTGATGCTCTCGTCCGGCGACATGGGCTTCTCCGCAGCCAAGTGCTACGACCTGGAACTCTGGGCTCCCGGCGAGCAGCAGTGGCTCGAAGTCAGTTCGTGCAGCTGCTTCACAGACTACCAGGCCCGCCGCCTAAATTGCCGGTTCAAGGACGAGGACGGCAAGACGAAGCTCGTCCACACGCTCAACGGTTCCGGCGTGGCTCTGCCGCGCCTGATGGTGGCGCTCCTTGAGCAGCACCTCCAGGAGGACGGTTCCGTGCTCCTGCCGGAAGCCATCCGCCCCTACTTCGGCGCGGACCGCCTCGTGCCAGTCAAGTAAGCCACGGTGTCGGCCATGGGAATGAAGTTCTTGGCAACCTACGTCGCGCTGGCGGCGGGTTCAGGCGCTCTCGTGTGGTATTTTGCGCCGACCATCGGCGAGAAGCTGCCGCCCGAGGTGCGCGCACGCATCTGCTCGGTCGTTGATTCCACGACCTCGCTGTTCAAGGAACTGTCGAAATCGGAGAAGCCGGTTTCTACGTCCCAGAACGGCAAAGTTGTTCAACAGAAGAGCGCTCGCGTACGTCCCGTTGACCTGAAAGACGCGACGTGGGGGGTCTTGAAACGCGTCACGCCCGTGGAGGAGCTGGATGGCAAGCCGGTCGGGAATGCGCCGAGCGGACGGTTCTTCATGATCAAGGAGACAGTATCCACCACAAACGGACTCAAAGTGGCTGGCACTTTTATCTCCCAGAAGATCACCCGCACCGTGCGCATCCCCGCCGACAACATCTACTGCTTCTCAGGCACCCCTGACCTTCTCCCAACCAACCAGCTTGCAAGCCTGGGCAAGTACTACCAGTTGGCCGGCGAGGCGGAGGCGTTGAAGGCGAAACTACTGCAAGGCGCCAGCAGCAGTCCATATCTGCAGGATGCCGCCGCCGCCCTGCGCCAGCTCCGCAGCCTCGAGAAAACCGCCGCGGAGCGTAAATCGACCGCAGATGCCGACACCCTTCGCAAGATAACCTACGAGGTATCGCGTCTCCGCATCAAGGTGCAGGAGCTTAATCAGAAGCACAAGGACTGGAAGGCGAAGCACGCGTCACAACAGCCAGATCCCGAAAAAGACCCCGCCCACGTCAAAATTCTCCGCCAGCTTGAAAAGTGCGCGGAGCCGATAAAAGACCTCCTGCCCTAGGCTTCGGAATCTTCGGACGATGATTCAATTGCACGGCGAATGTAGGGCCAGTAGGCTCTCGTGTAGACCGCGCATGAATAGATGTTCAGCACGATTAGAAACGCCTCGACGAGGTAGACTGCTGCCAGCATGGGGCCGTTCCATGCGTCTGGCAGATAGTTGTGGTACGCGAGATACAAGTAGATGAAACCGGCAGCGGGGAAAGACAGCGCCGTGCGCACTTTTCCCAGCCACATCGCGCTCACGTCCGCATGGTACGTGCTAGCAACCGCGCGAAGGAACGTGACCCACTGGTCGCGCAGTATGTATAGAACCGTGAAGACCAGCATTACGACCAGATGGACGCGGTTATCGCCCTGTATCCCGATCAGCCATAGCAGCGTGGGAAAAGAGACGATGAAGAACACCTTGTCCATGAGCGGATCAGCCAACTTCCCAAATGTGGAAACAACCTTCCACCGTCTGGCGAGGCGTCCGTCCAAGAGGTCGGTGATCCCCGCGAGGAACATGCTGACGCAGGCGGGAATCGTCCACACCCAACTCTGCCGCCATTCAGCCGTCACGGCGAACGCCATGAACGCAAAGATCAGTGGCACTCGCGAAAACGTGAGCGCGTTTACGAAGAGCGAATGGAAACGCGATTTCATTCAGCGTCCAACACAGTCCCGTCCACACCATTCAGCATCTCGCTGTGTGCGGTGTCGCCAATCGTGGCCGAGATGTCGCCTGCAAGACGGCCGATGAGCGCAGCAGACTTGTCGCGCAGCTTCACCTCATTGCGCGATAGCTCCTTCAGCTCCTCTAGTTGGATCGCGAAGGACTCCAGCAACGCACGGAGCGAATCGCTGCGCATGGTGACGCCGCGCAGCTCGAGCTCAAGTTCCGCGATGCGTGCCTCGGCGCGCTGAAGGTTGCGGCGCGCGGCGAACAGCTGCTTGAGGATCTCGCCCGGCTCGATGTCGAGGTCGTCGATCTTCATGCCGTCGGGAATGGGGACAAGCACGGACTCGCCGCAGTTCACGCATTCGATCTGGAGACCGGCGCCGCGGTAGTCGATCGCGAGGTTGTGGCCGCAGTGGGGACAGTCGAACACGATGTCCGTATCGCGGATCACCGTGCCGCCTTCTTCTTCCGCGTCCGCTTCGGCAAGGGATTCCTCGTCTACGGCGGCGGCATTCTCATTGGCAACCTCAGTTGCCGCCGTCGCCTCAAACTCCTCGTTGTTCTCTTCTGGTTCCGCCATTTTGGCCTCCTATGGTGTTTCGTGTATTATAGAACAAAGACCGCCGAAGCGCAAGCCTCGGCTCGCCGCCGTCAGTGGAAACATGCATGTCGAACTGCGCCTGTCACAATGGCAGGCGGGTTTTCGGCGCGGCAGCGGTCGTCGGCGAACGCACAACGCGGCGCGAAGGCGCAGCCGTCCGGCCACTGGTCGGGCGGAGGGACCGTGCCCGGGATGTCCGCGAGCGGAGCGTCGCGCGGAGCGTCTAGGGCCGGCACGGCCGCGAGCAGTCCCCGCGTATATGGATGGCGGGGGTTGGCGAGCACTTCAAGGACAGGTCCAGACTCCACGATCTGCCCCGCGTACATCACGTTGACCTCGTCCATGCGCCCCGCGACGAGTCCGAGGTTGTGCGTGATGAGAAGCACCGCCATACCGGTTTCCGCAGCGAGGGAGTCGATGAGCTCAAGCACCTGTTTCTGCGTGGTCACGTCTAGTGCCGTAGTGGGCTCGTCGGCGACTAGCAGGTCCGGCGCGGCGGCGAGCGCCATCGCGATCATCGCGCGCTGCTGCTGTCCGCCGGAAAGTTCGCACGGGTAGGCGTGCGCGGCGCGTCTGGGATCGGGCAGACCCGTTCGCGCGAGCAGCTCCACCGCCCTTTCCTCGGCAGCGGACTTGGACATTCCCTTCGGCAGTGCCTCGCGTATCTGCGCGGAGATGCGCATCACGGGGTTGAGGGAGTCGGACGGATTCTGGAACACGTAGGAGATGCGTCTCCCCGTGAACGTCTCCGTGCCGGAGATGTACGCGCTGTCGGTGGGCGGCAGATGCGCGAGCGACAGCGCCGTGAGCGACTTGCCGCAACCAGATTCGCCCACAAGGGCCACCCTTCCGTGTTCAGGCACGGAAAAACTTACGTCCCGCACGGGCACCGTCTCGTGTCCGCCGCGGCGAAACGCAATACGCAGATTCTTAACTTCCAAGAGCATGTGAGAATTATACCATGATTTGCGTGCGCTTTCAATCCCCGACACGCTTAGCGCTCCATTTCAAAGACGATTTCGCCGCCGGCGACGATATCGGCGTGGCGGATGACCGCCCCTTCTAGGGTATTTCCGTTGAGTTTGACGGACTCGACGTACTTGTTCAGACGCGAGAGGTTGCGCGCCACGACGCGGAACGTCTTGCCGCTCGGCATCGCCACGCGCACCTCCGGCAGCTGCGGCGCGCCGAGTACGTAATCGCCCCCGCACGGGTTGAACGGATAGAACCCCATCGCGGCGAACACGTACCACGCGCTCATCTGCCCGCAGTCGTCGTTGCCGCAGAGTCCGCCCGGTTTCGCACCGTAGAAGCGTTCGCACACGTTTCGCACCAAGTCCGCCGTGCGGCGTGGATGCCCCGCAAGCGTGTACAAGTACGCCACGTGGTGACTAGGCTCGTTGCCATGCGCGTACTGTCCGATTAGCCCCGTCACATCGCCCACGAAGCCCATGCCGTCGGTGCGCTCCGGCTGGACGAAGAGGAAGTTCAGCTTCTGCACGAACGAAGGACGTCCTCCCATCACCTCAATGAGTCCCTTTGGATCATGCAGCACATGCCAAGTGTACTGGAAGGCGTTGCCCTCCGTGTAGTCGTATGCCGTGTCGGCGTCATATCCGCCTAAGCGAAACGGATTAAATGGAAATCGCCAACGGCCATCCGAGTCCTTGCCGCGCATAAATCCGCTTTCCTGGTCGAACACGTTCTTCCAGTAGTTCGCTCGCCTCCTGAAGAACGCCTCGTCGCCGCGCGCAAGTGCCTGACAGAACTCCGCCGCGCACCAGTCGTCAAAGCAGCACTCAAGCGTGCGGCTCACGCTCTCGCCGATGATCTTGTCGTACGGGTAGTAGCCGTGGCGGTCGTAGAGATGCCAGTCCTCCTTGATCTTGCGGCGCCCGAACGGGTCTGCGTGCGTGACGGTGAGCGAGTTCGTAACGGCCTCAAAGGCGAGGTCCACGTCGAATCCGCGGAAGCCCTTTTTGTAGGCATCCACGATCACCGGCACGGAGTGGTTGCCGATCATGTAGTACGATTCCCAGCCGAAGTACGGACCCACGGGGAGAAAGCCAAGCGTACGGTAATGGCAGAGCATCGAGTTGACGAAGCCGTTCACGCGTTCGGGAACGGCGATTGTGTAGAACGGATGCGCCGCGCGGAAGGTGTCCCAGAGCGAGAAGCCGGTGTAGTATGCGCCGTCCTTCGCCGTGGCGACCTTGGCGTCCCCGCCCCGGTAGCGTCCGTCGACGTCGGCAATGTCGTTAGGCTGTATGAAGAGGTGGTAGAGCGCGGTGTAGAACGTCGTGCGCTGCTCGTCCGTGGCACCTGGCACCTCGAAGCGGCCTAGTAGCGTACGCCACCGCGTCCGCGCCGCATCGCGGATTTCCTCGAAGGACTTTCCCTCCGCCTCGGCGGCGTAGTTCTTCGCCGCGCCTTCCTCGTCTACCGTGGAGATCGCCGCCTTCGCGACGAGCGGCGCGCCTGAAGCGAACTCCAGCACCCAGCGCTCGCCCTTCTCCTGCGGATCCGATTTGGGTAGGAGACGCGCGCTCGTCCAAGGACGGTCGAACACGACTTTCCAGAAAACGCTGCGCCTGAGCCACGCATGGGTACGGCGTCCGCCGACAATCGCATTCTGCGCCGCATCAAGCCGATTAGAGAACTCCACGACGGCGCCAGACATGTCGCTTGCGTTGACCCACTGCAAATCGACGAGCAGCTTCACGGGCTTCCCCGCGGAGTACGTGTAACGGTGTACGCCCACTCGCGGCGTGGAGGTCAGCTCCACCTTCACCCCGGTGTTCGTGAGGGCGACCGTGTAGTATCCGGGACGCCCTTGTTCCGTGCGGAAGTCTTTCGCAAGACGCCACGTGCGCGGATCGGGAGAGAGGAAGTCGTCCGTGAACGGCAACAGACGCACATCCTCAAGGTCAGGACAACCCGTGCCGCTCAGATGCGTCTGGGAAAATCCGTAAATGCATGGATCTTCCCATACGTAGCCGGAACAGTGGTCCCAGTCGCACAGGCCCGTATCCGGACTCACCTGCACCAGCGAGAACGGACACGTCGCCCCGGGAAACGTGTGCCCCCTGTACGAACTGCCGATCAGCGTGTCTACCGCGTCAAGAGGGTCGGCGGCGAACGCCATAGCCGCCGTAATGGCAATGGCAGCGGAGAGCTTCAGTCGGAGATTCATTTTGCTGATCTCTTTTGAAGGACTACGAGCGTCTCAAAGCGCGCGGTGCGAGGGAATAGATCGAAGAGCTTCACGCGCGAAATGTCGTAGGTGCGCGTGAGCACGGCGAGGTCGCGCGTGAGCGTAGCCGGGTCGCACGACACGTAGAGGATGCGCGGGGCGGGCAGACGCGCAAGCCACGGGGCGACGTTCGGTTCGAGTCCGCCGCGAGGCGGATCTACAATCACCGTGTGGTGCGAACCCGCCTTGATGCGCGTGAGACTGCCGCCCACGCGCTCGCAGAAGAAGTTCGCAGGGATGCCTAGCGCCGCCGCGTTCTTCTTCGCGCAGGCGACAGCGGCGCGCCCGCTCTCGATGCCCACGAGGCGGATGGGGTCGGACATTGACGCCTTTGCGGCATGAGCGCAGCAGAGTCCGAACACGCCTACGCCGCAGTAGAGATCGAGTACATGCGGGGCTGTGTCGATACCAGACGCATACTCGTCACGCACGGCCGCCACGAGCCTGTCGGCCATCTGAGGATTGACTTGGTAGAAGCCGTCTGCCGACACGGCGAACTTCAGCCCGGCCGTCTGCTCGCACAACTCAAGGTTAGCAGGCGGCTCGCCGAGCCACCACTTCACGCCGTCGCGTGCGGTGTGGCGAATCGTCACGTTGTCCGCCGCCTTCGCGCTCTGGCGCACGGCTCGCGCGCCCTGCGTGAGGAGCGTGAACACCGCCGAGCGGATGGCGGGAAGCGCCGCGTTGATCGCAGGACACGCCAGCGGGTCCTGCGTCACGTCCACCACGCGGTGGTCGGGCTCTTCGCGGTATCCGAGCACCCACTTGCCGTGCTGGCGCTCCGTGTGGTACACCACCTTGTTGCGGTAAGTGGTCGGCGCGACGGCGTGAACGACCTCAAGCGGCAACACCGTGTGCGCCACCTTCCAGAGAAAGTTCTCGAGCTGGTCCTGCTTGAAGCGGATTTCGGCGGAGTACGCAACATCGGCATACACCATGCCTGGAACGGTCGGTCCAGTCTCGGAGAGCCTTTCTGGAATCGGCTCCTCTATGTTCACGAGACGCGTCTTGACGAAACGCTTCTTCTGCTCTACGATTTCGGCCTTCACCGTCTCGCCCGCGTACGCGCCCGGTACGAACGCCACGCGCCCGTCGCCGAGGCGTCCGAGTCCGTCGCCACCGTAGACGGACTTCTCGATTTTCAGTGTCACTGTCATCTGATGCCTTTCCGCTACCCGTCATGGGGCGCTAGAACTTTTTCTCCGTGGCACAAAGATACCAAATCCAAGCGCAGAGGGCAAGTCTACTCCGCAAGTCAGATAAAAAGCCAAACGCCCCCGGCAGACAAATGCCGGAGGCGTCCGTGACGGAATCCGCCGTAGCGGATTCCCTTAGCACACGCCCTGGGCGACCATGGCGTCGGCGACCTTCACGAAGCCGGCGATGTTCGCGCCCATCACGTAGTTGCCCTTGTCGCCGTACTTCGCGGCGGCTTCCCAGGCGTTGTCGTGGATGGACTTCATGATGCCCTTGAGCTTGGAGTCCACCTCCTCGGCCGTCCAGCTGAGGCGCTCCGAGTTCTGCGACATCTCGAGGCCCGACGTGGCCACGCCGCCGGCGTTCGACGCCTTGCCCGGGGAGTACATGATCTTGGCCTTGAGGAACGCCGCGATCGCGTCCGGGGTGGACGGCATGTTCGCGCCTTCGCCCACGAGCGTGCAGCCGTGCTTGAGCAGGTACTCGGCGTCCTTGCCGTTCAGCTCGTTCTGGCGGGCGCACGGGAACGCCGCGTCGATCTTGTCCGCAATCTGCCAGCTGTTCTTGCCGGCGAAGAACTTGACGGCCTTCGTCTTCTTCGCGAAGTCGGCGAGCTCGCCGCGCTTGACGGTCTTGAGGACCATGATGTCCTTGAGCATCTTCTCCGTGATGCCGCTTTCGCAGAAGATCGCGCCGGAGCGGTCGGAGAGCGTCATCACGGTCGCGCCGAGCTTCATCAGCTTCTGCGCGGCGAAGCTCGCCACGTTGCCCGAACCGGAGATCACGCACTTCTTGCCCTCGAACTTCTCGCCGCGCATGGCGAGCATGTTCTCGGCGAAGTAGATGTCGCCGTAGCCGGTCGCCTCCGGACGGATCAGCGAGCCGCCGAAGGAGAGACCCTTGCCCGTGAGGACGCCCGTCCACTCGTTCGCGAGGCGCTTGTACTGTCCGAATAGGTAGCCGATCTCGCGGCCGCCCACGTTCATGTCGCCCGCCGGCACGTCCGTATCGGGGCCGATGTGGCGGAAGAGCTCGGTCATGAAGCTCTGGCAGAAGCGCATCACCTCGGCGTCGCTGCAACGCTTGCCGGGGGTGTGCGGGCTCTGCTTCGGGTTGAAGTCGGAGCCGCCCTTGCCGCCGCCCATCGGGAGCGTGGTGAGCGAGTTCTTGAACACCTGCTCGAACGCGAGGAACTTCAGCACGCCCAGATTCACCGTGGGGTCGAAACGCAGGCCGCCCTTGTAGGGGCCGATCGCGCTGTTCATCTGGATGCGGTAGCCGCGATTCACGCGTACGATGCCCTTGTCGTCCACCCACGGGACGCGGAACATGATCACGCGCTCCGGCTCGACCATGCGCTCAAGAATGGCGTTGGCCTCGTACTGCGGGTTCTTCTTGAGAACCGGATCGAGGGTCGTCAGCACTTCATCGACGGCCTGGAGGAATTCCGGCTCATTACCATTGCGCGCAGCCGTTTCCTTCAGCACGCGCTCGACGTATTTGCTCATTTTGTTTCTCCTTGACGAGTGGCAACTCCACTCTGTAGAAAGTTATTCAAGCACATTTCGTGCCATAGTGATTCATCACGCTTTCATCGTCAAATTCTCAATTATGCATCGCGGTTTTACACCTTGCGTAAAGCCATCGTAGTATACTTTACGCATAATGTAAGAAGATTGCAAAACCACACCGCAAGTGGTCACGCTTGTCGCAGCCAAAGGTGGGGCGAGCCGCCCCCTACTCCACCGTCACCCCCACGCCGCCGACCTTCTTCTGCGCCATAACCGACACCATCCACCAGCACGCCCGTCACGTTCACAGTCGTCGCCTTCGGCTTACCGCCAACGTCCGCATATGCCTTGAACGAGCCCTTGAACGTACCGTTCTACTAGGCGTAGTGCAACGCCTAGTCTATCGCGATATGTGAAGTTGCGGGTAGGAGGCGTGAGATTACGGCGCGGAGTACAACAAAAGGCGCAGCCCTTAATGGACTGCGCCTTTCGCCGAATCGGAATGTATTCCGCTTACTTGATCGTGACCTTGGCGCCGGCCTTCTCGAGCTGGGCCTTGATCTTCTCGGCGTCTTCCTTGGAAGCACCTTCCTTGACCGTCTTGGGCGCGCCTTCGACCATGTCCTTGGCGTCCTTGAGGCCGAGACCCGTGATCGCGCGGACTTCCTTGATGACCGCGATCTTCTGTGCGCCGGCGGATTCGAGGATCACGTCGAATTCCGTCTTCTCCTCAGCGGGAGCAGCGGCGGCGGCAGGACCAGCGACGGCGACGGCGGCAGCGGCGGAAACGCCCCACGCCTCTTCGAGCGCCTTCACGAGTTCGTTGATTTCGAGAACCGTCTTGCCCGACAGTTCCTTGATGAGTTCTTCGTTCGTCATTGTTTCTTTCCTTTTTTACTTGTCAACCTTCAGCGTTTTTCATCTGAAGGAAATTTTTCCGGTTTTCCGGATTTTCCGGTTTCTCCGGAATTTCCGGATTATCCGGATTTTCCGGAATTTCCGGATCCTTAGGCTTCCCCGCCTTCCTTCTTGGCCTTCTCGGAAAGCACGCGCGCAAGACGCGTCGCCGGCTCCTTGAGGAGCATGAGCAACGTGGCGCGGAGCTGATCCTTGCCAGGCACCTTGGAGAGCGCTTCCACCATCGCGGCGTCCACGATCTTGCCATCGTAGTCGGCGCCCTTCACGGACGCGCGGCCCTCGGACGCCTCGACGAAGTCCATGACGTCCTTGGCGACGGCCGTGACCTCGCCCGCACCCGTGACGATCGCCGTCGGGCCCGTAAGCATCTTCTGCACGTCGTCGGACCAGCCCTTCTCCTTGGCGGCCTTCGCGAGGAAGGTGTTCTTCACCACGAGGAGGCGCGATTCGTGCGTCTTGAGCGCGGCGCGGAGCTTCGCGACCTTGTCGACGGACACGCCGCCGTAGTTCAGTATGAAGCAGTAGTCCGACGCCTTGACGCGGTCGACCACTTCGTTCAGGATTGCGACTTTTTCAATTCTCATGGTTCACGCTCCTTTACTCGGCCTGATCCAGGATGCAGGGAACGCCCACGCCCATCGTCGAGGAGAGCGTCAGCGAACGGATGAACGCGCCCTTCACTGTGGCGGGCTTCGCGGCCTGAACGGCCTCGACAACGGCCTTGACGTTCGCAACGAGCTTGTCGGCCTCGAAGGAGACCTTGCCCGCGATCACGCAGCAGTTGCCTGTCTTGTCCATGCGGAAATCGACCTTGCCGGCCTTTGCGTCCTTGACCGCCGTGGCGGGATCGTCCGTCACCGTACCCGTCTTCGGGTTAGGCATGAGGCCGCGGGGACCGAGCACGCGGGCGCACTTGCGCACGCTCTTCATCGCTTCGACCGTAGCGATCGCCACGTCGAAGTCGGTCCAGCCGCCCATCACCTTCTCGATGAGGTCGTCCATGCCCACGAAATCGGCTCCGGCGGCCTTCGCCTCTTCGGCATGGTCGCCGCCCGCGAACACGAGCACCTTGACCTTCTTGCCCGAACCGGCAGGAAGCTTCACGATGCCGCGCACCGGGGTGTCGGTCTTCTTCGTGTCGGCGCCGAGGCGCATGGACACGTCAACAGTCTCGTCGAACTTCGCGCCGGGGTGCTTCTTGATGAAGGCAACGGCCTCCGCGATGGAAACGGGCTTCTTCGGTGCCGCCTTGAGCGCGGCCCTGTACTTCTTGCTATGCTTCGCCATCTTGCCGCTCCTTTCAGTCCACGACTTCGATGCCCATGTTGCGGGCAGTACCGGCGATCATGCGAATTGCCGCCTCGACGTCGGTCGTGTTCAGGTCGGCCTTCTTCATCTCGACGATCTTCGCGAGCTGGGCCTTGGTGACCTTGCCGACCTTGTTCTTGTTCGGAACGCCCGAACCCTTCGCGAGACCGGCTTCCTTCTTGAGGAGAACGCTCGCGGGCGGCGACTTGAACTGCAGCGAGAAGCTGCGGTCCTGGTAAACCGTGATGATCACGGGGATGACGAGACCCGCTTGCTTCTGGGTCTTCGCGTTGAACTCCTTGCAGAACGCCATGATGTTGACGCCTGCCGAACCGAGGGCGGGACCCACCGGAGGCGCAGGATTCGCGGCGCCTGCCGGAATCTGGAGCTTGACTACGCCCTTGACTTTCTTGGCCATTTTACTTGCCTTTTAGCTTTTCCGTGGCCCCTCCCGGCGTCCTACCGGTGCAAACGGGTCCACAAAACACGCATCAACTGGCAGGTTCGACGGAGACAGCCTCCTCAACGGCGACTTTCTCCACTTGCCAATATTCTGCGTCAACAGGGGCCTTACGACCGAAGATCTGAACTTCAACCGTAAGCTTGCCCTTGTCGGGATCGACCATCGTGACGACGCCTTCCTGACCCAGGAATGCGCCCTCCTTGATTTTCACCGTCATGCCGACGGTAAATTCAACGTTCGGACGCGGCCGCGAGGCCCCGTCCACGGGCTTGTTAGACAGAATCGCATCGACCTCTTCCTGCCGAAGCGGCATCGGGCGTTGCTGGAGCCAGCTGCCGATTACGCCTGGCGTTTCGCGCAGGAACTGCCATGTCTCAGGTACGACCGCACGCGCGCCCGTATCCTTGTCAATGCCGCCGCCTTCCTTGTAGAGAGCCAGCTGCACAAGCACATAGCCCGGAAAAACCTTCTTCGTCAGGACGCGCTTCTTCCCGTCCTTTGTCTCGGTGACCTTTTCCGTTGGGATCTGGCACTCACCGATGTATTCTTCCATCCCCTCCATCGGGACGCGAGCCCTGATGGAGTCCCTGACCTTGTTTTCCTTCCCGGTCAGCGTCTGGAGGACGAACCACTCTTTTTTCATCGCTACATCCTCATTACGAGGCGCCGACATGGACAAGATTGATAAAGAGCTGAATGGCCTTGTCACACACCAGCGTCGTAACCGCCAAGATGAAAATGAACGCAATCACGACGAGAGTCGAGTCATAGCATTCGCGCGACGTAGGCCAAGTGACCCGACGCGCTTCGCCGCCGACTTCAGACAAGTATCCCTTGATTTTCAGAAAAAATTCTTTCATCTCGTCCTCTGATACGTTTTGGCAGGGTAGGAGGGAATCGAACCCCCATAGGCGGTTTTGGAGACCGCTGCACTGCCATTGTGCTACTACCCTATCCGGAAATCGTTTACTTGACTTCTTTGTGCACGGTGCGCTTGCGGTCGAACGGGCAGTACTTCACCTTCTCGACACGTTCGGTCATCGTACGCTTGTTGCGCGTCGTCGTATAGTTGCGGCGCTTGCACTCTGTACACGCGAGAATAGCCAAATCACGGGGCATGGTATCAAATCCTTCCGTTCTCTTTGAGTTGAATCAGCCCGCCCTTCGCCCCGGTCGACCACAAGGGGCCGGAACTCGGGGCAGGCATCTCACAGAAGAACGCTTCGTTCGTTACTTGATGATCTTCGAAACCGTGCCGGCGCCGACCGTGCGGCCGCCTTCGCGGATGGCGAAGCGCATCTTCTCTTCCAACGCGACAGGCGCGATCAGCTTGACGTCGATCGACACGTTGTCGCCCGGCATGACCATCTCGACGCCTTCCGGCAGGCCGATGTCGCCCGTCACGTCCGTCGTGCGGATGTAGAACTGGGGACGATAGCCCTTCATGAACGCCGTGTGGCGACCGCCCTCGTCCTTCGTGAGGACGTAGACCTGACCATTGAACTCGGTGTGCGGCGTGATGGAACCCGGCTTCGCGAGCACCTGGCCACGCTCCACCTCTTCCTTCTTCGTGCCACGGAGCAGCGTGCCGATGTTGTCGCCCGCACGGCCCTCGTCGAGGAGCTTGCGGAACATCTCGACGCCCGTGACGGCCGTCTTCGCCGTCGGCTTGAGACCGACGATCTCGACGTCCTCGCCGACATGGATCGTGCCACGCTCGACGCGGCCCGTCACCACCGTACCACGGCCTTCGATCGAGAAGATGTCCTCGATAGGCATCAGGAACGGCTTGTCGAGCTCGCGGACAGGCTCAGGAATGTAGCTGTCCAGCGCGTCCATCAGCTCGTCGATGCACTTGCAGGCGGGATCGTCAGCCGACGCGGCCTGCGTGGCCGGATAGGCGGCGCCGCGGATCACCGGGGCGTTGTCGCCATCATACTCATACTTGGAAAGGAGTTCGCGGACTTCCATCTCGACGAGGTCGAGCATTTCCGCATCTTCAACGAGATCGCACTTGTTGAGGAACACGACGATCTTCGGCACGCCCACCTGGCGGGCGAGCAGCACGTGCTCGCGCGTCTGCGGCATCGCGCCGTCAACGGCGGACACCACGAGGATGGCGCCGTCCATCTGCGCCGCGCCGGTGATCATGTTCTTCACGTAGTCAGCGTGGCCAGGGCAGTCAACGTGCGCGTAGTGGCGGTTCGCCGTGGCGTACTCGACGTGGGACGAGGCGATCGTGAGGATCTTCGTGGCGTCACGACGACCGGCGGATTCGGAAGCCTTCGCAACCTGGTCGTACTTGATTTCCTCGCACAGGCCCTTCAGAGCCTGGACGTGCGTAATCGCGGCCGTAAGAGTGGTCTTACCGTGGTCGACGTGGCCGATGGTGCCGACGTTCACGTGCGGCTTGCCGCCGCGATCGAATGTTTCTTTTGCCATTTTATGGTTTCCTGTGAGTTGTGTTTCCTTGCTCATCGCAAATGGAGCCATCAAGCAGAATCGAACTGCCGACCTCTTCCTTACCAAGGAAGTGCTCTACCAACTGAGCTATAATGGCACCTAATTTTGACAAGCCCGAATAGTATACTAGAAATGAGGGGACTTCGCAAGGGGGTAAATTGAGAAAATTACATGCCGCAAGTATCGCCCTTCTCACACGATCCTGTCGCCCCAGAAAGCCAGGGAAGTATCGCTTACGATTGGGCGCGCGGCGGCGAGGGCGCGGCGAATCAACGGCTCGTCGAGCCGCCCATGGTGCCGCTGCCTGTGCCCCAGCTCCCACAGATGGCCGAATACGATGCGCTTGGGGTTGACTTTCTCCACGGCCCGCGCCGTGTCGATCCCACATCCGGGGAAGAACAGCCACAGGTCGGGACGCCCCCAGGGAGTGACGAGCTTCGGCTCGGTGCCGCGTCCGCTGTCGCCCGTGTGGTAGAGCAGCCAGTTTCCGATCCGGATCTCAAACGCCATCGTGAAGTCGATTCCCCATGGTTCGTCGTTGTGGTCGATGAGGGACGTCCGAATCTCGACATCGTTGATCTTGTAGGTTCCCACGCCTTTCTCGCTGTCGCCCTTCATTTCGTTGAAGCGCGGATTGTCGAGAAAGTTGGAGATGACGACCTTCCCCCGCGCCGTCATCGCCTTGTAGAAGTCCTTCCGCCAGTGGTCTCCGTGGTTGTGCGTGACGAGCGCGAAATCGAGAAGCGGCGCGAATTCCGTCCCGCGTCGATGGTTGAGGTCGATGGAGAATAGGGATTCGCGCGTCTTGACGATGTAGCCCATGTTGTACACGCTCCAGATCGCCGGCACGTCGCCCGTCACAACCGTCGATTTCACCTCGCGCATCACTTTCTCGAACGCGAGCGCATTTGCCATCAGAGCCTTGTAGCCCCGCGTGTCGCCGTCGCGAAGGTACGCGCAATACTCCTCCGGAGAGACCGCTTCCGTCGCCTCATCCCACTTCGTGATCAGCGTACTTTGCCGTTCCTCGCTCCTCCGCACAGGAACAGACGCGGGCCGTGCGCCTGCGGGAGCGGTCGCGCTTGTCGCGACCGACGGGAACGTTGTGCTTGCCGCAACCGCCGCCGCGCCGCCAAACAAAAAATCTCTCCGCGTCGTTTTCATTCGGTCAAAATTCCTCACCTATAACTTCATTGTGAATTCCCTTAGTTGCTTTCGCTGTTGGGAGTTTAGGGGTCTTGGAGAATGGGAGATGTTTGTAAAATATTCTCCTAAACTCCGAGACTCCCAATCTCCCAATAGCGAAAGCAATCAAAGTTATCCTCATGTTCATTCCTGTGAGAAATGTAGTGCACTGGCTAACTGCGGCGGATCATCGGACGAGGCGCAGGCGCGGAACGGGCAGACCGCGACGATGATGTCTGTATGCGCGCTGAACTGCTTGGTTTCCTCCGAACAGTCTCTTCAGGAAACCCGTCTTGCTCGCGGACGACGCCTCATACGACACCACGCATACTTCCCCTCCGGCCATCTCGACGAGCTTGTCTAGCACGTCTTCCTCATAGCCCACGGCATCGACAAGCCCCTTCTCCTTTGCGTCCGACGCGGCATACGCACGCCCGTCCGCAAGGGCGCGCACTTTTTCCTCATCCATTTTCCGTCCTTCAGCGACAACCTGCACGAAGCGCTTGAACTGGCTGTCGACGAGGCCCTGCTCAATCGCAAGCTGACGCGGGTCCACGGGCTTGAGGGGATTGAACGTGTCCTTGTTCTCGCCAGTCGCCACCACCACGTTCGTCACGCCGAAGCGACGGGCGAGGTCAGAGACGTTGTAGCCATAATCTGAGATGATGCCAATCGACCCCACTTCGCCTGTGGGCACCACCATGATGAAATCAGCCGCCGACGCCACGTAGTAGCCGCCGCTGCAGCACTGCGCAAGGGCGTGTACTAACACGAACCGCCCTGCCTGTGCCTCTCGGAAGAGCTGGATTTCATGCCAGAGGATGTCGCTGTCGGTCAAGTCACCACCAGGGGTGTCGATGACGAGGTAGAGTCCCTTTACGTCCTTGTCTTCCGTCGCGAGCTGGATGCGCCCGCGCACGGCTTTGAAGGTGTCCAACTCCCCCACGTCGCCCGAACCCAGCGCGCCACCGAGAAGGTCGCCCACGGGAGACGGCGCGGGTGGACCAATCTCGCCCGTAATCTCCACGCGCACGACCTTCGCGGTCGTCGCGTTCTCCACGCCGCCTACGAACGTCTCGACGAGTTCGCCATCGACGGCACCGTCGTCCGTTTGCTGTATCCACCAGAGCGCGCCGAAAAGGATGAGCGCCACACCTGCGCAGAACGCCGCCGCGAGAACGATTCCCGCAAGCGCGCTCCTGCCCAAGATGGCGGATATCCGTTTCATCGCAACCTCACCGCACGACGAAGTTGACCATCTTCTTCGGCACGCAGATCACCTTCACGACCTGCTTGCCCTCGAGGAACTTCGCCACGTCCGGGTTCGCGCGCGCGGCGGCCTCCATCTCCGGCGGCTTCGCGTCCACGGGCACCGTCACGCGTCCGCGGAGCTTGCCGAGCACCTGCACGGGAACCTCGATCTCGTTCTCCACGAGCGCCGCCGGGTCGAACGCCGGGAACGGCTCGTAGGCGAGCGTGTCCGCATGGCCGAGGAACTGCCACAGTTCCTCGCCGAGGTGCGGCGCGAACGGCGCGAGGCAGAGAACGAACTTCTCCGCAGCCTCTCGCGGCAGGTCCTTGCCGTCGCCCGCGAAGGCGTTCACGAACACCATCATCGCGGAGATCGCCGTGTTGAAGTTCATCGACGCGAGGTCTTCGTCCACCTTCTTGATCGTGGCGTTGAGCGTTTTCGCCTCGTCCTTCGTGAGCGCGCGGTCGGCGATCGGCTGCTCCGTGACCATCTTGTTCACGCGCTTGAGGAAACGGAACACGCCCTCCACGCCCTTTGTGGACCACGGCTTTACTGCCTGGAGCGGCCCCATGAACATCTCGTAGAGGCGCAGGGAGTCCGCGCCGTAGTCGCGCACCACGTCGTCAGGGTTGACCACGTTCTTGAGCGACTTGGACATCTTCGCCGGGAACTCCGTGAGCAATTCCTCCTGGCCCCCCTCCTCCGCGCCGTACGGCTTGCCGTCGCGCCATGTGATCTGGTCCATCGGAATCAGCACGCCGCGTGAGGTCTTGTAGGCAAGACCGAGGATCATGCCCTGATTGACGAGACGCTGGAACGGCTCGGGCGTGGGCACGAGACCAAGATCGAAGAGCACCTTATGCCAGAAGCGCGCGTAGAGGAGGTGCAGTACCGCGTGCTCCGCACCGCCCACGTAGAGGTCGACGGGCAGCCACTCCTTCAGGAGCGCGGGATCGGCGAACGCCTTGTCGTTGTGCGGGTCGATGTAGCGGAGATAGTACCAGCAGGAGCCGGCCCACTGCGGCATCGTGTTCGTCTCGCGCGTACCCTTCTTGCCCGTCGCCGGATCGACCACGTTCACCCAGTCCGTCGCCTTCGCGAGCGGTGGCTCGCCCGTGCCGGTGGGCTTGTAGTCGTCGAGTTCGGGGAGCGTGAGCGGCAGGTCGTTTTCGTCCACGAGGCTCTGCGTGCCGTCCTCCCAGTGGATCACGGGGAACGGTTCCCCCCAGTAGCGCTGGCGGCTGAAGAGCCAGTCGCGCAGCTTGTACTGCGTCTGGGCCTTGCCCACGCCCTTCTCCTCCAGCCACTTGATCATCGCAGAGCGCGCCTCCTCGACGGAGAGCCCGTTCAGGAAGCCGGAGTTGACCATCACGCCCGTGGCGATATCCGTGAAGGCGGCATCGGCCGTATAGGGCACGCGGTCTAATCCGGAATTTCCGGAATCTCCGGATTTTCCGGATTCTCCGGCTGGCGCTACCACCTGGTAAATCGGCAGCCCAAATACCTTGGCGAAGTCAAAGTCGCGCTCGTCGTGCGCAGGCACGGCCATGATCGCGCCCGTGCCGTAGGTGGCGAGCACGTAGTCGGAGATGAAAATCGGCAGCGCCTCGCCGTTCACGGGGTTGACGCCGAGCACGCCCTCGAGCTTCACGCCGGTCTTCTCTTTGTTGAGCTCCGTGCGCTCGAGATCGCTCTTGGAGGCGGCCTTCGCCTGGTAGGCTTTCACGGCGTCGGCGTTCGCGATCTTCCCCTCGGCGAGCCACTTCGCCACAAGCGCGTGCTCGGGCGACAGCACCATGTACGTGGCGCCGAAGAGGGTATCGCACCGGGTGGTATAAACAGTGATAACATCCTTGGGCAGGGGTTCGGGGGCGCCAGAGCCCCCGGTCGTTGTCCCAAAGCACACCCCGAAATCCACCATGGCCCCCGTGGACTTGCCGATCCAGTTGCGCTGCATCTCCTTGATGCCCTCGGGCCAATCGAGCGTATCGAGGTCCTTCAGCAGACGTTCGGCGTATTCCGTGATCTTGAGCATCCACTGACGCATCGGGCGGCGGATCACGGGATGGTTGCCGCGCTCAGAGCGACCGTCGATCACCTCTTCGTTCGCGAGCACCGTGCCGAGAGCGGGACACCAGTTCACCGGCACCTCGGCGACGTAGGCGAGGCCCTTCTTGTAGAGCTGCTCGAAGATCCACTGCGTCCACTTGTAGTACTTCGGATCGGTGGTGTTCACCTCGCGGTCCCAGTCGTACGAGAAACCAAGCGAACGGATCTGCTCGCGGAAGCGGTCCACATTCTTCTTCGTGGTGATCGCGGGGTGCGTGCCCGTCTCCACGGCGTACTGCTCGGCGGGGAGGCCGAAGGCGTCCCAGCCCATCGGATGCAGCACATTGAAGCCCTTCATGCGCTTGTAGCGGCAAAGAATATCCGTGGCCGTGTAGCCCTCCGGGTGGCCCACGTGCAGACCCGCTCCGCTCGGATACGGGAACATGTCGAGGCAGTAGAACTTCTGCTTACCCTCGGCATGGTCGGGCGTCTTGAACGTCTTGTGCTCAAGCCAGTACTTCTGCCACTTCTTCTCGATTTCCGTGTAGTTGTATTCAGCCATTTCAATTTCCTTTCTAAAACCTTAAGGCTTATCCGTTACCAATCATTTTCGTTTGACTTCTCTTATTTGCTTTCGCTGTTGGGAGTTTTGGAGGCTAGGAGAATAGGAATGGGATATTTCCTAAAAGCTTCTCCGTAACTCCGAAACTCCTAACCTCCCAATAGCGAAAGCAATCATCAAAGTTATCCTCATTTGTGTTGCCGTGCGTTGCGCAATTGACAAGCAAATTAACCACTAATAAATCTTACTCTCCGCATGTGCGCGCAGGCGGATGATGTTTGTCTTGTGCTTCCAGATCGCGAACGCACAGAGCACGGTCACGAGGATGCAGAGCGGCAGATCGTGGTAACCCGTGCAGCCGCTGAGGATTCTCCAATCGACCCAGTCGCTCAGTGGAAGCCACACGACCACCATCAGGAACGCAGCCGCGACGATCGATCCGAGCGACACGTAGTGCGAGACGAGCATCACCACCACCCACACGGCAAAAGCGGTGAGCACGAGCAAGGGCGTGAGCGCCACGAGCATCCCGAAGCCGGTGGCGATGCCCTTCCCACCCTTGAACTTCATGAAGCACGTCCACATGTGCCCGGCCACCGTGAGGATGCCCACCATCAGCGGAAGCCAGTCCGCATTGCCGAACTTCTGCGCCGCAAGCGTCGGCAGAAAACCCTTCAGGAAGTCGCAGAGAAATGCGAGGATGCCCCACGGTTTCCCCACCGTGCGGTACACGTTAGTCGCGCCGATGTTCTTCGACCCGAGCGTGCGGATGTCCTTCCCGCGCAGTTTTCCGATGAGAAAACCGAACGGTATGGAGCCGACGAGATATGCCCCGACGGCCCAGAGAATCCAAATAACTGATTTGTCCATAGACGGATATTATACCAAAACCTTGCGCGTACGGCGTGGTTCATAACATAATTTCACCTTACCCGCCCTTGCCCGCTAGACCGTCTGGGCGTATGCTTGGCAAATTTCGGCGGCGACGTCGGCGCAGCGGGCGGCGTCGGACGTGTAGTAGTCGGCGCCGACCTCCTTGCAGAACGCCTCCGTGATCGGCGCGCCGCCGATCATGATCTTCACCTTGTCGCGGATGCCGGCCGCTTCCGCCGCCTTCACCACGTCACGCATCACTTCCATCGTTGTGGTGAGAAGCGCGGAACAGCAGATCACCGCACAATTCTGCTCTTGCGCCGTCTTGATGAAGGCATCCGGCGGAACGTCCGTGCCGAGGTCGATCACCTCAAGCCCCTTCGACTCAAGCATCATCTTGACGAGGTTCTTGCCGACGTCGTGGTAGTCGCCCTGCACCGTGCCAAGGCACACCCGCCCCGTCGCCTTCGCACCTTCCGCCGCAAGGTGCGGCTTCAGAACCGCCGCGCCCTTGTTCATCGCGCGCGCGGCCACGAGCACCTCCGGGACGAACGCCTCGCCGTTCTTGAAACGAACGCCCACCACGGCCATGCCGGCCATGAGGCCGTCCTGCAAGATGGACTGCGCGCTCATTCCCTCGTCCAGCGCCTGCTGCACGAGGGCGACAACTTCCTTAGCGCGTCCCGCCTGAAGTTTCTCCGATATGAGCGAAAGTTCCATTACTCGACCTCCTAAGGATTCAGCACGACGGTCTCGCCGGGTTTGAAATCGCGCTCAAGCGTCGCCTCGCCGCTGTTGCGCGTCTTGCCGCGCGTCCAGCCGGGTGGCGGCGAACGGCGGTCGCGGGGCGACCGCCCTACCTCGGTAGGGACGGCACCCCGTGCCGTCCGTGGATCCACCAGCCGGAACCGTCCGCCCTTCTCGCTCTTCACCTCCACGCGCACGACCTTGCCGCCCTTCATCTCGGCGGAGACGAGGAAGCATCCCTTCGCTCGCAGGTTCTCGAACTTCGCGTCCGCCCCCGTCCAGTTCGGGAACACCTTCACGAACCCGTGGTCGCACTGGATCAGCATCGACTGCACGAACTCCATCGCGCCGATCTTCTCCACTCCGTGTACGCCGTCGTGGATGTGGAAGTTCTTCTGCATGATGGATAGCTGGTGCTTCTTGAACGCATCGATGATCGCCTGCGCAGGATAGCCCGTGCGGATCGCCGTCGCGAAAAGCTTTGGCGTCTGGTTGCATGTAGTCCAAACTCTCTTCGGCGACAAAGCAATGTTGCCGTTGACGGCGTTCGTCGCAAGCGCGCGGAACTCATCCGTCACGTCGAACGCGAACTGCTCGCCGGGGATGACGCTCTCCAGGTTGATGGCGTTGCCGCCGGACGGATTTGCCGAGCCGTCCGCGTTCTCCACGCCCGACAGCATCTTCACGGGCTTGCCGTTGATGGGATAGACGCCGACAGCGAGCGGGGAGAGGTGTTCGTGCATGTCCTTCCACGCGGCAAGCTTCGCCGCCGGCACATCGATCCCCATCTCGCGCAGGACCGGTGCGACATCGACAAGCGTCTCGAAGAGGTGTTTCACGCAGCCGAGCGCGGGTGCGCTGTTCTTCGCAAGGCCGCTCCCCTCCCAGTGCGAATCCCACACGTTGTAGCGGTATCCGCCATCCGGCGTCGCCTCCTTCTCGCACCACTTGAGGAAGAAGTTAGCCGTCTTGTCGAGAACCGGCCACACCTTCTTCAGGTAGGCGCGGTCGAGCGTGTACTCCCAGTGCGTACACATCACGGCGCACTGGAACGCGCCATCTGAGATCTGTCCCAGGAACGCATCTCGCTCGGCCGCCGCACCCCACGGACCGAGCGCCACTGGATAGAGCGCGGCGTCTTCAATGCCGTTCGCGACGTCGGGTCGGCGGTCGAGAAATTCACGGGAGTTCGTGTAGAGGCGTCCACGGCAGCGGTCGATTCCCGGAAGCTGTTCCTTGGCATTGCGTATCGCCTGCGGCAGGTAGGCGATCAGCGGGTCGGGCATTGCGTTAGCTACTTCGCAGCGGTTTGCGGCGAAACAGCCATAGTAGGTACCCACGTAGTTGTAGTTCATGTGGAAGTCGTTGTGCCACTTTGCATTGTCCGTCGTCACCCAGATGCCATAAAGACCGGGCGGGAACTTGCCCGAGCGGACGCCCGCGCCGAGCAGATAGACCTGCCCGCAGTAGAAGCGGTCAAGTTCCGCGTCGCCCGTCGTGACGCGGCTGCGTCCCCACCATTCCTTCCACCAGGCATTGTGGGCGCTCTTGAGATTCGCGAGCTCATCCCATGTGAAGCGCCGCGACGGATCGGGCGAAACGACAAACGCAAAGGGCACATTGGCGCGTATCTTCGCCCATGTCATCACGTGTCCTTCGCCCACTACTGAGAAGTTCTCAAGCTCCGCGCCGAGCACGCTCAGAGCGGCGGTGGCGTTCGTCGTCCAGCCGCGCGGATCGCCTTGGGGGAGCAGGTTGATCGTGGAGCGGCGCACGTAGAACGATTCCTTCGATGACTTCACTTCAATCGGGAAGGGCTTCCTCTCCCTGTGAGCCGTCAGGTGAACGGCCCAGTTGTCGTCCGTATCGGAGACGCCTGTCACGACCAGCAGATCCTCCGTGGACGCCACGTAGGTCTCGATCTTGACGCATCCCTTGCCGAAGCCCCCCTCTGTGCGAAGCGTGGCCGTGGGCAGGTCGAGCGTGTCCGAGGATTTGACACTGTGCATCCCGGGGCCGATGGAGAAGTCTGCGAAAGAAATCGGGCGAACATGGTGGTCGGCCGTGCCGCACGTGAAGTCGCCGCAACTCCAGATGTCACCGCGCGTGAGCACGAACTTCTTGTGATTGCCGTCGCCGCCGTTCACCGCGCCAAGCGAACCGTTGCCGAGCAGAGCCGCCGTCGGAAGGTCGGTGCTATATGACGTACCTGGTTTCGCGCTCTCCCACGTCGGGTTGAACGCCGCCGGATTCGGAAACTCCGCCGCAGCAACTGGCAGAACCACACTCGCAGTAACCGCCGCTGCAAACAAACGACTTACTGCTTTGGGTATTCTTCTTGTCTTCATTTAATTTTCCTCTATGATGGCATCTCTGTCTTTCTAGGTCTTTCAGCGCGGACGCACGCGACGGGTGGCTACGGCGGTGAGCGGGTCTTCCGGCCAGTAGTGCTTGGGGTAACGTCCGCGCAGGTCCTTGCGCACGAGCGCGTAGGACGTGCGCCAGAAGGACGCGAGGTCTTTCGTGATCTGCACCGGACGCTGCGCGGGCGAGAGGAGCTTCATCACGATCGGCACCGTGCCGTTCGCGACCTTCGGCGTCTCCTGGAGACCGAAACACTCCTGCAGGCGCACCTGCACGAACGGCTCCGCATCCTCGTAGTGGATCGTCATGTTCGACCCGCTCGGCACCTCCATCTTCACGGGCGCGGCCTGGTCGAGCGCGTAGCGGTTCACCCCCGCCTCCGCGAGCGCCGCGTCAAGCACCGCCGCAAGGTCGAGCCGCTCCAGGTGCGCCCAGCGGCTCATGCCGTCCACGAACGGCGCGAACCAGTCCTCGAGATGCGCCGCAAGCGCGGTGTCCGAGACATCTGGCCACGGCGCGCCCAGCACGCGGTTGAGGAAGGAAATGCGCGCCTGGAGCTGGCGCGTGCCGGGCGTCCACGGCAGCTGGTCCACGCCCTTCTGTCGAATACCCTCGAAGAGCGCGCGCCGGACTGCATCGGCGTCGGGACGCGCCTGCCCGCCCTCGCGCAGCACCATGCGTCCGAGCTTGCGCCGGCGGACGCTCTTCACGCACGCCTCGCGCTTGTCCCAGAAGGTGTCGGATACCTCCTCGATCTCGTCCGCGAACAGTTCCTCGATGGACGCCTCGTCGATCGGTGCGGCGAGATGCACCTTCGCGTCGCCGCCGCGGTCGTCGAGGTCGCAGAGGACGAGATAGGGACACGTCGCGAGCGCCTCGGTTCGTTCCATGAACGCACCGCGTCCACCCGTCATCTGGAACGTGCCGTTGCCGCGGTTACGGGCGATGCGGTCCGGAAACGCGAACGCGAGCGCCTCGCCGGCCTCGCACCGGTACGCGCGCACGCCCGCGCGCGCGCCCATCGCGTCCCAGCGACGGGCGAGTTCCTTCATGCGGGACGTGGGCCGCACGTCGCGGATGTCGGTGATGTGGTGCGGCGCGCCCTCCTCGATGATGGCCGCGAGGAGCGTGTCGCCCGTGTGCAGAATCATGTTTGCGAGACGCGGGTGGGCGGCGAAGCGCGCCATGCGCCGACCGTGTTCCGTGATGCGTCCCGACTTGTCGAGCGCGCCGAGCAGTTCGAGGAGCGCTTTCGCGTTCTCCCAGCTCGCGGCGGGCGGCGGCGTGAGCCACGGCAGGCCGTCCCGCGCCGTGGCACCCCACTCGGCGCAGGCGAGGACGGTCGACGAAAGGTCGGCCTCGACGATTTCCGGCTTCATCGCAGGGACGAGCGTGCGGTCCTGCGCCTCGGTCCAGAGGCGCAGACAGATTCCGGGCGCGGTACGCCCCGCGCGTCCGCGCCGCTGGTCCGCGCGGTCGCGCGTAAGGCGCAGCGTCTCGAGGCGGCTCATGCCCGAACGCGGCGAGAACCGGCTCACGCGCATGAGGCCGGAGTCGATCACCGTCGTCACGCCCTCGATCGTGAGCGAGGTCTCGGCGATGGACGTGGCGAGCACGACCTTGCGGCGTCCGTCGGAAAGCGGCTGCAGCACGCGGTCCTGCTCCTCCTTCGGCATCGCGCCGTAGAGCGGCATCACGACCGCGCCGGAGAGATCGCGCAGTTCCTCCGCACAGCGCTTGATCTCCCCTTCGCCGGGGAGGAAGCACAGCACGTCACCCGCCGACTCCGGAAGCGCGCGCTTCACCGCCCCCGCCATCTGCGCGGAAATCGGCGCGACGCTCTCCATCAGCAGGTAACGCGTCTCCACGGGATACATCCGCGCCTCGGCGGTGTGGACGTCGGCGTCGCCGAGGTGGGCGGCGATCTCCTCCGTGGAGAGGGTGGCGGACATCACGAGGAGCCGCAGATCGGGACGGAGCGCGCGACGCACGTCCACGGCCATCGCGTAGCCGATGTCGCACGCGAGCGAGCGCTCGTGGAATTCGTCGAAGATGACGAGCCCCACGTCGGAGAGTTCCGGATCGTGCAGGAGGCGCTGCGTGAGCAGGCCCTCCGTGACGATCTCAAGGCGCGTACGCGGGCCGATGCAGCGTTCGAGGCGCACCTGGAAGCCAACCGTCTCGCCCACGCGTTCGCCCATCCGACGGGCGATGTACGCCGCGCAGCTGCGCGCGGCGAGGCGGCGCGGCTCCAGCATGAGAATCTTCTTTCCGCGCAAGAAGGGGCAGTCAAGAAGCGCGGGCGGCACGCACGTGGTCTTGCCGCTTCCGGGCGGCGCGCGCAGCACCACGTCGCGATTCGCCTCAAGCGACGCGCGAATACCGGGAATGATAGACTCGACTGGGAACATGGTAGGATACGTCCCGCGCTTTCAAATTGCGCGTTTTCCGGAACCTCAGCGAACTAAACGTCTCCCCGGACGGGTTGGAACCTTGGCATGACGCCCTACGCGGACAATTATGCAGCCTTGCTCCGCGGCGATGCGGACATGGTTCTCCTTCAAGAGGAGGTCTTGATAGATCGCGCTGGATATCTTCTTCTCCTGTTCAAGCTGCTTCAGACCGGCGTCCGCCTTGACAATCTTCAACCTAATGTCTTCAATCCACTTTTTCAGCTCATTTCTTTTCTGTTTGAATTGCGCCAGTTGGCTCTCGTTGTGCGCCAGATTGCCCTTGGCCGTTTTGTATACACGCTCGAAGGTATCATTGAATTGACGTGAAACAGCCTTGAACTCGCTTTCCTTCGCCACCATGGACGGGTGTTGCGCCGTATACGCCTCTTTGAGTTTAGCGAGTTCCATCTTCACCGACTGCAACTTCGTGTAGGCGGCGGAAATTTCCCGGAATCTTGATCTTAGCCCGATTACGGGCAGTTCACCGAATTTTTCGGGTGCACTCTGTGCCGTCTCCAGGATGTCCACCCATTCCTTCGCCTCCTTCACGCGCTTTTCGTACTCAAACACATTGGCGGTCGCCGTTGAAAGGCTCTTGTTGAAGATCGCCCGTTGTTCCTCCAGGTTGTCAACAGAATGCTCCATGTGGAACTTGAGCAGACGGGCAGCCAGATCGTCATCCATACGCTTCTGTTTCTCCACCTGCTCGTGGATCCGCGCGACGGCCTTCTCGCACCGCCTCATGTTCTCCTCGTCGGTGAACGATTCGATGGCCTCCGCGTAAGCGTTGGCAAGCGCCGCTGCAATTATGGGCGATTTGGAACGAACGGCAATTTCAATGAGCCGCGCATGCGGCACCCGCTTCAACTCGGAATCGGCAAGCACTTCGATGATTTCCTTATCCGTCATAGTTGAGTTGGGATAGTTGGCGCGATATTGCTGGAGTATCTTCGTGACTACCGCCTCGGAACGCCAACTTGGAAAGTACGTGTTGACAACCTCCTCGTAGTAGTCGCTGTAGTTAACCATGCAGCCCTCGGGAGGACGCACGTCAATCATGAACTCGCTCTTTGCCTCGAAGATGGAGTCATCTGGGCTTGCCGCCGTAGTAGTCAAAGCCGCCACGCAGAGCGCACCAATCATAAATACTTTTGTTTTCATGGGGATAGTCTATCACAAATCTGTTCGGGATGGAACACCAAACACGACCTGGCAAAAGCACAGGACGGACGACACCGAATTGTGGTAAAATATTGCTTTCCGCATGAATCCAGCGAAAGGAAAAAAGAAATGAAACCATTTGGCCTCCTGGCCACAGTCGGCATGCTCGTGGCGAGCAACCTGTTCATGACGTTCGCCTGGTACTGGCATCTCAGGCTGCAGAAGCCAGGTGCCGCCAGTTGGCCGATCGCCGTCATCATCCTCGTGAGCTGGCTCATCGCTCTTGTCGAGTACATGATCGCCGTGCCTGCAAACAGGCTGGGGGCGGCGTCCGGCCTGAACGTCGCGCAGCTAAAGATAATCCAGGAGGTGATTACCGTCTGCGTGTTCATCCCGTTCTTGATGATCTTCATGGGTGAGAAGTGGCGCTGGGACTACCTCTGGGCGCTTCTCTGCATGGTCGGCGCAGTGTACTTTGTCAACAGAGCCAGACTGTAGCTCGCGCTCAGTGACCCACCGCGATACGGAGAAGGTCCCAAAGCATGCGCGGCGCATCGCGAAGAACGCGCAGGGAACTGCGCGTTCCGCCCTTCCACTCTACCGGCACCTCTGCAACCTCGCCACCCAACGCAATGACGCGGCGGATCAGCTCCACGTCAAACGCAAAGCGCGCGATTTTCTGGCGCTCGAACACGGCGCGCATTACGTCCATGCGGAACAACTTGAATCCGCACTGCGTATCGTGAACGCCGCGCACTCCGATACACCACACGAAGAAATGGAACAGGCATGAAAGCAGACGGCGACGCAACGGCATGCCACTACGTCCGTGGCGCGAACCGCAGACCATCCAGGCGTCAGCACGCGCAGCAAGATGCGCAAACTCGGTGAACGGCGCGCTCATGTCCACATCGCTCATCAGCACCCACTCGCCCTTTGCCTCAAGCGCGCCACGCCGCACGGCCGCGCCCTTGCCTGCGTTCATGTCGACGCGAATCACGCGGCAGCCTGGTGATTCCACCTTCAACGGCGGTGCCGAACCGTCATCGACAAAGATTGTCTCAACGAGCGAGAAGCCGCACGTCTCCGCCGTGCGCGCCAGCTCGGGCACGGCGGAAACCGCTGTCCGCACGAGGTCAGGCGCATTGAGGACGGGTATGACGAGCGAGAGGGTCCGCATGGGCGTCACGGCGCAAAGGGTGTGGTGGAGTCATCCGACAGGCGACGGAACGTGGCGGGAAGCAAGTCATCGAGATGTGCGCGGTCACGCCACTCAAACTCGATCCAGTCCTCCTGCGCGCATGGCGGAGTAGCCGCCGGAAGTTTCAGTTCATAGACGAGGTTGATTTCCGCATGTGGCTTCCCGTGTTGCTCAAAGGCGTTCTCCACCACGCCGAGAAACGCGCCAGTCTCGGCGTCCACGCCGAGTTCCTCCTTCACCTCGCGCACGAGCGCCTGACGTCCTGTCTCGCCGAATTCTATGTGTCCACCCGGAAGATACGTAGTCGCACCCCCCTTTGCCCTGCACAGCAAAATCTTTCCATCCTGCACGCATACCCCCCGTGCAATCACCTCAATCCCCGCCAATTCATACTCATTCATAAACCCATTCCCCCAATACTATTTCCCATTTTACACTTTTCATTTTACACTTTACATTTTACACTTTACACTCACTTCTTCAGTCCCATCCATGGGGCGAGTCGCACGCTGCGCGCCTCGCGGGACTGGTTCGTTGCGCCGGGAAGTCCCATTTCCAATGCAGAGAGCCGCGCCATCAATGCCTGCTGCGATGCGGCGTGCTGCTGGCGTTCGGCCTCGGCCTTCTGGCGTTCCTCCATCAATTCCTTCTCGCGACGAAGGAGGCGCTCGCGCACTTCCTGTAGCTGGCGGTAGATGACGGTCGTATCGGCCGCCTGCTGCTGCAGACGCTTCACCTCGGCGTCGCGTTCGCGCAACTTCGCCGAAAGGTCGCGCACTTTTCTGTCGCTTTCAGCGGTAGCCTTCTCCTGAAGAAGCCGCAGGGCATCCACTTCCTGGCGCATGTGTACCAGACGGGGGTCTTCGGGATACATCTTCAGAGCCCGGCGCGTCATGTCCTCAGAGTCCGTTCCGATTCGCTTGAGGATTTCCTGATGGCGGGCGATGAGACGTTCGCGGCGGGCCTGATGGAGGCGGCGGAGTTCATCCAGTTCGCGCGTCTCGTTCTCGATGCCGGCGGCGATGTCATCCGCCTCTTCCTTCATCAACGTGTAGACAGCTGCCTGGGCGTCCGCCGCGAGACGCGCCGAGGCGGGCAGACGTTTCAGCTCGTCGGAAAGTTCCTGGATGCGCACCTCGCATTTCGTCACGCTGGCCTTCGATGCCGCAAGCGCCTGTTGCGCCTCAGCGCACTCCGCAGCCATTTCGCTCTCGCGGGCGGCCTTCGCAGCGGCAAGTTCGTCAAGGTCCTTGAGCGCCTTGGCCTTCTCGGACTCAACCGTGGCGCTCTGCGACATCACGGCGGACATTCTCTCCTCGGCGGACCGCGCAGCCTCTGCGGCGTCCTTCGCCTCGCGACGCGAAGCGCGCACGCGCGATTCAGCCTCCTTTAGGGCTTCTTTGAGGCGTTCGATCTCCTGGCGAAGCGCAGTAGTTTCCTGGTCACTACCAGCGTGGTCATCCCCATCGGACTGAGGCGGAGGAGTGGGCACTGGCGTCTTGAACGGCGGGCGCACCTCCACAAGGCGCGAACCGGGCGGGAGTCGTCCGCTTGAAAGCAGCGCCTGCGCGGCCATTTTGTTGAATGGCCCGCGCGGACGGCCGTCGCCGATGTCAATGGACCAGCGCATGTCGAGGAACGGCACCTCCGTGGCTGGCGTCCACGTCTCGCCGTCGGAGGAAATTTCCTGTCCGGGCTGGATGCGGCCCATGCGTGCCCATTCCAGCAGGCGGGCCTTGCTTTCGGGGCCGAACGTCTCGTCCTGGGTGCGCAGATACCACTGGTTGTTCATCGGCGTCTCCGGTTACGTCATTTCTTCATCCCGAAAAACTTCTTGGCACCCTCCGCGCCCATGCGCGCGAGCTCCTGCTGCGCGCGGCGCTCAAGTTCGGCGAGAGCAGCCGGCGACGCGCCGCCTGCGAACGGAGACGCCGTAAAGGCCTGACGGGCTACGGGCGGAGGCAACTCGTTCGCAACGACCTCCGGCACGACCACCTCCGTCTTCCATTCGCGCTCGTGTACTTCATCGCGCTTGGCCAGTTGCTCGCGCAGCGTGGCTATCTCCGCGTCGCGGCGTACGATCTCCATGTCCTGCGCCTGACGCTCCGCGTCGCGGCGCGCGATCTCGGCGGCGGCCTGCTGGAGCTGTCCGTCGCGCTGCTGGATAGTCTTCGTGAGTTCGGCGATCTGCGTATCCTTCAGCATCAGCTGGGACTTCGCCTCAGAAAGGCGGTCGTCGCGCTCGCGCAAGGCCTTCTGTCCGGCCGCGAGCTGGAGATCCTTCTTCCCGGAAAGCTTCTGCGCCTCCGCGAGGGAGGAGTCCTTTTGCACGATCTCCGATTCCTTGGCGGCAAGCGCGACCTCGAGCCCGCGGATGCGCTCAAGGGCCGCGCCGCGGTCGTCCTGGTAGAAGCGGGCCGCAGGGGAGAGCGTGCCGGTCTTCACGAGGTCGTCCACGACCGCCCGGTGCGTGGGTCCGTAGAACTGGCCGGGGTTGTTTTCCACGACCCAGTTCATCTCCAGTTCGGGCTTGAGCGGGGCGATAACCCAGTGCGTCAGGTCACACGAGACGCCGGCAAGCGGTTCCACGCGCCCGTCCTTGACCCAGGACTTGAGCGACTCTAAGTCGATCGGGCCGAATACCTTGCCCGCCGTGTTCCGCACGTACCACTTCTTCCCTTCCACGGGCAAGCTCCCTCTCGCTTATCTGTTATCGGCAGAGCGTATAGAGGACACCCGCCACCACGGCCGAGCCGATGACGCCCGAGACGTTCGGACCCATCGCCTGCATGAGGATGAAGTTGCCGGGATTCTCGGAGAGCGACACCTTGTTCGAAACGCGCGCGGCCATCGGCACGGCCGAGACGCCGGCCGAGCCGATGAGCGGATTCACCTTCTCCTTCGAGAAGAGGTTCATCAGCTTCGCCATCAGGACGCCCGCCGCCGTGCCCACGCAGAACGCAAGGAGGCCGAGGGCGAGAATACCGAGCGTCGTGGCGGAGAGGAACTTCTCGCACGCGAGCTTCGAGCCGACGGAGAGGCCGAGCATGATCGTGACGATGTTGATGAGCGCGTTCGACATCGTATCGGAGATGCGCGCCACCGAGGGGCCCGCCTCCTTCGCGAGGTTGCCGAGCATGAGCGCGCCGATGAGCGGCACGGCGCTCGGCAGCAGCACGGCGCAGAGGAGGAGCACGATCAGCGGGAAGCAGATCTTCTCGATCTTCTTCACTTCGCGGAGCGGCGGCATCGTGATCGCGCGCTCGGCCTTCGTGGTGAGCGCCTTCATGATCGGCGGCTGGATGATCGGCACGAGCGCCATGTAGCTGTACGCCGCCACGGCGATCGCGCCGAGCAGGTCGGGGGCGAGGCGCGACGTAAGCCAGATCGCCGTCGGGCCGTCCGCGCCGCCGATGATGCCGATCGAAGCGGCCGCCTTGAGCGGGTCGCAGCCGAAGAAGTCCGCGCCGAACATGGCCGCCAGACCGAGCGCGCCGAAGAGCGCGAAGAAGATGCCGAACTGCGCGGCGCCGCCGAGGAGCGCCATCTTCGGGTTCGCGATCAGCGGACCGAAGTCCGTCATCGCGCCCACGCCCATGAAGATCATGATCGGGAATACGCCCGTGTCAATGCCGAATCTGAAGAAGTAGTACAGGAATCCGCCAGGCTCGACGACGCCACCCTGCATCACGGGGATGCCGGAGGCGAGGAACGAAATCACGCCGTCGTGCATCATCGCCGGTGCCGTGACGCCCGCGAGCGGGCAGTTCGCGAGCAGGCCGCCGAAACCGATCGGCAAAAGGAGCAACGGTTCGAAACCCTTCACGATCGCGAGATAGAGCATCACTAGGCACAACGGAATCATGATGAGCTGGCCGATGCCGTAGGGCAGACCGCCGAGCACCTTCACCTCGTGGCCCTTCACGAATGCACCTACGTCGTCGAAGTAGCCGCCGATCCAGTCGCCCTTCTTGACGGGATGCTTGTCGGTCGAAAGCTTCTTGGCCTGCGCGTCGCTCGTCACCCAGAATCCGTTCTTGTTCGCGTACTGCGCCGGATCGCCAATCGGCTTCGTGAAGTCTGGCTTCGGAGCGCGGTCCTTCTCCTCGAAATCGCCTGTGATGTAGGCTGGGGCCGCCTTGCGGGCGAAGCCGGCGATGCCGGTGTCGCCGGAGAGGTCCTTCACCTTGCCGAGCGTGGTGCGCCAATCGCCGTCGGCCTGCACGCCCAGCGCGAAGACCAATCCAAGGACTGCCACAAGAAACTTTTTCATCTTCGATTTCCTCGTCTAGATTTGCTAGGGGTTCTAGATGTGCTAGGGATTCTAGTATCTCTAGAGTTTCTAGAAGTTCTAGAAGCCCTAGAGATACTAGAAATCCTAGGCGTCAGCCGATCACCGCGAGCACGTCGCCGGTCGCGACCTTGTCGGTGGCGTTGACGTTGACCGTAACCGTACCGTCACACGGCGCGGTAACGGGCGTTTCCATCTTCATCACGTCCATCACGAGGATTTCGTCGCCCTTCGAGATGGCGGAGCCGCTCTGCGCGGTAACGCGCAGAACCGTGCCGGGCACGGGAGCCTTGACTTCGGTGCCATCACCGGACTTTCCGGGATTTCCGGAGTTTCCGGATAATCCGGCCTTGGTCGAAAACGCCACTTCCTTGCCGTTCACCACGGCCTTGCCGTCGCCCTTGATCTCCACGCCATAGGCCTTGCCGTTGATGGTCACGGTCACGGGACCGCCCTTGCCTGCGGCGGGCTTCGCCTCCTCGGCGAAACGGCAGCCCATTGGCGCCTTGGACGGATCCTTGAGGAAGAGGATGCCCTTTTCCTTGCAGGAAGCGGCGATGAAGATGTTCTCGTCAGTGATCGGGAGACCGGCTTCCTCAAGCATCTTCTTCGCGACCGCGCCGCCCTTGCGGGGATCGGCGTCGTTCATTTCGAGCACGGTCTTCGTGGTGGGCGTGGAATACGGCTTGTTCTGCTCGCTCGACGCCATGAACTCGGCCGCCTTCTTGACGATCTCCGGATCCGGCGGGACGGGCGTCTTGCCGAAGTAGCCGAGTACCATCTTCGCGTAGCCCGGCGCGAACTTCTTGAACTTGCCGAACATGACGTTCTGAATCGCCTGCTGCGCGTAGAACTGCGAGACGGGCGTAACGGACGTGCCGAAGCCGCCGAGGCGCACGCAGTCGTACATCTCGGCGATCATGT
>CAMKJU010000030.1 GCA_946413265.1 uncultured Lentisphaerota bacterium
CAGCACGGCAAGAACACGACGGCGGCGAATCACCCGCGCTTCGCCTTCGCGGGTAACATCGTCCTCCACGAGCCGACGATTGGCGCGCTCGAATGGTGGTGGAGCTACGGGCACGACGCCTTTTGGCTGTCCTCGTGGAAACTTCGCACGCACTACTTCATGCTTGCCCACTCGCGGCGGCTTGAAATCCTCTCCAAGCTCCAGCAGCCTGCGGACGTGCGCCGTGCCGTCAAGGCGTGGTCGTGCGGCGTGGCCGCAACCGACGACGAGCTTTTCCGCGCGCTCATGTACGTGAAGCACGGATGGGAAAATACCGTGGCAAGCGAGGGCGAGGAGGCGGAGCGGGCAGACCCGGAGCACGAGCTTGATGTGTTGGAAGCGCTTATCGCGGAGGCCGCAGGCAAGAGCGGCATTGCGCCTTCGGAGTTCCGTACGCTCACGCGCTTGCAGAGCGACGCAGTCCTACGCGCGGCGTGCAAGGCGGGCGAGATCCCGGAGCCGTCCACGTCTCGGCTTTACATGAAGTACAAGGCCGTCGTGCGCGAGATCGAGGCGAGGGGCAAGAAGGCCGACGAGGAGGCGGCGGACAATGGCGAACAAGGCTGAAATCCGCTTGCAGATCGTGACCGCGCTGGACGCCGCCGGCATCAAGGCGACGCAGCAGCAGATCGACCAGATGGCAAATTCGATTGCGGCGAGCAACAAGAAGATGGGGGCATCCGCGAACGAGGCGGCTGCACGTCTCGGGCGTATGCGCGGCCCCATCGGCAAGCTCACGTCCGCCTTCGGCAATCTCGGCGGCACGATGGGCAAGACCGTTGGCATAGTGGGCATGATCGCGGGCGCGTTCAGCACCGGCGTCGCGGCTGGCACGAAGCTGTGGCAAGCCATCCAGTACATCCGCAAGGAGTGGTTCCATTACGTCTCGGAGCTCGACAAGGTGAAGAAGGCCAACCGCGCCCTTGCGAAGCAGCGCGAGGCGGACACGGCGGCTTGGACGAGGCAGATGGAGACGATGAAGGCTGCGCGCGCCGAGGAGGAGGCCGCATCGAAGGCCGCGCTTGCCAGTATCAACGCGGAGGCGGAAGCGTGGCGCACGGCTGCGCGCGCGAAGGTCGCGTACCTCTCCGCAGGCATGGACGCGGAGGATCAGCGGCTTGAACGTGAGAAGTTCGAGGACGTCCTGGCCCTTCAGGCGAACGGATACGGCGAGACGGAGATCCAGCAGGTAGAGGCGATCTACGACGTGCTGAAGGCCGAGCTTGACGTGCGGCGCGAGATGGAGCGCATCGAGGCGAAGGAAGCCGAGGAGAACGCCAAGGTGCTGGAGCAGCGCAACAAGCTCGCGGAAGCCAGCCAGCGCGAATCAGAGGCTGCCTACTGGCAGATGAAGGTGAGGGAGCAGATCAAGAAGCTGGAGGAATGGGACTTCGAGGGCGCGGAGCGCACGACCGACAAGGAACGGGACCGCCGTCTCCGTTTTGCGCGGCGCGAGCTCGTGGCGGCGAACAGGGCACGGCAGCAGGCGGGCGACGAGTATGACGCCATAAGGGCGAAGATGGCGGACGTAGACACGCTGGAGGCCACGCAGGCCTTGCGTCGTGCCACCGCCATGGATGTCGCGAACCTCGCCCGCGACCGCGCCGCGATGGCGTACGACAAGGCCACGGCGAACGGCGACGCGCTTGGCTTGCAGTTCAGCGAAGGTTACATCCAGTATGTTCGCCAGTCAACGGAGCAGTCGTACCGCGCGCTCCTTGAAATCCAGCGGAACACGGCGGACTATGACGCGGTTCTTACCAAGCTCCTGACGATGAAGGGAGGCGAGTGATGGGATATGCGAACACCACGACCGGCGCGCGCGGCGTAATCCGCAAGAGCGTGATGATGCAATGCCTCGGCGTGAACGTGTCGCGCACGACCGCGACCGACCAGCAGGGCAACGTAACCGTCCTGTCTGAGGTGCGTGTGCCGATCATCGCCAAGACTACGGAGACGGTCAAGGAGTTTGTCGGCTTGTCCTCGACAGACGCAGACGGCAACGGCCCGGCTGCGACGGGCCACGGCGAAACGGGCGACAATGCGTATCTGTTCGTCCCGTACTGCGTCGTGAATACGTCGGGGCAGCAGCCGTTCGTGCAGTACGAGCGGAGCGTGTCCGTGGCGCGCGAGCAGGGCGGCACGCACACGGTGACGGTGACAGAGCGCGAATCGGAGATTGTGACATGAGCTTCCATGTTAAAGATGACTTCAAGGCCGGAGAGCCGATTTCCGCCGTCGGCGCGGGATGGTTCAACAAGGTCGGCGCGTTTCTGAACAACCTCGTCGGCATGACGGGCCTGAAGATCGACAAGCCCGACAAGCCCAGCCCATCGGCGCCCGTCGTGATAAGCGCGGACGCGAACGAGACCGCAGTCGGCACGCCGCAGGCCGTAGGCTCGTTCCCCGGCGACAACGGCGTGACGCAGACCGCTGCCCGCCTGTGGACGGCCGGAGGCGCGAACGGCGCGCAGCTCTACCTGCTCTACAAGGGCGAGTACAACAGCAACGCGGGCATCCACGACCTCTACGCGGCGAAGCTGACAATATCCCCCGATGGGCGCATTACGCGCATCGACGCGGTGGAGGACACGGGCGTGGAGATTGGAGCGTAAGGAGGCAACATGGACCAGGTAAACGCCATCATAGACTGCGACGTGACGCGGCTCAACTTCCCGCTCCGGCCCTTCTACGCGAAGAGGTACAAGAGCTTTGTCGCGCTCATCCGCAACGCGCCGGCCGACGTGCAGGCCGTGAAGGTGCGCGTGTGGAAGGCGAACGACGAGAACGTGTACTACGACTTCCCCGCGAACCCGAAGCCCAACGACGAATGGCTGTGCTACATCATCGGCACGGCGTTTCCCGAATCGGGCGCGTCGCGGTACGAAATACACGCCACCGACGCGAAGGACAACCCGACCGCCATCGGCGGCGGCGAGGTGCTTGTCGGCGCGTTCGCCTACACGAACGTCCCCGCGACGCCGGGAGCCGAGGTGACGGTAGACACCATCCACGACGCCAACGGCAACGTGTACATCATCAAGGCCGTGTTCGACGGCGAGAACTGGACTTCGCAGATCGAGGAGGAAAACCCGTGAAGAAGCTACTGGCCATCATGGCGGCCGCCGCCGCGTTCGCGTTCGCGGTGTACGCCGCGTCCCCCGCCGCCACGCAGGCGTGGGTGATCAAGTATTGCGCCGACTACGGCATGACGGCGTCCACCAACGCGAACGGCACCGCGTACACCTACGCGGGCACGGAGGAGACCATTTCGTTCCAGCTCGTGAAGCCGACGGCGTTTACCCTCGTCGCCGCAGACTGCGACAGCTTCGCCATCCAAAGCGGAGTGACGAACGGGATGCGCTTTGCATACTTCTCTGATTCGGCCTACGTGAACGAACCGGCGAAGAGGTACATCCGCGTCACGACCAACCCCGTGACCGACGAGCGCACGTTCATCTACAACTCGTGGACGGGCACCGTGTTCGGCGCGAAGATGTGGATGACCGACGTGCAGACCAACCGCCATTTCCGCATCTACTCGACGCGCATCTTTGAGGACGAGGCCCATTCAATCACAAATGGCTACTCCGGAGGTGTTCAATGAAGGGACTAACGGCAATCATCGCGGCCGCGTGCGCCGTATTCGCAGCCGTCTGCCACGCGGCGGACGGGGAGCAGCAATATGTCAACTCCGACGCGAAGAATGTAGGATACGAAGAGCCGACATCGTACACGGCGAAGTTTGACATTATCAAGAAGGATGGTTCGATTCAGACATACGACTGCCCCGTGTCTGCGCAGAACTTCCAAGCCGACATCGACGCCGCATTTGGGAGACTGTCCGGCTACAATGTCAACTCCGTCGCGCTGAACGCCCTGCGCGCGCTCGCGGACGTGGAGATGCTGCGCGAGTACGACAAGTATCTCGGCAACAGGATAGACGCGCTGGAGCAGTCTGCAAACGCGGCGTTCGCAAGCATCGACAAGGTAAAGGTCGTGGACGATCACGGCAACCAGATCGAGACGCTTTTCAAGCTCGTGAAGGAAGGATCGGAGGTCGAAGTCTCGACAGCTGGCGTGCCGGTAGACGGAAGATCGGTTGACTTCACGGGCGCATCCACCGACCCGAACACGCCCGCTCCGATAGAGGTGAAGGGTTTCGGCGCCAACGCCGATAGTCCGTGGATGATACCGCATCCGCTCAACGGCGCGATGCACTGGGGACACGTCTCCATGTTGGCTGACAAAAAGTCGATAGAAGCCACATACGGCTCGACTGACATATTCAGATACACCTTCGGCCTGAAGGGATGGGACACGCCTACGGCGGATTCCGTGAAGTGCGACGACGCGCTTTCAAGCCAACTACTAACGGGTGATGGGACGCACCACGTTGTCACGCGACTGAACAACGGCACGCTCCACTACACGCCGGTCGGCAAGCTGTCCGTAATGTCTCCCGACGATTCGACGATCACCACGAACGCGGCGAACGGAGCGACGGAGACCGGCAAGGCTTCCCTCTACGGGTACAACCTCGACGCAACCGGCTCGGGCTACATCCCCAGCAAGGGTAGCGACGGCGGCGCGCTGACGTGGCTCAACCCCGCCGACATGGTGGACGGCACGTCTCTCGCACAGGCCACGACGGGCAGCGGGAAGAAGGTTTGGGAGGTGAAGGACGCGCACTCCTACGCCGGGGCGCAGGCGCGCCACTACTTCGGCACGGGCGACGATTCCGCGCTCGGCTGGCACGAGCTGCCGAACGTCACTACGAACAACGTGGTCGGCGACGAGAAGACGATCTCGTCCACCTTCGACCAGACGGGCGAGACGAAGATATTTGGCCTAAAGGGCTTCCCGACGAGCGGAACCCTCCTTGCGCTCGCGTGCAAGGGCGGAGACCTTCTCTACATCCCGTTCCCCGCCGGTGGCGGCACAAACATCGTTGCCGTAGATGATTTGTCCGTATCGTCGAACGCCATGGGGCGGCTCCAGCTGAACGGATGGGAGACGCAGGGCGCGTGCAGCGAGAATGCGGCGGAGATACTTGCGGGCGGCGAGGCGACGGCCCAATCCAAGCACGAGATCGTCACGCGCTACGGCGGCGCGGGAGGCAGCATCCACTATCTGCCGTTCGACGTGTTCCCGCACCCCAACACCGACGATTTCACCATCGACCCCGGCACCAAGGCGTTCACCATCAAGGGCGAAGAGGGCAAGTTCCTCTGCGGCACGGCACAGGGCGGCGTCGAGTGGAAGCCCACAAACGGCGTTGACGGGGCAAGCATAGTCCTTGCCGAAAACGTGGCTGCCTTAAACGGCTTCGCCGGTGCAGCCCCGGGCATGATGCCGTTCAAGGATGACGGCGGAAAGCTCGCGTGGCGCGAACAGGCACCCGTCGCCGTTGACCGCGTGAGCGTCGTGACGAACCAAGACAGGGAGATCACCCTGAACGGCTTTAGCATCGCATCGGACAACGCGGTGCCGTTCAAGTCAAACGGCGTCCTTGTGTGGGGCTCTGTCGCAGCCATAACGAACCGAATAGTGGCGGGCGCCGGCATCAACGTGACGGACAACGGCGAGGGCACGCTGACGATCTCGGCGAAGGCGCTCGACACGAACGGCGGGACGGCGACCTATCAGACGCTTACCGTTGTCACGTCGGTGCAATACAACCCGTCAACGCACAAGTTCCAATGCAAGACGCGGCAGATTACCTTCCTTGGCTCAGCGCAGGCCGAAAGCGGCTGGACTGACGTGTTCGAAGCGACGTCCCACAAAGGAGAGCACCAGTGATGCGCCTTGCTTCCATACTTGCCTTCGCGGTGCCGTTCGCCGCCTGTGCGTTCAGCGTGCAGGTGTCGCTTACCGGGCGCGATTCGGGCGGCGAGTGGTTCTCCATGTCCGCAGAGCGAAGCGGCGGCGCGTTTGGCGGGTACTGGAACGGGCGGACGATCTTCTTCGGTCGTGGCGAGATGTACAACCACCACCAGGTCGGGGCGATGATCATGTTCCCCATCGACATGATAAACGACAATGCAGAGGGGAAGATTAAAATAGTCCCCGCGTACCTTGACGGTTCCATTCCCAGTATGGGCGGTTGGTATCAGTCAGATCCCTCAGTCTCGGTTGATTTGAGCGACGCGGAGGCGTACCCGTTCGGCAACTTCAATTTCGCTTGGGGCAACGCCGCGTGGTCGAACTGCGTGCTCACGGTGCGCGGCAATCCCTACTCGCTCATCGTCAACAACACGGCCACCGCTAGGACGATAAACGGCGTGGAGATTGACGCCTTCGCGGGCAAGGAACTTCTTTTCCCGCTCATCCTCTACATGACCCATGATGCGAATCTCTCGTTTTACGATCTCGACAGCGGCCTGCCCCTTGCGGCGGAATATAAAGAAAGTCGGTATTATTCGCTCATGTGGGCGGGGAACATCGAACTTCGGGACGGCAGCGCGCCGAGCGCGATACCCGCCGCGACGAACCTCAACCAGATCATGTACGCCGACATAAAAGGCGGCAGCACGGTGGACAAGGTGCTTTACGCCGAGAACGGCAGGCCGGTGTATGCGGGCGTAGTCTCCATATCCACGAACATACAGCTTTGCACCTGGTGGGAGTTCACACAAGGAGAATGGGGAAACCCACGGGCGAAGATAAACGGCGAGGTCGTGTGCGACGGCCATTCCACGGACCACCTCATAGCCTACACCGTAAACACCGGCACGATTCACGCGAGCGAAATGTCGGGCAAGGCATCCTTTACCTTCACCATGTCGCAAGACCCGGTGGGCAACTATGCCGGCGGCGCGTGCGTGTTCAAGTGCTGGGACGCCGAAAGCGGAGCAACCAAGGAAGGTTACGCGGCGACGCCAGATGCGCACAGGGCGGCCATAAGCGGCAACACGTCAACGATTGCGACATTCCGGGTCACGATAAACAAGTACACCGGAGACTGGAAGGTTGAACCCGTAAACTGAACAAACGAGGAGGACACTTAGAATGGCAATACCGGCAATCCTACAGGGCGACGACAGCGGCGCGATCACCATTGCGCTCGCGGACGGCCACACATACGACGGCGCGACGCTCGTAGTGGTGTTCAACGGCGTGTCCCGCCAATATACGAACCTCACGGCGGGCGGCTCGGTGTCGCTCGTCTTCACGGCGGAGGAAACGGCGGGGATGCCTCTCGGCACGGCACCCTTGCTGATGCGGCTTGTCGGCGCGAACGGCGGCGTGGAGACCGTAGGCAACGCCGCCGCGCGCATCAAGGTGACGGACTGCGTCGCGGAGGTGAGCGCGGGCGGCTCGTTCGCGGTGACGCCGGGCGGCAACCCGCTGGAGGGCGTGGCGGGCCTCGGGACGCGCTACACGGGCGACCAGCTCCGGGCGAAGATCAACGAGGTCATTGCGAAGCTCGGCGGGACGGTGGCTGCGCTCCTTCTGTGCGCGCTGCCTTGCCTCGGCGACGTGCTGGAGGTTCAGACTGCCCCGCTCGGCGGGATATACAGCGACGAGCGCGTTGTCACCAACGTGACGTTCGACGCGTCCGCCGTCGTGCCGGGGGATTACGCGAACGTGAGCAACGCGGCAATGAACGCCGTGCAGCAAGGGAGCCGGAACTGGATGGATGTGGAAAGAAAAATGGGGGCGATTGCCGCAACTGATGACGAGTTTATTCCGTGGTGCTTCATGGGCAGCGCCTATTTTGCGGACGAATTGGTCTGGCCGGGCGACGGTTACAATTACCACCTCGTCTATGACGAATCGGCGATGCGCTGGATAACGTGGTACGCCCCTCCGGGTAGTGAAGACATGATTGACGAGGAGGCCGGGCGTTTTCTCACGCAAGAGGACATCGCCTATCTCTCCGACATACCCGCCCAGCAAGACCTCTCCGGTTACGCCACGAAGAGGTATGCTGACGGCGCGGCGTCATCGGCCGTCACGCCCGTGTCAAACAAGGTCGAGACGACAGCGGCGATAGTTGACTCGTGGGAGTCTTACTGGGGCGCGACGAACGTTGAATTGCAGGTTACGAACTACTACGGCAACACGACGGGCGCGCTCCCCCGCCTGCGCATTAGGGAGTTCCGCGACGGGCATTGGACGAACGTGTGGGATGAGATAGACAAGTTCATTGCGTGCAAGGCGGAGATACTTCACGACGTAGCGCAGAGCAACGAGACCGTCCTTGCGGCAGTCAAGGCAAAATACTCGCCGAAGGCGTGGGGCGCGTACACGGACAAGGGCACCACGAACGTGATACCGAACAGCGTGTACATGTCCTCGCCGGAGACCTACTTCGGCGGCGGCACGGAGTTCCAGCGCGTAGCGGTCGGCAGCGGCGCGGTGAGCGTCCTCGTGGACAGGGGCGCGCTCGCGAAGACCACGGGGGAGCCGGGGACGTTCAGGTTCCAGGACGCGGGCGGCACGAATTACTTTGGATTCGTCAAGAGCGATTCCTACACCATCGGGTGCCGGACGGACGGCATATCCGTGGGCGCGGGGAACGCAATCACCCTGCGGTACGACGTGATTATGTCGGGCGAGGACGTGCCAGTAGTCTACTGGAAGCAGAAACTGGAAGACCCGACGCCGTGGGCGCAGTTGAACAACCCCGACGGCACGGCTGCGGACGGCGCGCCCTACGTCGTGACGTGGTTGCAGGACGGTGGTTCCTACTACGCGACCGTCAACTGCGGTGGAAGCCCTAGCGGATTCTTCGTGGCGGAAACGAGTGTTGCGGGCGACGTGGTTTGGGAAACCAACATGAAGGCGCGTCTCGGCGGCGGCATCGAGTGTACCAACACGGCGACGCATGTAAACGGCGTGATTCGTCCGTCGTACAACGGCAGCACGGTGACGTGGGAATGGAGGGCGCGATGAAGGAACTTGCGGACATGTTGCAGGCAGTCGTGATGATTGCCGGAGTCGTGGTGCTTGCGGCGATAACGATAGGCACGTTCCTCTACGCCATGCGGGACGTGCCGCGAAAGATTGCAACTTTCATCGGCTCGTGGTTTGTTGGGCTCCTAATCGTCGTGGGCGTCGTGTGGTATGGCGGCTCCAAGTCCTTCTCGTTCGACGTTGAGCTTCGGGACAATGGCTCGTGGGCGTCGAACAACACGGTGCATGTCGCGTGGACGTACACGGGCATCCCCTCGGCGTCCAGCCTGTACATCGCCTACAGGGAGAGCGGCACGACGAATGACTGGGCCGATCTCGGGGAGACCGTGGTATCTGCGCTCGTTTGGGAGGGCACGCTCGCCAACGCGACCAACTACGACTACCTCGTTTACACCACCTACGTCCCGCCATCGCCCGTCCACACGAATGGGGTATGGGTTGGGCCAGTATACGAGACAAAGAAGAGGCATGGCGCGCAGAGCTTCATCGTGATAAACGGAGTGATACGCAACCACGGCAAGGCAATCGCCCCGCCGAACGCCAAGAGAAAGGAAGAGGAAGATGAGGAGTAGGATTGTATACCTATCGGTTGCGCTCGCCCTCGCGGCGAACGCGCAGTATCTTACCCGAGACGGGCAGAGGTACATAGTGGACGACATGGAGTACATCCTCGTCGCCCCTTCCTCGTGGCAAGAACTCACGAACGCGGTGGAGCGGTTGAGGGACATCGCTGCGGAGCGGTGGCGCATGGAGCACGAGACGGCGAATGGGCGCGCCATGTGGCACGGGAAGGAGACTAACCGGGTCGTGACGGCGCAGGGGATAACGTGGCTCTACAGGGACGGGTACACCTACTTCGAGGCGGCGGAGAAGGTTCCGCACGACAGGCCGCGCAAGGCGCGAAAAACGGCTCCAGGGCAGCACGCGCAGCCTCCCCGTCCAAGTCTACCCCCTCGCCTCGCGGAGAAGCGCAAGGCCATGAAATCGCGCGCTGGACGCATTAGGGAGGTGAACGCCACCTTCGGCCCCGGCGGGAAGGTTATCAAAGTGGAGGAGCAGAAATGAACGACGAGGAAAAACAGAGGCTGCTAGGCTTATTCTGCGACGGCAAACTGGATGTCACCGGGCTGACGGACGGCGACTTTGTCGGGTTGCTCGACGCGCTGCGTAGGATGTTCAACGCGCGGGTATGGAACTGCGTGGACTCGTCCGGGAAGTGGGACAGGGAATGGCTAACCCTGTCCGCCGTATTCTCCCGTGTACTCAACATGCTGAAAGTGGAGGGCGTGAAATGAGCAGACTGTCGAAAGCGGCGTTTGGGATATTGTTATTCGGCATGGGATTATTGCTTGCCGTAATCATGGGATTGCAAGCGAAAGAGGCGCAGAAGCCACAGCGTTACGCGAATCCGACGCCCGAACGGGAAATCGAGCGGCATACGCGGGAGGAGACGATTGCATACTTGAAGCGAGTATACGGTAAGGCCGATTTTGAGACGGCGTTGGAGCGGATTGCCGCGCTGGAGAGCGCCATGCAAGAGTGCCGATGGTGCAATGCGTGTCAGTCTTACGGTTGGAGGGCATACTGATGAAGTGGACTAATTTACTTCTCGCGGTGGCGTTTTCGTCCACCCTGCTTGCCAAGGGCATACTCCCCTGCATGGTGTACCGCCACGGCCTCACAAACGAGCAGATGGACGACCTGCTCGCGCGGCATCCGAACGGCACCGTACGCGTGACCGCGCAGGACTGGCGCGCCATGCGCTACCAGTTGCACCGATTCGACTGCATGACTAACTACGTCCACTTGATAGGCTCCACGCAGGACTGCGAGCGCGTGCTGCTCTACCTCCACGACAAGGCGGTGGAACTCACATCCGCGACAAACTCATTCGCGCGCATCCGGCGCGAACTGGAGCGGGCGAGGGACGAGGCTGCGGAGCGTGCGCAGGAATACGCGGACGCCTACGCGACGGCGACGAACAGCCTCCGCGCGGCGATTGCCGACTACACCAGCGCGTCCAACAGGGCAGCGCGCGCCGAAGCACGCCACAACGCAATCGTCTCGTGGGCGGAGGAACAGCGCGACAAGGTAATCTCGCCGTTGACCAAGGCGGTTTGGCAGGCGTTCATCGACCGTTTGAAGAAGGAGGACGAGTGACATGTGCATGGCGAACTCCGAGGAAGGCTGCATCCTGAAGGCGCAGCAGAACGAGCTGAAGGAAAAGGTCGCCCAGATGGACGAACGGCTTACCAAGGTCGAGGGCGACGTTGGCAAGATGCGCAGCGAGACCCAGGAGGGATTCAAGGCCGGTGCGGCTCAAATGCACGCGATCAACGTCGCCGTCACTAACCTCGGCCATGACTTCGGCGAGCGGATGAACGGGTTCGACAAGCGGCTCGTGACGGAGAAGGAGAAGTGGGGCGAGACGTTCCGGTGGGTCGTGAAGGTCGTGGTGAAGCTGCTCATCGCCGGGTGCGCGGTCGCCATGGGAGTGACTGCGGTGCAGCAGTTCATGAAAAACTGATTTCGGCTAGGTGGCCGGAACGCGGGCGGACTTTAAAGGCACACTTTCTGTTTTGGGTGAATCCGCCCGCGCAACTCTTATCAACAGTTAGTAAACAAGGAGAAGACAAAATGGACATCAGCAAGATCAAGGCCGCGTGGGCGTTCCTCACCGGCGGCTGGAGCGGACTGGCGGAATACCTGCTCGGCGTGGTCAACAAGGGCCTCGCCAAGTGCGACGCCGAGAAGCTGCGCAAGTCGGCCACAATCGCGATCAGCGTTGCGGCCGTAATCAAGACCGCGTGCGACGTGTTCGCTCCGGACAAGTACAAGGCGTCGGCGGCAAAGACCATCGACGCGCTGGAGACCCTGGCGACCGCGCTGGAGGACGGCAACCTCTCGAAGGACGAGATCGCCGCGAACATCGACGCGATTTCCGCGTGCGTTGCGGCGTGGAAGGAGGTCAAGTAACATGGCGACGAAGAAGAAACCCCTGAAGGAGCGGGTCAAGGCGAAGGCCAAGGCCGTCAAGGCGAAAGTCAAGGCGAAGATCAAGGCAAGCGTCGCGATCATGGCGGCGATTCTCTCGCTAGTCCTGTACGAGGGCTGCTCCACCGCGACGCCCGCGAGCCGCGCCACGACGGCAACCTATCAGTTCCGTTTCGAACTGGGTGACAACGCGAAGAGCGTTACGATCAACACGACCATGGGCGACGGCGCGCTGGCGTCGGCTGATTCGAGCGGCTCCACAGAGACGCAGACGGCGACGCCCACGCTGGACATCAAGCCAGACGTCAACCTTAACTACGCGCAGGGCGGGGGGATTACAAACCGGGGCACGGGCGGCAAGGCCACGGGCGGCGCCGCCGGGATCATTGAGTCCTTGACCGCCGAGGGCTTGAGCGCGCTGAAATCAGCCATCGCCAGCAAACTGACCGGCACGGTGACACTCGCCAAGAAGGACGGCACCACCGTCACGGCGGAGTGCAAAGACGGCAACTGCACCTTCTCCGACGGCACCACCGTCACGGAAAAGGACTGCGAGAGCTGCACCAACAAATAATCTGCTCCGGCGCGCCGCCTCGCGCCGTTGGGCTGCCCGCGCTGGGGATTTCGGTTCTCGTCCTCAGCGCGGGCCTTTTCACCTCTCCGCCGCCGCCTCGACCGCCGCGCGTAGCTCGTCCAAGTGGTCGGCGTGATCGTAACGTTCGCTCATGGCGTCGCTCGTGTGGCCGAGCAGGCGTTTCGCCGTCTCCATGTCCGCCCCGGCCTCGCCGAGACGGGAGCGCATCGTGTGCCGCCAACTGTGGAACGTGTAGCCTTCGCCGGTGACGCCCGCCGCGTCCAGCACCTCCTTGAAATTGAGGGCCTTGTACGCGCTCTCGCTGGCGTTGCCGTAGAGATGTGCGTGAAGGGGAAGCACGAAAACGCCGTCTGACGCGGATTTCCCGCGCTCTGACGCAAGGGCGGCACGAAGGGGTGCAACCATCGGCACGGTGACGGCGATGCCGTGACGGGCCGTTTTTCGCGGTTCTAGCGCAATCACGCCGCGCGTGAAATCCACCTCGCTCCATTTGAGGTTGGCGATGTCGCCGTATCGGAGCCCGGTATGGCGCGCGACAAGGCACGCGATGGGCCATCCCTTGCCAATCTTCTCGGCGGCCGCCATGACGGCGCGCTCCTGTTCGCGGGTGAACGCCTCGCCGCGCTTGCCGTCCGTGTCGGTCGGGGTGAGGCCGGCCCACGGGCTCTTGACCTCGGCGGAGACCTTCTCAAGCCCGCGCCATATCGTCCCCAGCTCGGCGATGATGTTCTGCCGCCTCTTGGACGATAGTGGCCTGCCCTTGCGCTTTTGGCTCTTCTGCTTGGCGAGGTGCGCTGCGTACTTCGCCGCGATCGGCCCCGTGACCTCCTCGGCGTTATCGACCGCGGGACAATTCCGCTCCAGCCAGTCAATGAACTTTTCGAGGATGTTGCGCCTGGCGTTGAGCGACTTGTCGGTGATCTCCAGCCGTCCCGTGGCCTTCGCCACCGATACGTATGATTCCCACGCCGACGAGAGCGGCAGGCCGGGCTTTTTCTCGGGAGGGAAGAAAATATCGACCAGCGCAAGGGCCTTTTCGCGGGTGCCCGCGCGGCGTATCACGCCCATGCGCTCGGCGAAGTCCTTTGCCTCGCCCTTGCGGGTTGTGCCGCATGACGCGCGGTGGCGCACGCCGTCCTTCTTGACCTCGTACCACCATTGATCGCCTCGCTTGTAAACGTACATAGACTACCTCCTGCCTTTTGGCGAGTACCACAAAAGTACCACACTCCCACGCAGAAGCAGCCCGAAAAAGCGCGTTTTTATTGGGGTTTTTGGGGCATTTCGGCTTGGGGCAAGAGACGGGGCACGATCCCGCAACCCTCAGATCCACAATCTGATGCTCTACCAATTGAGCTACTCTCGCCATCGGAAAAACGGCGAATAGTATACCGAATCCCCGCGCATGTTTCAACCGTGAATTTCATTTTATTTTTCTGCGAGACTAATTGTCAAGGTCTGCTTTACCCGCGCGCGCGGATATGGTAGAATATTCGCCATGAAAAACGACACGCAGAAGAGAATTCGCATCACTGACACGACCTTGCGCGACGCGCACCAGTCCCTTTGGGCCACGCGCATGCGCACGGACGACATCCTCCAGATCGCCTCGGCAATCGACGACGCCGGCTACTACTCGCTGGAATGTTGGGGCGGTGCGACGTTTGACGTTTGCATGCGTTTCCTGCGTGAGAACCCGTGGGAGCGCCTGCGCCAGATCAAGTCCGTCTGCAAGAAGACGCCCCTGCAGATGCTCCTGCGCGGACAGAACATCCTCGGCTACAAGCACTACCCGGACGACATCGTGGACCGCTTCGTGGCGCTTGCCTGCGAGAACGGCATGGACATCTTCCGCGTGTTCGACGCGCTGAACGACCCGCGCAACCTCGAGAAGGCCATCGCGAGCGTGAAGAAGTACGGCGGCCATGCGCAGGGTACGATTTCCTATACCACTTCGCCCGTCCACACGGTCGAGAACTACGTGAAGCTCGCGAAGGAGCAGGAGGCGATGGGCATCGATTCCCTCGCCATCAAGGACATGGCGGGCATCCTCACGCCCGGCGCTGCGCGCGAGCTCGTGGGCGCGCTCGTGAAGGCGCTTCCCGAAATGCCGATCCAGATTCACTCCCACATGACGAGCGGCATGGCGGCCGCGATGTACCTCGCCGCCGTTGAGGCGGGCGCGGGCTGCGTGGACTGCGCGATTTCCACCATGTCCAGCTTCAGCTCTCAGCCGCCGTGCGAATCGATGGTCGCGATTCTCGAGAGCGAGGGCTACGATACGGGCCTTGACCAGAAGAAGCTCGCCGCGATCAACGCCTACTTCCGCGAGCTGAAGGCGAAGCGCCAACCCGCGTCCACCGCGAAGGTGGAGGCCGTGGACGCCGGCGTGCTCGTGCACGCGATTCCCGGCGGCATGATTTCCAACCTCCGCAGCCAGCTCGCCCAGCAGGGTGCGCTCGACCGCCTCCCCGAGGTACTGGAGGAGCTGCCGAAGACGCGCGCCGACATGGGGTATCCGCCGCTCGTCACGCCGACCTCGCAGATCGTCGGCGTGCAGAGCGTGCTGAACGTCCTCTCCGGAAAGCGCTATTCGATGGTCACGGACGAGACGAAGCACTACGCCGCCGGCTACTACGGACGCACCCCTGCGCCAATCGAGAAGAAGCTCGCGAAGAAGCTGCAGGGCGGCCTCAAGCCGATCACCTGCCGTCCGGCCGACCTCCTGAAGCCCGGCCTCGCCGCCGCCGCGCGGGAAATCCCCGCAAAGCTCGTGCAGGCGGAGGAGGACATCCTTTCTTACTGTCTCTTCCCAGAGGTCGCGCTCGGCTACTTCAAGTGGCGTGCGCAGCCTGACGATGCGAAGGATCCGATTCCCGCCGACGTGGAGATGCAGAAGGCGGAGTCCGCTGCGGCACCGGCACCTGCAGCCGACGCCGAGACTGCCAAGTTCGCCGAAATCGGCAAGGCGTTCGCCGCGCTCATGGCGGCGTGCGGCGGCACGAAGGTGGATCTTTCCGCCGTGAAGCTTGGAGAGGCGGCGCAGGGTGGCAAAGTCGGGGAAGCGGCGCCGGGCGGCAAAGTCGGGGAAGCGGCGCTCTCGCCGCTTCAGGCAACGGGAAGCGACAAGAGTGTCGCTTCCCCGACCCAAGAGCCCACGGGTACGCCCGTCGTGGCGCCGCTCAACGGCACGTTCTACCGTAGCGCGGGTCCGGGCAAGCCGGAGCTCGCTGCGGACGGTGCGTCCGTCAAGGCCGGCGACGCCGTCTGCATCGTCGAGGCGATGAAACTCTTCAACCCGATCAAGGCCACGGCTTCTGGCAAGATCACGTTCGTTGCCAAACATGGTGCCGCCGTCACGAAAGGAGAGACGATAGCATGGATTTCTTGAGTCCGGTTTGGTTGTGGATGTACGCAGGCGCGTTCCTCATGTTGGCGGAACTCGCCTCGCCTGGGTTCGTGGTGTTTTTCTTCGGACTCGCGGCGGCGACGGTTTCTGTGCTGAAGTACGTGTTCCCGTCGATGCCGCTGTGGGGACAGCTCGCCGCGTTCTCCTTCCTCTCGATTCTCTACCTCTTGGTGCTCCGCGGATTCTTGAAGCGGGTCTTCGTGGGGGAGAAGCAGGAATCGCCGTCCGTCAACAACGAGTTCGTTGGTCGCGTGGGCCGCGTGGTGGAGGTCGTGCGACCCGACGTGCCAGGGCGCATTCTCCTCGGTGATGCGGAGTGGAGCGCACGGTCTGACAGTCGCATTGAACTGGGAACGGAAGTGCGGGTGGTGGCGCAGGAGAACCTCACGCTCCGCGTCGAACCTATCTGACCACACCTAGGCGAACGCCTGGAGCGTTTCGAGATAGCCTTGCGGGTTGCCGATGTCGTGTCGGCGGCCCGGATAGCGGTAACCGTAGACGGGACGTGCGGCGAGCAGGCGGCGGATGGAGTCCGTCAGCTGGATTTCGCCGCCGTGTCCCGGCGTCTGAGACGCGAGAAGGGCGAAGATATCGGGATGGAGCAGGTAGCGTCCTGCGATCGCCAGGTCGGACGGGGCGTTTTCAGGCTGGGGTTTCTCCACGAGGTCGGTGAGCTTCAGCACGCGGTCGTCCTCGGCCGTGCCCGCGACGATGCCGTAGCGCGAGATGCGTTCGCGCGGCACGCGCTCAAGCCCCACCACTGACGCGCCGTCGTGGGCGCGCGAGATGGCGGCCATGGCGGCTGAGGGGGCTTCGCCTGAGACGAGCGCGTCGCCGAGCAGTACGAGTACGGGTTCCGTCTCGCCTGCAAGGGCTTCCGCCGCTTGCAGCACGGCGTGGCCGAGTCCCTTCTGCTCTGTCTGGTACGCCCAGCGGATGCGGGCGGCGAGGTCGGGGTCGCCGTCGAAGTAGCGTTTGATGATTTCCTTTTCGGGCGAGGTGACGATCACCACCTCGTCCGCGCCGGCGGCGAGCGCCTCCTCGACAATGAGCTGGATGGCGGGTTTGGACCCGACGGGCAGCATTTCTTTGGGGATGACGCGCGTGACGGGCAGGAAGCGGGTGCCATGTCCGGCGGCTGGAATGAGTGCTTTCATGTGCGTTTCCTCCTTGCGTTATCAGAGGTCTTTCGCGTTGATCATGATCTCGTTGCCGATGCGGTTTCCGGAGTCGCCGTATCTCTCATTGCCGAAGCCCCCCTCCATCGGCGTGAACATGGTGTCGAACATGTCCAAGATCCAAGCCCGCTCGTCCTCGTCCTCCGGCATGTGGTCGAGAATCCACGCCATGTTGTCGATCATCTTGTTGAGGCCGGCGCCGTCGAGAACTTTTCCCGCCACGAGACGGTCCGCAAGCTCGGGATATTTCGTCCTGAGCTTGTTCTCGGCCCACTTGATGGCGCTCTCCTGCAGCTTGGTGAGGTTCTCCTTGCGGATGCCGGGAGCCTCCTTCAGCCGGAAATACGACTCGAAGAGCGAGGCGCCGTGGAAAATGGACTCGAGGACGTCGCCGAACCTGTAGCCGCGCGTCTTCATGCCCTGCGAGATGGAGGCCGGCTTGTCGAATATCCGCGCGTGCGCCGTCGAGCAGAAGATGCCGAACGTCTCGCACTTGAGGAAGAGCCTGCGCCGCGGTCCGTTGCCGTTGCCGCCGTTCTTGAGCCCGTCCTCGTCGGGGATCGTGAAGAAGTGGAACGTCCTCATGCCGTTCAGGAGTCCGCCCGCACCCGTCGGCACGTCGTATCCGCGCGGCATGTTGAGATGCCCGTCGACATGCGCCGTCTGGTAGGGTTTCGCGTGCGTGGACGTGCGGATGTAGAGGCCCTCCGCCTTGTCGAGCCAGCGCGCGATGTCGCCGTTCTTGTCCTCGATCGTGAACGATCCCCGGTACATGTACTCGCCCTTCTTGAGGGCCGCCGCGTGAAGCGCGTAGGTGAGCGCGACGATGTTCTGGTTCGTGGGCTCGAAGAGCCCGGGCCGGCCGCTCATCAGCGCGCCGAGGATCTCCTTGCCGAGCTTCACCTGCGCGGAGAGAAGCGCGCGGAGCTCCGCCGCGTCGCGCGGACGGTGTACGGACGAGCTCTTGAACAGGAGGTCCTGGAAGTGTATCTTCGGAAACTTGTACACTTGCCCGTCCACCTCGAAGTCGAGATACGGTGGAAGTTGGCTGAGATCGATCAGCGGACGCGAGTCCGCGACTGGCTTCGGATAGGGGACTGGCTTGTAGATCGTCGCCTCCTTGAGCCCGCTGCCGCCGTCCTTGCGCGCCATGTACTCTGCGGCGTGCGTGATCTGCTGCACCTTCTCCTCGTTGAACACCGCGAAGAACTTCTCCGCCTTGTCCACCGGCACGGTTATCCGCGTCACGCCGAGCGCGTCCGTCTCGAACTTCGCGCCCGCCGTTGTGACCACGTCCTCCAGCTGCTTCATGTTCGCGTACGACATCTTCGTCTCGGTGAAGTACACGATGTTGTCGCCCTTTAGCGCCGCCTTCCACGGAACGCGCGACTCGGGGATGACCTCCAGGTGCTCGAGCGCGACCTTGCCTTTCTTGCTCGTCCACGTGGTGGGCGAGGTGAGTTTCTCGAGGTTGGCGACGGTCTCGATGGCACCCTGGCGCACGGCCGACGGCTGGTTGTCGAGGTCGTCGTAGAGCGCGAGGTTGTTCTCGGAGACATCGAGGATTTTCTTCAGCGACTCGTTGAACTCGGTCTCCTTCTTGTCGATATCGGCGCAGATCTTCTCGCGCAGCGCCTTCTCGGCGTCGGAGATGCCTTCCTCGTTCGGGTTGAAGGCGGCCCGGTATTGGTCGAAGAGCTCCTTGAACTTGCCGCTCTGCGCGGTTTCGCGGAGGCTGATGACGCCTTCCATCTTGGAGAAGAACGTGTCGTCGTCGAAGACGGAGAAGTTCTCGAAGCGAGGCTTGGTGCTCTTGCCGTAGGTGTCCTTGAAGGAGAGGTCGTCGGAGACCTTGAGGTACTTGGCGTTGCCCTCGAGGGAGTGGCCGGGGTCGATCGCGAAGAACTTGCCGTGCGCGAAGCCCTTGTTCTGCCCGCGGCGGCCGACGGCGTCGCGGTCGGCCGTGAGGAGGAAGAACGCCTTGTACTTGCCAAGTTTCTCGGCGGACTGTCCCTTTGGCGGGACGATGCGGCCGTCCTTGATGAAGCCGGCCTCCATGTCCTTGTAGCCGTCGGCGAACTTGGCCTGGAGCATCAGCTTGGGGTGTCCGTCGGAATACTCGCCGCGGACGATTTCGAGCTCCTGCGCGGGGACGCCCGCGATGCGGGTGAGGTCGTTCGCGAGGGCCTCGGTGACAGCGCCGGCTGAGATGGAGTCGGCGGAGTGGGCGGTCTGGAGTCGGTAGATCTGCCCGAGGATCGGCTTGCGCGTGGTGAGGATGCGCTCGGGACGCTGGAACGACCCCGCGTGCGCGGCGTCCTTGATGTTCACGCGGTCGTTCTCGTTGTAGTCGAGCTTCATGATGTGGCGCTCGTCGAAGTGCTTGAAGATCGGCGAGAACAAATAGAAGTCGTCGCCATCCCGCACGCCCATCACGGCATCGCGTATCTGCGCGAAGAGCTCGCGCTTGACCTCTTTGATCGCCTCCGCGCTCTTCTTGTCCACGCTGCCGGAGATGAGCCGATCGAGGTCGGCCGGGCTCAGACCGTAGTTCTGGATGGCCTTGGCGAGCGGACCGAACGAATGGTTGTCCGGGATTTTGCCGTTCTTCACCATCTGGGCCGCCTCGGCGAGAGCGAACTCCGCAACGGCGGCGATTCCCGCAGGGTGCGCGCGCCCGGCGAGCATGATCTGGTCGCGCAGCGTCATCCCCTCGCACTTCTTCGCGAAGGCGGGGTCGTTCTGCTTGAGCACGTCCAATGCGTGGCGGCTCTCGTCCGAGTTGATGTCCGCCATCATGCCGCGCGTGTCGTCCGGCGACCAGTCGTTGCGGTAGATGAAGCCCGGCTCCACGCCGTTCGTCTTGAGCTTCTCGAAGAGGATGGTGTTCGAATTGGACCTGTTGACGCTCATTCCCGCGCCGATCATGCCTTTCTTAATCTGGTCCTCCACGGAGGTCGTGCCCGCGCCGAGGATCGTGGAGAGGTTGCGGAGTCCCGTCGGCTCCCTAGCGCCTGCGGTCGTCTCGACGGACGAACGCGCACCGAGCGCAGCGGTATCGAGGCCTTCGTCCTTCTCCTTGCGGAGCGTGTTGATCGCCGCGTCGATGCGGCGCGCCGCCGCCGCCGAAATATCCTCCGGCGTATGGCAGGCGGAGAGATCGACCTTTTCGAACGGCGCGTCGTGCAGGATCTTGCGGACAGCCTTCTGGTCGTCGTCCGAGAGCTCCATCATCTTCGGGGAGATGTCGAGCTGGCGGTTGACCTCGCCCACGAAGCGGTTCCGGCGGATTGGCGCGAGGCTGGAGAGCGTCTTCTGCACGTCGCAGGCGCGGAGCGGCTTGTTCAGCTGGCTGCGCGCGCCGAGCACCGTGTCGAAGGCGTGGGTGCCGAGCGAGCCGTATTCATTCTCGAGGGCCTCCTTGAAGGCCGCCATCGTCGCGTTGTTCGCGGCCTTGCCCTGGGAGAAGATGAAGTTGCCGAGCTTGGCGGTGGCCGCCTTCCCCTCTCCCTGCACGACGATGTCGCGCGAGGAGAACACGGTCGAGTTGGCAACGGCCTTGAAGGTATCGAGTGTGATCGGCATATCCTCATGCCCTTATCATGTCATGAACCGCGATCTCAGCAGTTGCCTTCTCATCAGCGTCTTCAGGCCCGCCGGCGAGGACGCGGCGGATGCGCTCGGCCCAGATGTCGCAGAGCTGGAGAATTTTTTCGAGCGTGGCGGTGAAGTCGTCCAAATCCGCCGCGGCCTTCTCGAGGTCGAAGAAGTAGTTGTACACGACCGTCTCCGATTCGGGTTCGACGGCGAAGTAGCCGCCAGCCGTGTCCTTGCCGAAAAGGCCGCCCACGAGTAGGTCGCGGTAGACCTCCCTCGGCGCGTCCTTCGGAAGTTCGGCCACCTCCACGAAACAGAGAACCTTGCCCGTCGCCTTCACGAACTGGAGGTTTACGTTGTAGGTGTCGTCCACCCGCACGCTGACGAGTCCGGACTCATCAGGTACGAACGAAGCTATGCCGGTGTCCTTGCGGACGGCGGCGATGAAGTCGTTGAAATCGGCGAGCGTTGACATCATTTTCCTCTCTACTATTGTTTAGGGCGCAAATTATACCACATTTTATCCGCATAAGGTAGTTGCAAAACCTTTTTTGCTCTTGAAAGCAACGAATGTGCGTCAAAGTGACTCTCGCGTTGCACGGTGAATCAGGAAATGCTATACTGTCCGCAGCTGCCACGGGTCGGCAGTGCAAAGGAAAGAAAGGAACGTTTGATGAAGAACCTTGAAGGCAAGATAGCCATTGTCACAGGTGCCGGACGTGGCATCGGACAGCAGATTGCGAAGAAACTCGCGGAACGCGGCGCCAAGGTCGCAGTCATTGACCTCAAGCCCGAATGGTGCGAGGAGACGTGCGGACTCGTGACGGCGGCCGGTTCCGAGGCGCTGGCGCTCGGCTGTAACGTTGCGGTGAGCGACGAGGTGAACGCTTGTGTGAAGGCGGTGCTGGACAAGTTCGGCCGCATTGACATCCTGGTCAACAACGCCGGCATCACGAAGGATGGCCTCCTCATGCGCATGAGCGACGAGGACTGGGACGCCGTGCTGAACGTCAACTTGAAGGGCACGTTCCTCTTCACGCGCGCGGTGTCGCGTCCGATGATGAAGAACAAGTCCGCCGACGGCGTGCAGGAGGGTGGCTCGATCATCAACCTCGCCTCGGTGGTCGGAATCATGGGCAACGCCGGGCAGGCCAACTACACGGCATCGAAGGGCGGCGTAATCGCCCTCACGAAGACGACATCCAAGGAACTCGGCTCCCGCAACATCCGCTGCAATGCGGTCGCTCCTGGGTTCATTCAGTCAAAAATGACGGATGTACTGCCTGATGACGTGAAAAAGGCGTATATGGACACGATTCCGCTCCGTCGTTTCGGCACGGCCGAGGATATTGCGTCCTGCGTGGCCTTCCTCGTTTCGCCCGATGCGGCCTATATTACAGGGCAAATCATCTCCGTCAACGGCGGCATGATCGGCTGATTTTCATTTCACCGCTTTTTCCTCTCGCCTTTCGGCGGAGGATATGGTATACTTTCACCAGTTTTCAACCCCAAGGAGAAAAAACAAATGGCAGGTAAACTTGAAGACCGCGTAAGAGAGATCATCGTTGAGCAGCTTGGCGTCAACGCCGAGCAAGTGACGCTTGAAGCGTCGTTCATTGACGATCTGGGCGCGGATTCGCTTGACTCGGTCGAGCTCATCATGGCTTTTGAAGAGGAATTCGGTGCAGCCATCCCAGAGGAGGACGCCGAAAAGCTCACTACCGTCGGCAAGATCATCGAATACCTCAAGAGCAAGGGGTACGGTGATGACGGTTCGGCTCCTGCGCAATAATACAGGTGCATGAAGCTCCGCAAAGGAAGGGACAGGCTTATCTGCTTGCCCCTTTCCTTTCGTTTTCCTTATCCAAGGGTATATGAACCCTCAGCGGGCAGATGATCCATGAAGAGCGACCGGGCATCGGACGAACTGAATAGGCGCAACACGGCGTTTGACAACCGGTTGCGTCCTGGCCAGTTTGGCGATTTCGTGGGTCAGCAGAAGATTCGCGACCGGCTGGAACTTGCGGTGAAGGCCGCAAAGGACCGTGGCGAGACGCTGGACCATGTGCTCTTTTCGGGGCCGCCGGGTCTGGGCAAGACCACTCTTTCCTATATTCTAGGCGACGCGATGGGCGTGCATGTGAAAACCACGTCCGGTCCCGTCCTAACGAAACCCGGCGACCTCGCGGGTCTGCTCACCTCCCTGGAGGCGGGCGACATCGTGTTCATCGACGAAATCCACCGTATGGCGAAGACTGTGGAGGAATACCTCTACTCCGCGATGGAGGATTTCGCGATCGACATCATGATCGACCAGGGACCGAACGCCCGCAGCGTGCGTCTGGAGCTGCCGCGCTTCACGCTCGTGGGCGCCACCACGCGCATCGGCCTCATCGCCGCTCCACTCCGCGCCAGGTTCGGTCTCGTGAACCGTCTCAGCTTCTACGAACCTAAGGAACTCGCGGAGATCGTCACGCGCTCGGCTGCGAAGCTCGGCGTGGGCATTGAGCCGGAAGGCGCACTTGAAATAGCCGCGCGCGCGCGCGGGACGCCCCGCATCGCGAACAACCTCCTTCGCCGCGTGCGCGACTACGCGCAGGTGAAGGCGGACAACCTGATCACCCGCTCGGTGGCGGAGGAGTCGCTCGGGCTTCTTGAAATCGACCCACACGGTCTCGACGAGATGGACATCAAGATCCTTGAGACCATCTGCGCCAAGTTCGGCGGAGGCCCCGTGGGCCTCTCGACGATTGCTGTCTCGGTGGGCGAGGAGCCGGACACCATTGAAGAGGCATACGAGCCGTTCCTCATCATGGAAGGGTACCTTGACCGCACGCCCAAGGGGCGCGTGGCCACGAAACTCGCCTGGGAGCGCCTCGGCCTCTCCCCCGTTTCGGGCGGACTTGCGCAGCCGTCGTTGTTTGGACAAGGCGTGTGAGGTCGCCAAAGTGTGTCGAGTTTTGAAAAAGTGAATTTCCACCCTTGCAAGTACGGGCGGAATTCGGTATAATATCACTTCAATTTTTTTGGAAAGGTAAGGCAATGAAAGAAGGTATCCATCCCAAGTATGGCGACGCCACCATCACGTGCGCGTGCGGCAACGTCATCCACACCCGGTCCACGAAGCCGGAGATGCAGGTGAACACCTGCTCCGCGTGCCACCCGTACTTCACGGGTCAGAAGACGATGGTCGATACGGAAGGCCGTGTCGACATGTTCAAGAAGCGCTACGCGAAGTTCGCGAAGTAACCGAGGTTTGGTTTGGTCGAGAAGGACCAGATCAAGCGCGTGCTGGATCGTCTGGTTGCCGTCGAAGCGGCAATGGGCGATCCAGCAGTCATATCAGACGCCGCGCGCTACCGCGCCACCGTGCGCGAACACACCGCCCTCCGCAAGCTGGAGGCTGCGGCCAAGCGCTATTTCAAGATACTCGACGACATCGAGGGAAACGAGTCGCTGCTTGAAGACCCCGACTTCGCCGAGGAGGCGAAGAGCGAGATCGAGCGTCTGAAGGGCGAGATTCCCGCCGCCGAGCGTGCCGTGCTGGCAGGGCTGCTGCCGCCGGACCCGCTGGAAGGGCGCAACGCCGTTTTCGAGGTGCGCGCGGGGACGGGCGGCGACGAGGCCGCGCTATTCGCGGGCGACCTCTTCCGCATGTACTCCCGCTACTGCGAGGCGCGAGGCTGGAAGGTCAACGTTATGAGCGCGAGCGAGACGTCGCTCGACGGCTACAAGGAAATCCTCTTCACGGTGGAGGGCGATGGCGCGTACGGCGCGTTCCGCTTCGAGAGCGGCGGACACCGCGTGCAGCGCGTGCCCGAGACCGAGGCGCAGGGCCGCATCCACACAAGCGCCGCCACGGTGATCGTGTTCCCGGAGGCGGACGAGGCGGACGATGACATCGAGATTCCCGAGAAGGACCTCCGCATCGACATCTTCTGCGCCGGTGGACACGGTGGCCAGGGCGTGAACACCACCTACTCCGCGATTCGCATGACGCACCTCCCGACGGGGCTCGTGGCGCAGTGTCAGGACGAACGCAGCCAGCAGCGCAACAAGGAAAAGTGCCTTGCAACGCTCAAGGCCCGCATCCTCGACCAGCGGCGCCGCGAGGAGGAGGCTAAGGCGGGCGCGAACCGTCTTTCTCTGCGCGGGTCGGGCGACCGTTCGGAACGCATCCGCACCTACAATTTCCCGCAGAACCGACTCACGGACCACCGCGTGGACCTCACGCTCTACTCCCTTGACCGCGTGATGGAAGGCGCGCTCGATCCCGTTCTGGACGCCCTCCGCGCGCGCGACACCGACCAGCGCATCTCCACAGCACTTTCCCAGACAGCCGCGACTAATTCATAACGCGTTTTCTGGGCGCTCCCGCATGGTTAAAACGGTGCGCTAAAAAAAACTCCCCGGCGGGATTGCGCGGCGGAGAGGGAAATGGTAAAATATCCCCCACGTTTTTTCACCCAGAAGAAGAGTAAAGGTTCATGGACAAGAAGAGCAATGAGGAAAAAGAGGCGCGGTTCTCTGAGATCATGCAGCAGCCGCCATATCCGGTGGACGAGATTTTCGAGCTGATCGCCGACGCGACGGGGGCGAAGAAGGACGAATGGATCCTTGCGGCGCTACATGCGTTTGCCGAAGCGGGGGATTTCGATTCGGCTTACCGTCTGGTCAAGGAGTTTAAGTCTGAGTTGGGGGCGAAGGGCCGTGGCGACGTCGTGCGCGAGGGCCTCAAGAAGGCCACGAAGGACCGGCTCATCACGTCCTTCATAGAGTCCGTCGGCTTCGGTGTGCGTCCGTTCGTGGACTCCGTCGGCCGCCTCGGCCGCCTGCTGTCGTTCCAGCCAGGCGCGCTCGTGCTCAACACGGCCTGGGGGCTGGGCGAGATCAAGCGCCTAGACGCCTTCTACCGCCGCGTGACGGTCGACTTCCGCACGCGCCGCGGCCACCAGCTTACGTTCGACGCGGCGTGCGAGACGCTCCTGCCCGCGCCCGAGAACCACATCCTCGTGACGGCGAAGGCCGATCCCGACCGCATCCAGAAGATGCTAGCGGAAGAGCCCGGCAAGTTCGTGAAGGAGATGCTCGGCAGTTTCGGCAACATGCCGATCACCCGGCTTGAGGAACTCAGCGCGCAGCACGGTTTCGTGAAGACGGCCAACTGGAAGTCCTTCTGGGAGCGCGCGCGCGCCGACCTGCGCAAGGACAATCTCGTGGAAATCCCCACGCGCCGCGCCGAGCCGATCGTCCTGAAGGCAGCTGCCGAAACATACGGCGGCGGGTGGTTCACGGCGTTCGCGCAGATGACGGACCCGAAGTCCATCCTCACGGCCGTGCGCGAGTTCGTCGGGGCCGGCAAGTTCAAGGGCCTCGACGACGAGGGCCGCGCGAAGATTGCCTCACGCCTTGCATTCGCCCTCAAGGGCGCGCGCAAGGTGGACGATGCGCTTTACGCGCGCCTCGCGGCGTGCCATGCCGAGCTGAAGCTCGATGACGCGGTCTCCGCCAAGGCCCGTTCGTACCTCTTGACTGATGAGCGCTACCTTGCGGCCGCGCGAGACTTGCCCGCGAGCGAGATGTCGCGGCTCGTTGCGTTCCTTGTCGCCGAGAACGAGGGCGAGACCAAGATGAAGCTCTTCGAGGCGCTTCCGCGGATGTGCTTCCCGCTTCTGTCCGCCACTCTCGACTACTACCGCAACGACGAGGCGTGCGAGTCCGCCGTGGCCGAGCTGCTCAAGACCCCGCACGCGCCCGCTACGCTCGTGGTGCTCGTGCTCGGGCGCTACCACGAGATGAAGAAGGTGAAGAAGGGCGAGTCCGGACAGGAGGTGGAGGCGGAGATGGAGGCCGGCTTCAGCCGCTGGTCGAAGCTGCCGCCGCTCGTCGTGATCCTCACGCATGCCATCGCCATCGGCGAGGGACGCCAGAGCGGCGAGACGCTCAAGATGCAGAACACGGTGCGCCGCCTCTTCGCAGACCAGAAGTGGCTCCGCAGCATCTTCGACCTGCTGCAGCCCGCCGACCAGGTGCTCTTCTTCGAGCGCTTCCAGGCCTCGACTACCTGGGATCCTGCGACGCACCACACGATCGTCGTGCGCATGACGCACATCGTGCCGACGCTCGCCGAGCGCCAGGCCAAGGTTGCCGCGCCGGAGGTGGTCGAGCGCATCACATCGCTCCGCAGCTACGCCGAGCGCAAGGACGCCTACCAGAGGCTCATCAACGTCGAGATGCCCGCCAACGCCAAGCGCATCGAGTTCGCCCGCGGCTACGGCGACCTCAGCGAAAACGCCGAATACCAGTACGCGAAGGACGAGCAGCGCGCCCTCATGCAGAAGCAGACGCTCATGCAGGAGGAAATCGAGGCCGTCAAGCCAACCGATTTCGCGAACGTCGAGTCGGACAAGGTCCGCCCCGGAACGACGGTCACGATCACGACCGCCGACGGTGCGGACAAGACGTTCACGGTTCTTGGCGAATGGGACAACGACTTGGAGTGCGGCATCATCGCGAACAAGACGCGTCTTGCGCAGAACATGCTCGGCAAGAAGGCTGGCGACACGTTCGACCTGCCGGACGCCGAGGGGAACGTGTCCACGGCCACAATCAAGTCCATTGCACCTCTCTCGGACGAACTCCGCGCGTGGGTGCAGGTTCCCGCAGGCCTGAGCCTGTAAAAACCACTATCTGAAAGAGGGTATACTGCATGAGTACGAAGTCAAAGAAGCCCGTCGCGAAGGCGACCCCGAAGAAGTCGGCCGCCAAGGCGCCTGCGAAGAAGCTCGCAGCGAAAGCACCTGCCGCGAAGAAGCCCGCAGCCAAGGCGCAGACGGCAAAGAAGCCAGTTGCCAAGAAGACCCAAGGGAAGAAGCCCGCGGAAAAGAAGCAGGCAGAGAAGAAGGTCTCGGCGCCAAAAGCGGCGGAGCCGTCTAAAAAGGAGGTCGTGCGCAAGCCGATCACCGTGGTCAAGAAGGCTCCGCGTCCGCCGTTGAAGAAGGCTGAGCCCGCAGTCGTGTTCGAAAACCTGAGCCAGTCGGCCGCCTTTACCTTCGCAGAGATGATGAAGAAGCGCCAGAGAGAGCTCGACGCATCGCGCAAGGAGGCTTCGGACGCCTCATCCGTCAAGCTGACGCGCCGTCCCACCTCGCGCACGCGGGGCGAGGCGTCGCAGCAGTTCCCGGCATCGGACCTCGCCGATTTCCGCAAGCGTCTCATTCTGCTCCGGCAGGAGGCGATGGGACAGTCTGCGACGCTCAAGACGATCGCACTGGAGCACACCGACGACCGCGGAAGCGAGGACGACGACGGTTCCGACGCGTTCATGCGCCTCCAGAACCTGAGCCAGGTCGATTCGCACAACAAGGTCATCCAGCAGATCGACGAGGCGCTCGCCCGCATCCAGGAGGGCACCTACGGCATCTGCGAGATGTGCGGACAGCTCATCCGCAAGCCGCGCCTCATGAACCTGCCGTTCGTGCGCACGTGCATGGAGTGCCAGTCGGCGATGGAAGAGAATCCGACGGGAATACGCTGATGCTTCGGCGCATCGTCCTGTTTTCGGCCGCCGTCGCGAACCTGCTTCTCATCGATCAGGTCGTGAAGGCGGCCTCGGTTTCGTCCTTGAAGGAGAAGCCGCCCGTCGAGGTGCTTCCGAACCTGTTCAATCTCGCATACGTCGAGAACCGTGGCTGCGCATGGGGCATGTTCCAGGGACACGTATGGCCGCTGGCGGTATTCGCCGTCATTGCGATGGGCCTCCTGATCTGGAAACGGAAGAGCGTGTTCCCGCGCGGAGGCTGGGGCGTGTTCTGCGAGATACTGCTCTATGCTGGCATACTCGGCAACCTCGTCGACCGCCTTGCGCGCGGGTACGTGGTGGACATGTTCGACTTCCACTGGGGCGTCCACCACTTCCCCGTCTTCAACGTGGCGGATTCCTACATCACGGTCGCCGCCGCCTTGCTGCTCGGCTTCGGCTTTTTCCAGAAGGACGCGGAAAAGGACGCGGAGAGGGAAAGTGGCGCGGCGTGACGCCTATCTGCTCGCCGGCGCGACCGCGAGCGGGAAGTCGGCCGTGGCGGCCGTTCTGGCCCGCGAGATGGGCGCGGCGATCCTGAACGCGGACTCCATGCTCGTCTACAAGGGCATGGACATCGGGACGGCCAAGCCCACACCCGCCGAACGCGCCGAGTTCCGCATGGGCGGCATAGACATCGTCACGCCAGCCGAGGATTTCTCCGCAGGCGCCTGGTTGCGCGCCGCAGCCGCATGGGCCGAGACGATTCCCGTCGAAACTCCAATCATCATTGTTGGCGGCACGGGCCTCTACTTCTCCGCGCTCCTGCGCGGACTCGACCGGGCCTGGACGAAGCCACCGCCCGAATACCCAGTGCTCCAGATCGACCGCGCCGTGGTGCGCGCGCGCATCGCGGCCCGGCTCGACGACATGTTCCTCGCCGGTCTCGAGCGCGAGAAGGCGGAGTTGCATCGGATCTATCCGGTCTGGTCCCGCACGGCCGCGCTCGCGATTGGCTACCGCGAAGGCGACGACCGCGAGAAGATCTACACGCGCACCTGCCAACTGGCGAAGCGGCAGGACACCTGGTTCCGCCATCAGGCGACGGCGATCTACATCCCCGTTGGCACGACGACCGAGGAAACCGCCGACCGAGTCCGCGCCGTCTGGCGTGCCCATGGCCCTTGGGCCGTCTCGCTTTGAAGAGGCGATTTTTAATGTAGGATTTCCTCTTGCTCGCAAGGCGGAGTTTTGGCATAATGGAACACGCTTGACCTGTTCTTTTCCCTTCAGGTTCAATGAAGGAAGGTCGGATGGATTGTTCAAATAAGGAGATCGTTATGAAAACAGTAATGACAGCATCCCGGTCGAATCGGCGGGGACGTAAGTTCGCGTGCGCCGTGATTTGCGCGGCCGTGGCAATGGTGGCGCAGGCGGCGACCCCTGGCGGGGCTGAAGCCGCGTCCTACGACGTGATCGTGGCGGGTGGCGGACCGGCCGGCATCGGTGCGGGCTACACGGCCGCGAAGCGCGGCGCTAAGACGCTCGTTCTCGAAAAGAGCGGTCGTCTCGGCGGCATGGCGGTCTCAGCGATGGTGAGCCCGTTTTCCCTGGCGACCTACAGCCCCATCGCAAAGGAGATCGCGAATAAGATCGGCTTTGGACGCAGCGTGGATTTCCATCTCGCAGACGTCCGCGCCTACGACCTGCTGAAGGAGGCGGGAGCCGATGTCATGCTCCATGCGGATGTGCTGGGGCCAGTGATGGAGGGAACCCGCGTCACGGGCGTGCGCGTCCACTGTGTCGAGGGTGAACGCACATTCAAGGCGAAAGTCGTCATAGATGCGACGGGAAACGGCATCGTGGCGGCAGCCGCCGGCGTGCCGTACGAGGAGGGACGCGCTGGCGACGGTCTCGTCCAGCCGATGAGCATCATGTTTACCGTCGGAGGCTTTGATCCGGCGAAGAGGTTCATCTGCGTTTCCGAGGAGCACGCGCGCTCAAAGCACTGCATCGTGAACGGGCGGAAATGGGAGGACATCGTGCAGGACGAGATCAAGGCCGGAAAGCTTCCGCCGGAAGTCGGCGTGATCCGCCTTTATCCGGGCCGCGAGAAGAATTTGAACGTGGTGAACGCGACGCAGGTGAACGGACTCTTCGGCTCGCGCTCCGCAGACCTCACGAAGGCCGAGATCGCCGCGCGCAAGCAGGCCGCGCAGATCGTCGACGTGATGCGCCGCCACCTGCCCGGCTACGCGAACGCCCGCATCGCCGAAATGCCGGCGGTCGTCGGCGTGCGCGAGACGCGCCGCTTCGAGGGCGTGGACAGGCTTACGACGGAGGACGTCCTTTCCGGGCGCAAGCGCGAGGACGCGGTTGCGCGCCGGTGCTCGTTTGTGATCGACATCCACAACCCGGCGGGCGCGGGCCAGGCCGACGGACACGACAAGGCCGTGACCGGCGGCGCGCGCCGCGTGAAGCCCTACGACATCCCATATGGTGCGCTCGTGCCAAAGAAGGTTGACGGTCTGCTCTTCTGCGGGCGGTGCCTCTCGGCCTCGCACGAGGCGCTTGCCAGTTGCCGCGTGATGGGTCCCGCCATGGCGACTGGCATAGGCGCGGGTGCCGCAGCCGCGCTCGCCGTCAAGCAGGGGATCGACGTCCGCGCGGTGGACGGGAGGAAACTAGACCTTTTCCCCGCTAAATGAGTACAATGAAGATGAATAACTGGATCTCGGCGATTGCCGCGCTAGTGCTCGCGTATGCAGCAGGGGCCGACTGGCGCGGCGAAATGCCGGGGAACGTGGCCGCCTTGCGTCCGAACGAACGCACGGCGTCCGTTTACCACTCATACGAATTCGAGCCGATCGCCGACACGCCGCCACCGGACGGATTCAAGCCGTTCTACATCAGCCACTACGGTCGGCACGGATCGCGGAATCTCACCGGCAGCGCGGTGTCGGACGTGATGAACGCGCTTGAAAAGGCGGACAAGCGCGGCGCCCTCACCGAGACGGGACGTTCACTTCTCGCCGACGTGAGGAAAATCGCCGCCGTCCACCACGAGATGAGCGGACAGCTCGCCGCGCGCGGCGCCTGGGAGCACCGGCGTCTCGCGCGCCGGATGGCGGAACGGTTTCCGGAGGTGTTTGCGCGTCCGCGCCGCGTCCGCTGCCGCAGTTCCGTGAGCCCGCGCGTCCTCATCAGCCAGGCGAATTTCACGATGGCGTTGAAGGACGCCGCGCCGCAACTGGATTTCGACTTTGCGACGGGCGAACGGCACCATAAAATCATCAATCCCTTGCACTGGGCGCGGATGGACAAGCCGGATGTCGCCACACGCTCGGAGAAAATCGTAGAGTCGTTTGCAAGGGACTGGATCGATCCAAAGCCGCTCGTCAGGCGTATCTTCACGGCAGGCAACCCGCCCAAGAAGCCGCTCAAGTTCGCGCGGGCGCTTTTCGAGTGTGCGTCGATCTGCCAGTGCTGCCGCTGCGAGCTGGACGGGCTCGACATCTACCGCTTCTTCGAGGCAGGGGAGATTGATGCGCTTTCGCGCACTCTGTCGGCCCGGCACTATCTGGCGATGGGCAACTCCGAGGAGTTCGGCGCGTTCGTTTCCGCGAGCGAGGCGCCGTTGGCGCGCGACATCGCCGCACGCGCCGAGGCCGCAATCGCCGACGACCGCATCGCGGCGGATCTGCGCTTCGGACACGACTCCGGGCTCTGGCCGCTGGCCGGGTTCCTGGAACTGGAGGGGCCGGGCGACCGCGTGAAGGCGGCAGATTCGCCGTCCGCCTGCCCGGCGTGGAAGTGGTTGCCGATGGCGGCCAACTTCCAGATGATCCTCTACCGGAACGCCCAGGGCGAAATCCTCGTCAAGTTCCTCTGGAACGAGCGCGAGATGCGTCTGCGCGGCGTCAAGCCGGTGTCGGGACCGTACTACAGGTGGAGCGACGTCCATGTTCTCCATCCACGTGCAGCTAACTGAGGAGGCAATCGAATGAAACAGACTGCAATTGTTGTTTTGTGCTATGTGGCAGCGGCGTTTGCGCACGGCGCGACCGTGTGCGGCACGGGCCGTGAGATGCCGAAGGCATACATCCCCGCGATGCTCTCCAACGGGAGCCTCTGCATGACGGCCGACCATCTTGGCGGCATTCCGTTCCCATCGCAGCGGACGAAAAGCTGCCGTTTCTCGACCGGCATCTTCATCGCCGGGCGGCGGCTCCTCTACAATCTTTACGGGCACGGCAGCTACCGGCTCACGCTCGCAGTCGACGGCAAGCCGCTCGAAAATCCCGACCGCTGGTCCCAGACGCTCGATCCCCTCGCGGCAAAGTCAATCGTCACGAACGTGTTTGGCGACGTTACGCGCGTGGTCGAAACGTTCGTGGCGCAGGGCTGCGACGTGATCGCAATTCGCCAGACGTTCCCCGGAACGGACACGGCCCGCCTCACCGTCGGACTCGACTACACTCCGCACAGGGACGCGGAGGGGCGCATCGTCGTCGGGCCGTGGGAGGACGTGCCCGGCGGGCGCGCGTATTCCTTCACGGCCTACGGCAAAAACATCGACAAGACGCGCGTCACGATCCGTCATGCGCGGGAAGAAGGCGCGTTCGTGACGTTCATCTCGTACACGGGGCTGGACGGCAAGCCTTACGCGGGGACGTACGCCGACCTCGCCGGCCGCCACGAATCTGCATGGCGAAAGTACTATTCCGCGTCGTCCGTGCAACTCCCCGACGAGAAGCTGATGCAGCTGCGCACGATGGCGGAATACCAGTTGAAGTGCTGCGTCACGCGCTGGCACCTCCCGATTGGAATCCTCGTGTCGCACTGGAGCGGAAAGTCGTTCGCGTTCGACGAGCTGTACGGGGTGCAGGGGCTTCTCTCCGCAGGACATTTCGACGAGGCGAAGCACGTTGCCGGATTCCGGCACAAAACGCTCTCCCAGGCGAAACTGCGCATCAACGGAAGCGGGGCGCGGTGGTTTTGGCTGTGCCTGGAGGATGCCCTCCTGGAGGCATCTCCGCCGGGGCATTGGCTCGACCACATCTTCCACATGTCCGCGATCGCACAGACCTGCAACCTCGCGGCGGCGTACACGGACGACCTGACCTTCCTGCGCAAGAAGATGTATCCCGTGATGCGCGAGTGCGCGCGCTTCTACCGTTCGCAGTGCATCTACGACGCGCCGGACGGCTCGTCGTTCGTCTGCAAATGCACGGATCTCGAGCGACTCGGCGCGGCGAAGTCCCGTCCCTGCATGACCACGTGCGGCATCATCCACACGTTCAGGATCTGCGCCGACGCCGCAGACCGTCTCGGCGTGGACGCGAAGGAGGCGGCGGATTGGCGGGCGAAGGCGGCGCGGCTCGAGAAGTCGCTGCCCGTGAAGAATGGCCGCTTCGTGCCCGCTGCAAACGCGATGGACGCCGTATCCATGGGCACGCTCGCCGGATATTTTCCGTTTCCGATCTTCCCGCGCGGACACAAGGAACAGACGGCGGCGGTCGATTTCTTCCTTGCGCAGGGAACGAAAGCCGGCAACATGTACAAGACCGGCAAGAAGATTTGCCCCTGGTATGCGGCCACGATGGCGATTGCGGCGCAGCGGGCGGGAAGATACGGGAAGGTCTATCCGTTCATCATGGAGGCCGCGTCGTCGTCTGGATGCTACGGGGAGATATGGGAGATCAACGAGCCGGGCGTGGCGGAGTACCGGCCGTGGTTCATGACGGGCGCCGGCACCTGCCTCTACGCCATCAACCAGATGCTGCTTTCGGAACGGGACGGCGAATGCCTCATCGGCGCGGGCGTGCCGAAGGAGTGGAAGGACTGGTCGTTTAACCTTCCGGCGGAGGGAGGATACAACGTCGAGTTCGCGATGAAGGCAGGCAAGGTCGCCAAGCTCGTCCTGCGTCCGCACAGAGCTGGTCCTTCGCGTAAGGTCAAGGTCGTGCTTCCCGACGGCTCGCGCCGCGAGGTCGTGCTGGACAAGCCCGAAGTCGCGCTTAAAGACCTTCTCGATGCGAGATGAGAATATGAAAACGGTAGGAGAGATTTGACATGGCGAAGGGTAAGGGGAAAAAAGAAAGGGTACTTGTCGGCACGTACAGGCCGGAGAACGAGGCGTGGATACGCGAGAGGCGGCTCTACAACCTGCCCTTGCCGAAGTCCACCGTCACCGTCCTGCCTTTCCACCGGAACTTTAGCGGCATCGTGCTGTTTGCCGAAGGGCATTCTAACTTTGCGTTCAAGGCAACGTTCAAAGACGTCGTTGATGGTGAATGGCTGAAAAAGAACGGCTATTCGCTTGCGGCGAAACCGCATGGCGAGAAGTACGCCCTTTATGAACTTTGCGAGGAATCTACGCCCGCCAAGTTGCTTGGCCGCAAGACGACCGAGGTGTTTGTCAGCTCGTCGCGCTGTCCGTGCGTGAAGATCGACGAAGCGTTCTATTCTAAACCATACCCCGTCACCGGCGGTAGGTCGATGCCCTACGTGTTTGACTGCCTCAAGCCCTACTTCCGCAAGTGGAAGTCCGCGACGACTTTCAATCCCGTGCAGGAGGATTTCTTCAGGAACAGCTTTGGTTTCGATTACGGTCTTCAGGTCGCACGTGGGATTGCAGAGGAAGCGAAACGGGATGGTGCGTTGACATGTGTTGAAATATGCGCGGGGGCGGGCGGACAGGCTCTTGGTCTTGACAAAGCGGGGTTTAGACATGTTGCGCTTGTCGAATACGAACAGGAGTATTGCGACGTCCTGCGGGCAAATAAACCGGGCTGGAATGTAATCTGCGGCGACGTGCATGAATTTGACGGGACGCCATATCAGGGTGTAGATTTGCTCGCCGGAGGTGTCCCATGCCCGCCGTTTTCAGTCGCATCCAAGCAACTTGGAGAAGACGACGAAAGGGATTTGTTCCCGCAGGCGATAAGGCTCATATCGGAGATCCGCCCTCGCGCCGTTATGCTGGAAAACGTGCGCGGATTTCTTGACCCGAAGTTTGACGCATACAGGAACAGCATTCTGGATGCGATACGTCGCCTTGGATATCGCGTGGACATCAAACTTCTTCAGGCGAACGATTTTGGTGTTCCGCAGATTCGCCCTCGCGTCGTTATCGTCGGCATACGCAAGGATGAGGAATGTTCGTTCAGTTATCCCGAGGCGAATCGCAGGGCCGCACCTTCCGTCGGAGAGGCACTGAGGGAACTGATGGGAGCGAATGGATGGAAAGGCCTTGATACTTGGGTTGCACGAGCAAACAAAATTGCCCCGACTATCGTGGGGGGGAGCAAGAAGCACGGCGGGCCGGATCTTGGACCGACACGGGCACGGCGGGCGTGGGATGAACTTGGTGTTGACGGACTTGGTGTTGCCAACGAGCCGCCAGCGAGAGACTTTGTTGGGAATCCGAAGCTTACGAAAGAAATGATAGCGAGGATTCAAGGTTTTCCGTCGAACTGGAATTTTGGCAAACGCAAGACAGCCGCATGTCGTATGATTGGAAATGCATTTCCGCCGCCGGTTGCAAATGCTGTGGGGCGGCAGATAAGGAGGTGTCTGAAAAATGAAGAATGACAACATCGTATTTGCAGCGGCACGTAGAACCCTGCATGAAGTTCTGGTCAATCGAAAGATTCTATGTTTCGATGCAGCGGGTGTTGCATCAAACGCTGACAGGAAATACGTCTTTTCCTGTGCGATTGCCAAGGAGATAGCAAAGAGGCTCGGAGCCTACACAATCGAGAAGAAGAAAAAAGCCCAGACGGCAGGCGCAGGATTTGAGGAGGCCATTGCTGAGTTTGTCGCCTCAACTTTTCCCAAACTCCAGAATCTGAGGCCGGGAAACTGGTCGGTTGCTCGTCTAGGCAACAAGAGTAAGATTAAGACGGCTGATTTTGCTCAGTATGAGCATCTGTTTTATCTTGCCGAAGCGGTTCGTAACAATCCAAAGCTTCAGGCAGCACTTGGGAACGACTATTTGGTATCTCCTGACATCATTGTCACCAGAGGGCTTTGCGATGACGATGAGATTAATAAACTTGAGAACTTTGTTGATGACACATTGTGCCGAAAGGCCGACCTTCGCAAGAAAAATGGAGGAAAGGATATTCTCCATGCATCAATTTCAGCCAAGTGGACAATGCGGAGTGATCGTGCCCAAAACAGCCGAACGGAGGCGTTAAATCTGATGCGTGACAGAAAAGGCAGGGTTCCACATATCATGGTGGTTACTGCTGAACCTTCACCCTCACGCATAGCATCTCTTGCACTTGGTACGGGTGACATTGACTGCGTTTATCATTTCGCCCTATATGAGTTGCTTGACGCTGTCGGTAAGTGTTCCTCTAAAAGTAAAGATGAGGCCATGATACTTTTGACTAATATGATAGACGGTAAGCGCTTGAAGGACATCTCCGATTTGCCGCTTGATTTGGCTTGCTGAAGCATGGCGCATTAAAAAGGATTCTGTGGATGAAGTACAGGTTCAGGTATACGGCAACTGTTATACAGCAGCGTGCTTCTACGGCAGTTGTGCGTGGATTATCGGCGTTGTGAGAGAAACTTTGACATGTGGTATTGAAAGGAGAAAGCAATAATGAAACAGAAGATCATATTGGTTACGCTTGCGGCGGCTGGCGCAGCGGTATGCGGCGGGCAGGAGACTGCTTGTTCGGACAAGGCGAAAAATCCGATTGTTGAGGGTTGGTATGCCGATCCGCAGATCAGGAGGTACGGCGACCGGTACTGGGTGTTTCCGACGGTGTCGGACAAGTTCCGCAAGCAGACGTTCTTCGACGCGTTTTCGTCGAGCGACCTCAAGACGTGGGTGAAACATCCGCGCATCCTGACGACGAACGAGGTCACCTGGGCGCGGGGCGCGATGTGGGCGCCGGACGCGCACGAAGTGGACGGCAAGTACTACTTCTTCTTTAGCGCGAATGACTCCTATCCGGTGAGCGGGCGGCGTGCGGACGGCGAACCCAAGCAGCAGCCCGGTCTTCAAGGATACGGTGGTATCGGCGTAGCCGTGGCGGACCGTCCGGAAGGTCCGTACCGTGATCTCATCGGCAAGCCGCTCATCGACCGCTTCTGGAACGGGGCGCAGCCGATCGACCAATACGTGTTCAAGTACAAGGACGACTGGTACATGGTGTACGGCGGATGGGGACGCTGCAACCTCGTGAAACTCGCCAAGGACTTCAAATCGCTCGTTCCGTTCGAGGATGGCTCGCTTTGGCGTAACTTCACGCCGAAGGGCTACGTCGAAGGTTCGGTGATGTTCGAGCGGAAGGGCAAGTGGTACTTCATGTATTCGTGCGGCGGCTGGACGCGGGACGACTATTGCGTCAACTACAGCGTCGGCGACACGCCGTTCGGGCCGTTCGAGTTCAAGGGCAAGGTGCTGGGCGTGAAGCGTCCGCTGGCGACCGGCGCCGGGCACCACTCGGTCATCCGCGTGGGCGAGGACGACTGGCGCATCTGCTACCACCGCCGCCCGATCCCGAGCAAGGGCCCGCACCACCGCGTCGTCTGCATTGACCGCATGGAGTTCGACGAAAACGGCGACATCAAGCCCGTAGAAATGACGAAGTGACGAAAGAGAGGACGATGATGAAGTTGAAAAACATGTTGGTCATGTTTGCGGCGGTGGTTGTGGCTGGGGGCTGCTGTACGGCGGGCGTGCCGCAGGGCGCCGTTCCCGTTGCAGCACATGTGGCGATTCGGGTTGGGACATGCAATGTGCGCGTCTGGTCGAAGAAGGACCTCGCGGAGGGAAATGTTTGGGACGAGCGCAAAGACGACCTGATTGCGCTTCTCCGTCGGCTGGATATGGACGTGTTCGGGTTTCAGGAAGTTCATGGCAGGCCATACCGCGAATTGTGCGCCGGACTGAAGGAGTGGGAGCTCGTGGATGACTACGACGTTTCTACGCCCGTTGCCTACCGCAAGAGCCGCTTCGACCTCGTGAAGAAAGGCGTGTTCTGGTTGTCCGAGACGCCGGACGTCCCCCGCTCTATGGGATGGGGCGCGAAATACATACGTCCGTGTCTGTATCTGATCCTGAAGGACAAACAGTCGGGACGCAAACTCTGTTTCGTGAACACGCACACGGATCACATCGCCGTGAAGGCGCGGGTCGAAGGCATGAAGCTCATCATGGAGCGCATGAAGTCGTTCAGCGAGGGACTTCCCGTCGTGTTTGTGGGCGACCACAACGACGGGCCGAAATCCGAAATGACGGCAATTGCGCGCAAGTTCCTATAGGACGCGCGCGACATTTCCAGGAAGAAGGATCCCGGCCCGATCAACACGTACCACGCCTTCGGCCGTGCAAAACCGAGGGAGCGCCTGCGCGTCGACTACATCTACGTCTCGGACGGCATCCGCGTGCGC
>CAMKJU010000031.1 GCA_946413265.1 uncultured Lentisphaerota bacterium
CGATGCCGAGGGAGAATGACTTGACGCCGTTGTAGAGCGGAAGGTTCACGAGGCACGGCGTGCCGGGCGTCCAGTCCATGGTAAGCGAACCGCCCTTTGCGTTGGTGATGCGGCCCGTCTTCACGTAGCGCCAGATGCCATCCGGAGTCTGCTGATACACGTCGATGCCGCTCACGCCGGTCGAGGGCATGTGGTCCATCGACAGCCCCGCCTTGTATGGGACCCACTTGAAGTGCAGCTTCTTCGAGTCGGTCGTGAAACGGAACTGCATACCGGCCGTGTGGTGCCGCATCGCCCGCACGCCGCCGTTCACTTTCGCCGTGACGTTGGAGGGAAGGCGGTCGTAGTAGTGGTCCACGTTGTCGAACGCACGCCCTTCAATCGGCAGGAGCTTGCCGTCGATCCAACGCACGCCCTTCTCCGTGACCGATTTTTCCAGCGCCATGCGCGGGTCGTACTTCGCGGCGTCCGCCCCTGCGGACAACGCAACCAGAACTGCGGCCGAAGCCACCAGGGTTCTCTTGAGGTTAAACATTTCTTTCTCCTTTTTTAGTTCTTCCATCAATGAAACCCGTACGTCGCGCACAGGTCAATTTCGGGATATGCGCGCAACCACGCGCGAGGCGCCGAGGTTCTTGAGTCCGAGCGCGCAGAGCAGACGGCCGAAGAAGTGGTTTGACTCAGTACGTATCTCGCGAATCACGAGTCCGCTCTTCGCGCAGAGCGCACGAAAATCCTTGAGCGTCACGACGTGGATGTTGGGCGTGTCGTACCACTCGAACGGCAGCTGCGGGTTCACGGGCAAGTGGCCGCGGAAAAGAAGCAGCATGCGAATTCGGTACGACGCGAAATTCGGGAACGAGACGACGGCCTCCTTTGCCTTGCTGAGAAGCCGCGTGAGGAGTTCTCGCGGATACTTGACCGTCTGGAGCGTCTCGGAAAGCACCGCAACGTCGTAAGCGCCGTCGGGGATGAGGTCAAGGCCCGTATCCGCGTCGTCGAAGAGCACGTCGAGCCCGTCGCCGACACCGGCCGCGATCTTGTCGCCGTCGATTTCGATGCCCGCACCGTGTACGTGCTTTTCGTCGCGGAGGAGATGGAGCAGCGAACCCGAGCCGCAGCCGACGTCCAGCACGCGCGCGCCATCAGGCACGAGCGCCATCACGGACGCGAGCGCCGCGCGTTTCTCCGGGTAGATCGAACGGGATACATCGCCGAAGAATCCGCCCATCAGCTTGCTGAGTTCCTTCGTGTGCGTAAGGAAGCCGTCGTGGCCCACTTTGATGTCGAGGTGCGCGTAGCAGACGGACTTCCCCTGACGCAGCATGCACGAGGCGATCGTGCGGCTCTGCTCCTCGGAGAACAGCCAGTCGCCGGAGATGGAGACGAGCAAGAGACGTGACGTAATCCGCCGACACACGTCATCGAGCGAACCGTACTTCGCAGCCGCGTCGTAGCGGTCCATTGCGTGCGTGATCTGAAGATAGGAGTTCGCGTCGAAGCGCGCGAGGAACTTGCGCGCCTGGTACTCGAGGTAGCTCTCGATCGCGAACGTGGTACCGAAGCGCGAGGCGTGTTCCTCCAGCCATTTCTTGCCGCGCCTGAGCCAGTCCTCCTGCTGTTTGCGCCCGAAGCGCCGGTTGAGGAGATCGAGGGAAAGGTAGGTGATGTGCGCGACCTGGCGCGCCTGCGCAAGGCCCATGCGCGGACCGGGACCGTCGTTGTAGTAGTCGCCGCCCTTCCAGTCAGGATCGAGCGTGATCGCGTAGCGGCCCACGATGTCGAAGGCGAGCGCCTGCGCGTTGAGCGCCGCGCCGGAGGCGATCATCACCGCCTTGTCCACTTCGCCCGGATGCGCGGTGATCCACTCGATTACCTGAATGCCACCGAAGCTGCCGCCGACGAGTCCCGCGAGGTGCGTGACGCCGATTTCGCGCAGGAACGCGCGGTACACCTCGACCGTGTCGCCGATCGTGAAACGCGGGAACGACGAGCCGTAGGGACGGCCCGTGGCCGGATTCGTTGAAGAGGGACCTGTCGTGCCCTTGCAGCCGCCGAGCACGTTTGCGCAAACCACGCGGTAGCGGTTCGTGTCGATGGCCTTGCCGGGACCGACGACGGAATCCCACCAGCCGCTCGCGGACTCCTCGCCGGGGTGGCGTCCGGCAACATGCGCGTCGCCGGTGAGTGCGTGGCAGATGAAGATGACGTTGTCATTCTCGGGGCGCTCGAGTCCGCAGCTCTCCCACGCCACGTCGATGCGCGCGAGGGTGCCGCCGTCCTCGAGGCGAAAGCCCCCGGACGGCAGCGTGAGCGTCGTTACATGAGGTTCGACGACCCCGACGGTCTGGTGTTCAGCGGCTTCCACATCGGCGTTACTTCGAGGTTCCCTCGGCCGTGAACTTCGGACGGCGGCCCTTGTAGAACCACATCATGATCGGCGTCGCGATGAACACCGAGGAGTAGGTACCAGCGACCACGCCGATGAGCATCGTGAGCGCGAAGTCGAAGATCGAGCCGTCGCCGAACGCGAAGAGCGCGAGCACCGCGAAGAACGTGGTGAGCGAGGTGATCACCGTACGGCTCAGGCACTCATTGAGGGCGCGGTTGCAGAGGTCGATGAACGAGCTCTTTTGGTCGCGGCGCAGGTCTTCGCGGATGCGGTCGAACACCACGATCGTGTCGTTCACCGAGTAGCCGATGATCGTGAGAAGCGCGGTGATGACGAGCAGGGACACCTGGCGTCCGCAGAGCGAGAAAAGGCCGAGCGAGATCAGCGCGTCATGCGCAAGCGCCACGAGCGCGCCGAGGCCGAAGCCGAACTCGAAGCGGAAGGCGACGTAGATCAGGATCGCACAGAGCGAGAAAATCACGGCCCACGTGCCGGACTTCTTGAGGTCCGCGCCCACGACCGAACCAATTTCGCTCGCGTCGCGAATCTGGATGCCTGAGTCCGGGAACGCGCCCTGGAGCAGCTTCGTCACGTGGCCCGCCACGTCCGCAACGCCCTTGTCCTTCGCGTTGTCGGACGTGTAGCCCGTCTTGACGAGGAGCTTCTCGGCGCCCTGGGTCTGGATGACCGTGGCGTTGTCGAACGGGTCAAGCGTCTTGCGCACGTCGGCGACGGCCGGCATCTTGCCCTCCTTCACGTCGAACACGATCGAGGTGCCGCCCGTGAGGTCCACGGCAAGGACGGACGCGGGCTTCACCGCCGCGCGGATGCCGAAGATGGCGACCGTGACGACGACTGCGGCGAGGGACGCGATGGAGGCGAACCTGCCGATCCTCACGAAGTCGACGTTCGGGACCTTCTTGAAGATGTTGAGCATCTTGAAGGGCTTCACCGATTCGGGGTTCGTGGTCTTCTCGAACACGAGGCGCGTGACGACCACGGCCGTGAACATCGAAATGACCACGCCCGCCGTGAGGGTAATAGCGAAGCCACGCACCGGACCCGTACCGACGATGAAGAGGATGACGCCCGTGACGATCGTCGTGATGTTCGAGTCGAGAATCGCGGTGAAGGCGCGTCCGTAGCCGTTCTTGATGGCGGTGCCGACGGAGGCCTTGCCCGCGAACTCCTCGCGGATACGCTCGAATATGATCACGTTCGCGTCCACGGCCATGCCGAGCGTGAGGACGATACCCGCGATGCCGGGCATCGTGAGGACGGGCAGCTGAAGCGACCCGGACGCGCCCATCGAGGCGTCCTTCGCGAACACGCCGAGGATGTTGGCTACGATCACGAGCGCAGCGGGAAGGAGCACGATGTCGAGGAACAGCGCAACGTCGGCAATCAAGCCGGCATACCAGTAGTAGGCGAGCATGAATAGCGCAACCAGCGCAAAACCGAGCATGGCGGCCACCATGCCGGCCTGCTTCGCGTCCTCGCCCACGGTGGGCGAGACGGACTCCTCGGCGAGCAGCTTGAGCGGCACGGGCAGCGCGCCGGCGTTAAGGTCGTTCGCAAGGCGCTGCGCCTCAGCCACGGTGAAGCTGCCGGAGATCTGCCCACTCGTCTCGATCTCGCTCTGGAGAACCGGCGCGGAAATGAGCGTACCGTCCAGAATGATCGCGAGTTCGCGGCCGCGGTCGGTGGAGTTCTTCGCGCCATGGGCGATGTAGTTGCGCGTAAGCTTGCGCATGAGGTTGCCACCCTTGCTGTTGAGCTTGAAGCCGACCACGGGACGCCCAACCTGATCGCGCTCGACGTTGGCCTTCACGAGGTACTCGCCCGTCAGTTCCGTCCTGCGGCTCACGTAGTTCGGGCGGTACGAGTTGCCCTTGTCCTTCTCCAGCATGAACTGGTAGCCCTGCGGCGGCCGGCCGAACGAGGCGAGACGCGTCTTGTAGCCCGGCCGCTTGGCGATTTCCACGTAGTTCGTCGCACGGGCGAAACCCTCGCCCGCCGAGCTGAGCACGTAGCCTTCGGGAATCTTGCCGGACGACATCAGCTTGCTGGCAAGTTCCTGGTTGCGGGGGTGCGTGAGGCGGAATTCAAGATAGGAGGCACTCTGCAGCGAACGCTTAGCCTCGGCGCGCGTGGCGTCGTCGATGCCCGGCAACTGCACGAGAAGGCGATGGCCCTTCATGCCCTGGATCACGGGCTCGTTCATGCCCATGCCGTCTACGCGGCGACGCACAACCTCGACGATGCGGTCGTCGCAGCCGGCCAGTGCCTCGTTGACTTTGGCCTGGATGGACGCCGTGTCGTTCGTATCCGCGACCTGTGCCATCACGGATTCACGAAGCGCCTCCTCGTCCACGCCGAGGGTGAAGGACGTGCCGCCCTTCAGGTCAAGCCCTAGGCGAATCTTCTCGCCCAGCGGCGTCGTCACGCAGACGGAAAAGATCGCAACGGCCAGCAGAACCAGCCATTTCCAAGCGTTTTCACGAATCGATGAATCGAAACTCATTTTTTAAACCTCATTTGTCCTTAAGAAACGGAACGAATATTATAGTATATCGGCGGCGGATTGACAAGGGGGAACCTTCAAAGTAATGAAAACTTCTTTTTCGGGCCATTCCCAGGGGAGTATGACCAACTTTTGCGCCCTTGCCGCACGATGTGACAAGGCCGCCTCGGCCTTGCGGTCACCCTCCCACTGCTGCAACGTCTTCCTCCTACCTAGGCATTAGGTGTTTGTGGAACGGCTGTCCAGCCATTCCACGCGTTCATCGCCGCCTGGGGCGAGGAGGAGATGATTGCCGCCGCCGCCTGCATGGCGGCCGGCACGACCTTGTCCATCACCGCTCGCGTATCAGGATCGAATTTCCCGAGTACGTGGCCAATCACCTCCGAACGGTCGCGCGCGTCGCGTCCCACGCCCACGCGCAGGCGCGTGAACGCCGGCGTCCCCACGCGCTCGATGATGCTCTTGAGGCCGTTGTGTCCGCCCGCGCTCCCGCCCACGCGGATGCGGATGCGGCCCACAGGCAAATCAATGTCGTCGGAAATGACGAGCAGATCCGCCGGCGTCGCGTTGTGGTAGCGCACGACAGGCGCCACGGAGTCGCCCGAGAGGTTCATGTACGTCATGGGCTTCAGGAGCAACACCTTCTGCCCCGCGAACATCCCCGTGGCGAGTTCTCCCTTGAACGACGCCGATGCCTGCCACGTGGCGCCAATCTCCTGCGCGATGGCGTTTACCACCTCGAAGCCAATCGAGTGCGGCGTATTCGCATACTGCGCACCCGGATTACCCAATCCCGCAATGACTTTCATCTTTCTTCCTTCTTCCACCCGAATACGGCGCTGCCGCTGCCGGACATCTGGACGCCCTCCAGCCCTTCCGACTCCATCTCCGCGATTGTTTCGGCAATGACTGGATAGAGCCGACACGCCGCCGGCTGCAAATCGTTGCGGCACTTCCCGCGATCCTCTTCGCGAAACTCCGCATACACCCGCGCCGTGGAGGCATTCACATCCGGAATGCGCAAAACGAAATGTTCATCGAAAGGCCGCGACAAGCGCGGCCCTCCCGTGGTAGGGCGCGCTCGCCGAGCGCGCCGCTCGTCCGCATCCAACGCCATCACCCTCTCCCCGCGTCCTTCCATCATCACCAATCCCACGCCCGCGCCCCCCAGCACGAGTGCCGGCACATCTGACCCCACCTCCGCGCCAACCGCGCACAACCGCTCCGTCGACAGCCCCACCCCCCACAGCGTGTTCAGTCCGTTCAGCACGGCGGCGGCATCCGCCGACCCGCCGCCCAACCCCGCGCCGGCGGGGATGCGCTTGACAATGCGGATGCGCACGCCGCGCGACACGCCGCACGCCTTCTGCAAGGCGCGCGCCGCGCGCACGGCGAGGTTCTTCTCGTTCGGCACGTCCGGCACCTCCAACCCGTCGCCCACCATCTCAACCGACACTTCACCCGTCGGCGCGTCCTGTAGCTCCACGTCGTCGTGGAGCGGAATCGCCGCGACGATGCTCCGTAGTTCGTGGTAGCCGTCGGGACGCGTCCCGAGCACCTCAAGCGTGAGGTTGATTTTGGCGTGTGCTTCGATTCGCATGGCAGCAGGGTTAGAGGATTTCGCTGTGTGGCAGGGTTCCGACGATCGGACGCGCGTAGGCGAGAAACGCCTTCGTGACGTCGTGTCCGTTCGGCGCGATGAACGCGTCCGGCACGCTCCGCGTGTACTTCGCGGCGTTCGCGACGGGCTGCGCCTCGAACGTGACGGCGTACTTCGCGCCCGGCTTGCGCACGATGGCGATCGTGCCCTTCGTGAGCTTCCCCTTCAGCGCGGCCTTCACGGCGGCGGCGCCAGCGGCGCGCGCCTCCTTCTGGTCCGTCTTCGAGGCGATACCCGGGAACGAGCGCTGCAAATAACCGAAGGTGTCCGCACGCACGCGCGAGACGCCCGCCTCGGACTTCAGGTGCTTCGCGAGGAAGTCGCCGAGCGCGCCGGTGCCCGAGAGCTGGAGGTTGCCGTGGGAGTCGCGTTCGCCGCCCGCGAACTTCTTCGCGAACAGCTCACCCTGCGCGTCGCGGATGCCCTCCGAGACGGCCACCACGCAGCGGCCTTCCTTCTTCATCACGGCCTGTACGTCCTTCACGAACCCGTCGAGCGAGAACGGACGTTCGGGCAGGTAGATGAGGTGCGGACCGTCCCCACGGTTTTCGCGGGCGAGCGCGGAGGCCGCCGTGAGGAAGCCCGCATCGCGTCCCATGATGACGTCGATCTTCACGCCGCCGAGCGCGCGGTTGTCGAGGTCGTCGCCCTTGAGCGCGCACGCCACGAACCGCGCGGCGGAGCCGAAGCCCGGCGTATGGTCGCAGCTGCGCAGGTCGTTGTCGATCGTCTTGGGGATGTGGTAGCAGACGAGCGGATAGCCCTCCTTCTCGGCCTCCTCCGCCACGATGCGCGCGGCGTCGGCGGAGTCGTTGCCGCCGATGTAGAAGAAGTAGCCGACCTTCCGGCGGCGGAACGCCTCGAAGATCTTGCGGCAGTCGTCCGCCGACGGCTTGAGCCGACAGCTACCGAGCGCGGAGCTCGGCGTGTCGGCGATGGCGTTCAGCTTCGCGACGGACGGCTTGCGCAGGTCCACGTAGTCGCCGGCGAGGATGCCGGCGATGCCGTGGCGCGCGCCGAGGATCTTGCCGATGCCCTTCGCGGCGCGGGCGGCAAGCACTGCGCCGACGAGGGACTGGTTGATCACCATGGAGGGACCGCCCGACTGGGCGATCACCATGTTCACGGAGGACTTCGCCTTCACCGCTTACTCCCACTCGATCGTGGCCGGGGGCTTCGGCGTGATGTCCCACACCACGCGGTTGGCGCCCTTGACCTTCGTGGCGATCTTCTCGGCCACCTTCGTGACGAACGCGAACGGCAGCGGGACGACGCCGGCCTTCACGAACTGGCTCGTGGAGATCGCGCGGATGGCGATCACGTAGCCGAACGTGCGCGCGCCGTTCTTCACGCCGACGCTCTTGACGTTCGTGTTGATCGCGAAGAACTGCTGGGCCTTCTTGTCGAGGCCGGCCTTGTGCATCTCGTCGCGGAAGATGAAGTCCGCCTGGCGCAGGATGTCGAGCTTCTCCTTCGTAAGCTCGCCGATGCAGCGCACCGCGAGACCCGGACCCGGGAACGGCTGGCGCATGACCATCTCCTCGGGGATGCCGAGCGCCTTGCCCACCTTGCGCACTTCATCCTTGTAGAGGTACTTGACCGGTTCGACGAGTCCCTTGAAGATGATGTCCTTGGGAAGACCGCCCACGTTGTGGTGCGCCTTCACGGCCTTGTGTCCGCCCACGCCGGACTCGATGATGTCCGGGTAGATCGTGCCCTGGCCGAGGAACTCGATGTCGCCGAGCTTCTTCTTGAGGTCGCGCGCGACGTCGGCGAACAGCGTGATGAACTCGCCGCCGATGCACTTGCGCTTCAGCTCGGGATCCGTGATGCCCTTCGCCTTGTCGAGGAAGCGCTTCTCGGCGTCGATCTGGATGAGGTTGATGCCGAACTTGCCCTTGAAGACCTTCTTGACCTCCTTCGCCTCGTTGAGGCGCATGCAGCCGTGGTCCACGAACACGCATGTGAGGTTCTTGCCGATGGCCTTGTGGAGCAGCACCGCGCACACGGAGCTGTCGACGCCGCCGGACATCGCCAGCAACACCTTCTTGTCGCCCACCTGGGCGCGGATCGCCTCGATCTCGGCCTTGATGTAGGCCTTAACGTTCAGCTTCTTGCCGACTTTCGCGGCGCGTTCCTTTTCTGCCTGGTTCATCTTTTTTCCTTTTTCTTGAAAATCACGGCATACTGAGGCAACCCGCGTCCCGCCGGTCGCGCCACGCGCCGCAACGCCGAAATGATACCAAAATTTCCCCCTCCGCGCAATCACAGAAAAACTATCGCTACATGCGGAATTGCTGCATGAGAGCGCCGAACTTCCGCTTGCGGTTGTCGAGGTCGCCCTGCGTATCCTGCGCGCCCCAGCTCGGCGTTGCGTCGTAGACGGGCATTTCGCCGCGCGCCTCGTCTTCCTCAAGACCAGGAAGGCCGCGACGCTTCAGCTCCTCGTCCACGAGACGGCGCTGCTCGCCCGTGAGCTTCAAGTTCAGCACCTGCTCGCGCGTAAGCCCCTGCGACTCGAGGAAACGGTCCGTCTCCGCGATGCGCAGCTCGGCCTCCGCCACGAGGTTCTCGCTCTTCGCGATCGTCTGGCGGATCGACGCGAGATACTCCTCGACTTCCTTCTGGTCTTTCATCGTCTCCTCCTCTTCGTCCAAAATGCGGCGGTCAAACGACCGCCGCATTACCTTGCCTGACGGGCCGGACACGGCCCGCGTTGCATTCAGGCGAGAGCCTTACGCCCCCGTCTCCGCCTCAATCCCGTCCTTCGGCTTGGAAAGGAACGCGGAATAGATGAAGAGATAGGCGAGAGCCGCACCCGGAATCAAGTACGAGATCATGTAGCCGCAGCCGTCGGCAATGCCGTTCTGCACGAGCGGCAGCACGCCGCCGCCGACGACCATCACCATGAAGAGACCGGATGCCGCAGCCGTGTACTTGCCGAGCTTCTCGGTGGCGAGATTGAAGGTCGAGGGCCACATGATGGAGGTCATCAGACCGCAGAGCGCGAACAGGAGCGCAGTCAGCGGAACCGTTGCCATCACAAAGCCCTTGCCCGTGAACACTGGCATGGAGGTGGTCGTGGTGGCGGGGATGAACGCACCGATGGCAATCAGCGCAATGGCCGTGCCCGTGGTGAACGTCATCAACACGCGGCTGGAGACCTTGCCGCCGATGAACGCGCCGATGGTACGGCCGATGAGCATCAGGAACCAGTAGGTGCCTGCGACCATGCCGGCAACCGCCGCCGTGCCGAGGGGCTCCTTGAAGGGCTTGCCCTCCTTCTTCGACTGTTCCCTCGCCGCGTCAACAGCCTTCTTCGCCTTGTCGGCGGCATCGCGCTCGGCGGTGTAGTCCTTGTAGTGAGCCTTGCAGGTCGCGCAGGTCTTCTCGATGCCAACCCATTCCTTCTGCGTCTCGTAGAGAAGGCCACCCTTGTCGTCCTTGAGCGTCTTGAGGGGGCTGTTGTCCTTGTCGGCGAGCCAGTTATTCATCGTGGCGGGGATGCCGATCTCGATGCCCACGTACATGAAGATGCCGATCACGCCCAGCAGGCAGTGGCGGAACTTCAGCGGCGCGAGCACGGGAATGACTTCCGTGGTCTTGCCCTGCTCGGGGTCCTTGATCGGGATCATGGACAGGATCACGAGCGCAGCGGCGAACACGGACATGGCGATGTACATCACCAGGTTCACGTCCGCGACCTTCGTGGCCTTCGTGATCTCGCCAATGAGCGCGCCGACGAGAATCGGCGTCGCCGTGCCGCAGAACGAGTTGAACGTCGTGCCGATCATGTTCAGCTGGTTGCCGCGGTTGCCGCCGCCGCCGAGGAGGTTCAGCATCGGGTTCACGACCATGTTCAGCATGCAGACCGAGAAGCCGCAAATGAATGCGCCGAGAAGGTAGATGTAGAAGCTGAACGGCTTGCCGCCGACAAGCGAGAACGATCCGCAGTCGCCACAGATGCCCACCTTACCGGAGATGAACTGCACGGCCACGCCGGCAAGACCCGTCGCAATGGCGATGAGCGCCGTCTTCTTGTAGCCGCACTTCGTGAGCATCCTGCCAGCGGGAATGCCCATGAAGAGGTAGGCGAGGAAGTTCATCATGTTGCCCATCATGCCCCACATGTTGGAGCCGTCGATGCCGGGCTGGTACTTCCACACGTTGCCCATCGGCGCGGCCAGGTTCGTCACGAACGAGATCATGCCGTAGATGAACATCATGGTGATGATCGCCACGATGCTTCCGCTTTTCTGCTGATTGTCAGACATTGTTTTTTCCTTTAATTTTACACTTTACACTTTTCACTTTACACTCGTACTCACACCAGGTGCGCCCCCGCGCTCGGCTTGATCACCGCGCACGTCGGCTCGTCGCCGTAGGCGGTCTTGTAGGCCGCCGTGATCTGCGCGGCGATCTTGCCCGCCGCCTCGGGCCGCACGAGCAGGCAGCAGCTGCCGCCGAACCCGCCGCCGGAGAGACGCGCGCCGAGCACTTCGGGAATCGCCTTCGCGGCGTCCACGATCGTGTCCAGCTCCTCGCAGGAGTTCTCGAACCAGTTGCGGCTCGACTCGTGCGAATCGAACATGAGCGAGCCGAAGCCGGCCACGTCGCCCTTCTCGAGCAGCACCGCGCCCTGGAGCACGCGCTCGTCCTCGCCGATCGGGTGGATGGCGCGCTTGGCCGTGGTCTCGGGGAGGCCGCCGCGGTAGAGCACCCACTCGGCGCACGTCACGTCGCGGAGGTGGGTGACAGGATGCTTCAACACGCCGGCGAAGTACTTCGCCGCGTCCTCGCACGCCTGGCGGCGACTCGCGTACGCGCCGTCCACGAGGGCGTGCTTCGCGTTGGACTTCACCATCATGAACGCCACGCCGTCGCCCATCGGCACGTTCTCGAACTCGCACGTGCGGAAGTCGCTCTTCACGAGCGCGCCCTCCTTGCCGTAGAGCGAGGAGGCCTGGTCGAGGAGACCGCACGGACATCCGGCGAAGGTGTGCTCGGCCTTCTGGCCGATCTTCGCGAGCGTCGTGTTGTCCTTCTCGATGCCGTAGATCTTAGCGAGGGCGAGTACGGTGGACATCTCGAGCGCCGCGCTGGAGCTGAGGCCCGCGCCGAGCGGGATGTTGCCGCCGAACACGGCCTTGAAGCCCTTGCCGGCCTTCGCGGGCTCGCCGTCGAAGAGCCAGTTGAACGTGCCGAGCGGGTAGTTGGCCCACGTGGCGCCGGTCTCGACCTTCTTCACGTCCGCGAGCTTGCAGCTGTACGTCTCGCCGTCGTTGATGTCGAGCGCGACGAGCGTCACCGTGTCGTCGTCCGCCGGCGACACGGCGAAGAACGTGCCCTTGTCGATGGCCGCCGAGAACACGAAGCCCTCGTTGTAGTCGGTGTGGTTGCCGAGCACCTCGATGCGGCCGGGCGCGTAGGCCACCGCCGCCGGCTTGGAGCCGAACTTGGCCGCGAACGCGGCCGTCACCTTGTCATAGACTTCCTGGTTAAGCATTTGCTTTTTCCTTGTTTGTGGATGAGGGGAAATTCACTTCAGCAGGGCGGCCACGCCCGCGCCGACCATCGGCGCGTTGTCGGGGCACACGGTGAGGGAATAGAAGATGTTGCGCGGGCCGAGCATCTCGTCGAGTTCCTTCGTGACGATCTCGGGGAAGCTGACGACGCGCGTCTTGTAGTACGTGGAGCCGTCGATGCACACGCTCACGGGCGCGTAGCGGTCGGTGCCGCCGCCGGTCTTGATGATGAACGCGGCGAGGTGGATGGCGGTGAGGATCGCCGCGCGCTCGAAGACGGGCGTCGCGAGGCGGCGCGCCATGGCGGCGTCGGCCGGCGTCGTGAACACCTTGAGGAGCGGATTGGGCCTGCCGTTGTCGTACATCGCGCAGAAGTTGTCGAGGTCGTAGCTCTCGAGCGCGCCGAGCTGGAGCACGGCGAGCTTCGCGTCCTCGCTGAAGAAGCCCTCGCGCGCGGCGGCCTTGAACACCTCGAGGCCGATGCGGCCGAGGTAGGCGCCGGAGATCATCTTCTCGAAGCGCTGGTTGCCGCAGTCGGCCGTCTTCCTGTCCATCGCCTCGTCGAACTTCGACTGCGCGATCTTGTTGAAGCCGCCGGACTCCGTGTTGATCGCCATCGCGCCCGCGGGCGCGTCCTTGAGCTTTGTGATGTTCTCGTTCTTCTCGATGTAGGCCACGTTCGTGCCCGTGCCGAGGATGAAACCGAGGTACGCGGAGTAGCGTACGCCCTTCTCGATCGCCTTGCCGGCGAGGAGCGTCGCCACCGTGTCGTTCACCACCGTGATCTTCGACGGCGCGGGGTCAAGGCGCTTCGCCATCTCGGCGCCCACCCACTGCCCGACAATCTCCGGCGCCTGGATCTGCTTCGTCCAGTGGAGGAGCTTCGCGTCGCCGGACGCGCTCGCCTCGGCGGGGTAGGAGAAGCAGAAGCCGACCGCGCTGCCCTTCGTGAACGGCGCGCAGCGCTTCACGTGGCCGGTGAGGACCGTGTAGAAGTCCTCCTGCGACACCGGGCTCTTCGCCCCGGGCATCTCGCCCTTCTCGACGTGTTCGATCCTGATCTCGCCGCCATCGGACGGAATCGTCACCGTGCCGGCGCGGAAATTCGTGCCGCCGGCGTCCAGCACCGTCACGGGCGTGTCCTTCGCCACTTCGCCGTAGGGAGAGGTGAACGTGGGGATCATCTTGAGCGAGGACGGCTCGCCGGCGAGACCGGCCTCCATCTCCTTCTGGAAGGCCGCAATGAGGCCCGCGCGGTCGAGCGAACGCGTCGCCAAACCGTTGGATTCGAGGAATTCTTCAGGTGTCTGCATACTCTGGTCCTTTCTGGTTCCGTAAAGCATAGCAAACTCCGGGCGCGCCGACAAGTGCGAAATTCTACTTGCGAAGTTTGTTGACGTATTCGAGGCGTCCGCGCGAGCGCGGCACGAAACCCGCCTGATCGGGTTCCGGCGTCTGCGCGGAGTACGCCGCGCCCTCGCGGAGAATCGCCCGCAGCTCCTGCCAGAGCGGGTCGCCGCGCCCCGCGAAGGCGAACTCCCCGCGCGAGTCAAGCCCGCGTCCGCCGCAGGCCTTGGCGAGGTGTGCGACGAGGGCCGGACTCGTCTCCGGACGCGTGAGGTCCACCCACTCCCACCGACGGTCGCCCAAGATGCCCACGCGCTCCGGCGCGAGCTTGCCGTGGCACGATGCGCACGAACGGGCGAAGTACCGGGCGTACTTCTCGGCCCAGGGGGCGATCCTGTCCGTGTCGGGCGTTCCCCACCGGTCGCGCTTCCCGCGCGCGTTGAGGTGCGCGCAGTCGGTGGTAGTGTAGTACGGCACCATCGCGTCGATCCACTCGTACACGCGCCGCTTCTCATCCGGCGTGAGGTCGACACCGCAGTGCGCCTTTTCGAGGTAGTCCGGCAGACGGCTCGCGTACGAGCCGGTCTGGCGCGGCTGGAGGACGTCCGCGAAACCGTAGTTGAGGAGGAACGAGTGGATAATGGGCTTGACCTTCCCCGCGCCAGGTGCGCCGCCGTAGGAGAGGTAGCTCATGCGGTCGCTCCGCGCGCGCTCGTTCAGTCCGTCGTAGCTGCGGCAGAAGAAGCGCGTGCGCCCGTCCTCGAGCGAAAGGCCCTTCGCGGGCGCGGCGCCGCCGTGGCAGCGCACGCAGCGGGCGTTCCAGATGGGCTGGATGTCGCGCATGTAGTCGATCACGCCGGCGCGCAGGGCGTCCGGCGGCGCGAGCGGGGTGGGCGCGCGGCGGGAAGCCGTGCCGGAGAACGGACCGCTCGCCGTCATGCGCCCCTCGTGGCACCCGGCGCAGCCGCGCCGCTCGCCGGGCATCACGTTGAGCGCGCTCGTCATGCGCAGGATCTCGCGCCCCTCGCCGTCCACGAGCTGCAGGTAGATCTCCTTCAGCGCGGGCACCTCGAAGTAGGCGCTGCCGTCCTGCTCCACCGGCGCGTAGCCCCAGATGCGCTTGGCGTAGTAGGTGCCCACGCTCATGAGCGGACTCTGGTCGTAGGCGCGCAGGCCGCTGAGCTCGACCGTCTTCGGAAGCTGTTCCATGATGCGGACGGCCTTCACGTCCTTCCGCGACACCCCCTCGGCGTAGCCGCGCATCACGTCCGTCACGTAGAGGTAGCCCACGCCCACCTCCTCGGACACGGGCTGACCGGGCGGCGCGGCGGGCACGGCGACGCGCTTCACCCGTTCGGGCGTGAACGCGGCCATCGTCTTCGGCGCGGGACGGCGCACGAGCGGCGTGGCGCAGAACGCGCCCGCCTTCCCGGGGTCGTACACGGTCGCGCGGTTGCCGTCCTCGTCGATCAGCGTCAGACGGTAGCGCTTCACGCCTCCGCCGCCGTAGGAGCAGAGGTAGCGTCCGCCGCCGAGCGGATAGGGCCAGCAGTAGGACCACAGGTGGTTGTGGTCCATGATGGACGGAAACTCCGGCGTGAGCCAGCGCACGGCCTCGCCGCGGCGGCCCTCCGGGCCCTTGTCCGCACGCACCACGCCGATTGCGCCGTAGGGCGAGCCGTGGTGGGGCGAAAAGGTACACACCGCCGCGCCGGGAACGTCCGGTACCTCGCGCGCCTGCAGGAGGTCCGGCGGGTCGTCGAGCAGGTTGCCGAAGAACAGCTCCAGGTGGCGTCCGTCGGGATACTGGGTCCAGAGCGACTGGCGCGACATGATGTTCCAGTCCACGTACTCCCAGCGCGTGTACATGAGACGCCCGTCGCTCCGCACGGTGAGGAAGAAGTCGGCGAGCGTGTTCGAGGAGATCATCTTCACGTTCGAGCCGTCCGCGTCCATCACGTGCACGCGGCTGGACGGGCCCGTGGCGCAGACAAGATGCGTGAGGGGCTCGCGCGTGGAGATGAAGGCGATCCGCCCGTCTGCAAGCGGGGCGGGCGAGGTGTCGTGGAACGGGCCGTCGGTGAGGGCCGTGAGCCCCGTGCCGTCCGCCCCGATCCGGTAGATGTGCCAGCAGGGCGACCCGCGGCGGCGCATGGAGAACCAGATGGTCCGGGCGTCGGACGAAAGCGCGAGGTCGAGGATCGCCGCGCCTGCGTCCGCGAACACGGTACGCGGCGGCACGTCGGGATGCGCCGGGTCGAACACCTTGATCGCCGTGCCCCAGGCGTCCCCCTCGGGGTACGCGGAGTGTCCCACGAGCACGGGACCGGCGACCGTGCGGATCGGCGCGCCCTCGACAAAGAGAATGGGCGGAAGCGTTCTAACCTCGGCGGCGAGCTTCGGCGACTCGCGCGAGAAATCGGGTTCGGTGCCTTTTTGGGGCCTGTCCACCCAAAAGCCCGCCACGTCCACGTCGCCCCCGCCGTCGTTGACGAGCTCCAGCACGTGGCGGGTGTCCGCCAGACCGGAGGCGAGCGCGATCTGGGCGGACGCGGTGTGCTCCGGACGCTTGGACGCGTTCTCGGCCGACCCGGCGAGGCTGACCGTCTTGAGCGGCCTGCCGTCCAGACGCACGGCGAGGTTCCCCAGCCGCGCAAGGGAGTTCGTGTGCGTGGCGTGTATCCACACGGTGCGCGCGCCAGTGCGCGTGGCGAGCGCGACGGACGTCCCCTCGAACGCGAACACGACCGACTCGCCTTTCTTCTCCGACATCCAGTGGTAGCGTCCGACGCCTCCCCCGAACAGCTCCGGATACCAGTCGCCCTTCATCGTCACCTGCGAGTGGCGCGGCGAAATGAAATGGCGCGGCGCGGACGGTGCCGCGAGCGCCGCTCCTGCGCACGCGGCGCAGAGGGCCATTGTCAGGACACGCGTCATTTCGCGAAGAGACCCGTTCGCCATTCGCCGATGAGGCGGTTGGAGAGTTCCGTGAAGCCCAGCGCCACGTAGGCCGCGCGCACTTCGTCGTACTGTTCGTCGAGGATGCCGCTCAGGATGAGACATCCGCCCGTGTTCACGAGCGCGCCGACCTCGCGCGCGAAGCGCACGAGCACCGGGGCGAGCACGTTCGCCGCCACCACGTCCGCCGGCGCGGCCACGCCGGGTGCGGAGAGGTCGCCGTCCGAAAAGAGCGCGCCGAGGCCGTTCGCCTCCGCGTTCTCGTTCGCGTTGCGGACGGCGTCGGGATCGTTGTCGAACCCGTGTACGTCGCGGAACCCCTCGAGCGCGGCCGCGATGGAAAGGATGCCCGAGCCGCAGCCCACGTCGAGGAAGGAACGGTCCGTCCCCTCCACCGCCAGCGCGTCGATCGCGTCCAGGCACGCGCGCGTGGTGGGGTGCTGTCCCGTGCCGAACGCGATGCCGGGGTCGAGGGTGAGGACCTTCTGTCCGGGCGTCGGCGTAACCGCCTCCCACGGCGGACGCACCACGAGGCGTGGGGAAATCACCTCGGTCTTGAAGTGCTTGCGGTAGGAGAGCTTCCAGTCCTCGTCGGGGATCGTGCCCGTCTCGGGCGCGAGTTCGAGGCCCACGATGCGGCCCGCCGCCGCCAGCGCCGCCGCCGCACGGGGGGCGTCTGCGGGGTCCGGCAGGAAGATCTGCATCGTCGCGGAGGTCTCCTCCACGTCGCGGTACGAGGTCAAAACGAAATCCCCTCCGTCGAATACCTCGAAGAGGGGATTCACGTACCGTTCGTCGACCGAACAGGATACGACCGTCATGGCGTGCCGCTTACTTGGCCGCAGCCTTCTTGGCGACGAGCTTCTTCACGACCGTCGGACGCTGCACGAGCACGCGCACGGCCTCGTCGCCCATCAGCTTGACTTCTTCCTCGCCAAGGCCGAATTTGACCAGACGGCGACGCTGCGCGTTCACGCGGCGAGCCTTGCCGGCCGGCGTCTTGCACGGACGGACATGCGATTCTTTACGGAGTGTACGACCTGTACCCATTTTTTGACCTCATCTTTCTTGGAGCGAAAATTGAGCGTATATTATGCCCTTTTTCGCGGCGAAAAGCAAGCGTAAAATGTGCAAATTCGCGCATCGGCCTCAATTCGCCCATCTCCGCGAAAAATGCCAGCTTATGCTTGCGTGGCGGCAGGGGGATATGATAGAATAGTTTCAAGCAACAGGAGACTTTTTAAGAAGAAGCCATACAACAGGAAACTATGCAACAAGGAGCGTCTCAGATACGTGTACTCGCTTTGGACCTCGACGGTACGTTGCTCGATTCCGAGAAGCGGCTGTCGGAGACCAACCGAAACGCCCTCGCCGCAGCTGCGGCGAAGGGCATCCTCGTGGTGCCCACCACGGGACGCTTCTTCGGCATGATGCCACCTGCCGTGCGCGACCTTCCCTTCGTGCGCTACGCAATCACCGTCAACGGCGCGCAGGTGTATGACCGCGAGACGGATACGGCCATCGTGCGCGAGGAGCTTCCTCTCGAAAAGGCGCTCGCGATCATGCGTTACCTCGACGGCTTCGACGTGATCTACGACTGCTACCAGGACAACTGGGGCCGCATGACGCAAGCGATGCAGGAGAAGGCTGAGGAATATGCAAAGTGTCCGCACTACACGAAGATGATCCGCGAGTTCCGCAAGCCCTACCCCGACCTCAAGGACTACCTCGCAGAACAGGGGCGCGACGTGCAGAAAATCATGCTCTTCGCGCGCGACCCGGCTGTGCGCGACGCGATCGCGGACGAACTCCCCAAACGCTTCGACGGTCTCGCCGTCTCAACCTCAACCTTCAACAACCTTGAAATCAATGTGGCCTCCGCCCACAAGGGACGCGCCCTTGAGCGTTTCGCGGAACACTTCGGCTGGACGCTCGACAACTGCATGGCGTTCGGCGACGGTCTCAACGACCTCTCAATGGTGCGTATGGCCGGCATCGGCGTGGCAATGGCAAACGCCGCCCCAGCGGTGCTGGCCGCCGCCGACTATGTGACGCTTTCCAATGACGAAGACGGCGTGGCCGAAGCCCTGCGACATTTTGCTGTCGTAGGGTAATTTCACGCAGAGGTGCTGAGAGGCGGAGAGCGCAGAGATTTTCCCCAAAAGCCTGTTGCTTAAGTTTCTTGCTTTCGCTATTGGGAGATTAGGAGATTGGGAGGAAATTATAAAAATCCTCCGAGCCTCCAAAACTCCCAGTAGCGAAAGCAAGAAGATTTTTCTCTGCGCTCTCTGCCTCTCTGCGCCTCTGCGTGAGACTTCTAACCAAGATGCTATACCTCATTTGAGATTTGTGAACAATCACGTCTCAGGCGCGCCGAGATCTTCGATCTGGATGGAGTCGAGCGCGGCCTCTTCTTTCTTGGCGTCGTTGAGGGACTTTACCCACTTCAACACCTGCGCGACGGGTTCGACTAGCGCCAGGGGGACAAACTCCTCCACCTTCGCCTCGGCGTAGAGACGGCGGGCGAGCGGCACGTTCTCGGTAATCGGAATGCCCTCGTCCATTGCAGTGCGGCGGATTATCGCCGCAACCTTGTCCGCACCCATGACCGCGATCTTGGGGAGCGGCGCCTCCTCCGGCTTATACGAGATGGCCACGGCAATGTGTGTCGGGTTGGTGATGACCACGGACGAATTCTTCGTGGCTTTCACGGGGTCGGGTCCGTTGAGAATCTCGTCGCGGAACTGGCGCTGCGCCTGCTTGACTTCCGCGGAACCTTCCATTTCCTTGTACTCGCGCTTAACCTCGTCCTTCGTCATCATCATCTGCTTCGTGAAGTTCTTCTGCTGGAAGAGGCGGTCCACGACGGCAATCACGATGTAGCCGAAGGCGGTGTAGCCCGCGAGGCGCTTCATGATCACGGCGAGACAGGGCATGATGTCGTCGATCGTACCGTAGCAGAGCGTGAGAAGCTCGGGATAGGACGCAACGATGAGCTTCCAGATCAGGTATCCGAGGAACGTCACCTTCACGCAGTTCTTGAGGAACTCAAAAAAGTTCTTCATCGAGAAGATGCGCTTGAAGCCCTCGAAGGGGTTCAGCTTGTTGAGCGAGGGTTTCAGCGGCTCAAACGTGAAGAGAAAGCCGACCTGGCACAGGTTTGCGGTCACGCCCACCACGGCGGCGACGCACACGAAGATGAACGAGTGCTTGCAGATAACAGTGACCGCGTTCACCCCCGCCTGCCGCACCGCGCCGTCCACGTTCTGCGACGACAAGGCACGGCCGATGAACGTGATGAGCTGCTCGATGTCGTCCATGAGCATCGCGGCCAGCATGGCGGTGAGGTACATCAGCACGACGAGCAGCGCAGTGGATACGACGTCCTTGGACGTGCAAACCTGCCCCTTCTGACGTGCGTCGCGAAGCTTCTTCGCGGTGGGCATCTCGGTTTTCTCTCCGCCCTCGTCCGCCACTTCAGCGCCTCCTCATGCAGACCGTCAGGACATTGCGTCCGTCGCGCCGCTCGTAGTTGACGAACTCCGCCATCTGCTTGACCATGAATATGCCGAGACCGCCGATCTGGCGTTCCTCGGCCGAAGCCGTCACGTCCGGACTGGGCTGCGTGAGCGGGTTGAACGGCGTGCCTTCGTCCGAGAACACGAGCGCGTAGCCTGTCTCCGCGCGGCGGTACGTCAGGTCGAAGGTCGTCGCCCCGGAGCAACGCACGATGTTGGAGGCGATCTCGTCGATCACGATGGCCGCCCTGTGGTCGTCGCAGAAGCCCCTCACGTAGGCGGCGGCGGCGGCAAGGCCCTCCGTAGTGGCGGCGAACGTGCGGCGTGCGCCGTTGAAGCCGATCGCGAGCATCGTGATGTCGTCCGCCTGCGGCTCGCCCGCCGCGAACGCGTTGACGGCCATCTCCACCACGTGGCAGGCGGCCTTGGCGTCCGCGATGTCGGTCGCAAGCGCGGCAGTGAGGCGTTCCTCTCCGAACAACTCGCCGCGCGACTGCGCCTCGACCACGCCGTCCGTGTAGAGGAACAGTCCGTCGCCTGGACGGAGGAGGAGCGTGTGCGGCTCGTAGGCCATGCCGTCGAGCGCGGCGAGCGCAAGCCCCGAGGTGTCGCGCACCCATTCAAGGCCGCCGTCAGCGCGCCGAATGATCGGCGGGTTATGTCCGCAGTTAACGTACTCCACCACGCCCGTCTCGAGGTCGATCACCCCGATCCACGCTGTCACGAACATGTTCGCGTCGTTGCCCTCCGCGAGGCGGGCGTTCACGTCGGCGACTGCCTTGCCTAGGTCGCCTCCGCGCGACAGGAGGTCGATGAGCGTTGTCTTCGCCCGCATCATGAACATGGCGCCCGGAACGCCCTTCCCGGAGACGTCGGCCACCATCATGGCCAAATGGCGTTCGCCCACGTAATAGAAGTCGTAAAAGTCGCCGCCCACCTCCTTCGCGGCGTGCATCCTCGCGTAGATGTCAAGACAGTCGGCGATCGGCGGGAACGGCGGGAACACGCTTGGGAGCGCGGCGCTCTGGATGGACGTAGCGAGCATCAGCTCCTTCTGGCGCCGGGCCTCCTCCGCGAGACGCGCCTCCTCGGCGCGTTCGCGCAACGCGACGGCGCGCAGGCCCACGGACGCGGCGACCGCGATCAGGACGAGCAGGATGAACATCATCGTCCCCACGGAGACGTTCCTCGCGTACAGGATGTCACGCATGGGCACGACCACGAAGAAGATGTGTCCGCTCTCCGGCAGGGGGACGACGCGGCAGACAGCATCCTCGCCCGCGATCTTCGCCCTAAACGACTCGTCTTCGCCCTTCTTGAGCATCCACGGCTCGAAACCGAGGTCGGCAACCATGATCGGCTTCCGTTCAAGGCCCGGGCGGAAGCGTATTTTCGGGTTGCCGTCGGATATCACCTCGCCCGTCTTCGCGTCGGCGATCACGTAGTAGCCACCATCCCCGACATGCCAGTCCACCGCAGTGTCGGCGAAGCGCTCCTTCAGCTCCCGCGAAAGGCGCTCGAAGTCGAAGCCGAGCTGGAGATAGCCGTCCGGCAGGCGGACGCCGGCGAACTTGCGGTAGGCGCCGTCGGCGCGAACGGAGCGGCGCGGCGGCTGCGTGTACCAGAGGTGGTTGGTGAGAAGGCAGAGGAAGCCCGCGGCCTTTGCGGGGTCGGGATCCGTACCCATCCAGTAGTTCTTCTGGCTGGCATGTGTGGTCGCGCGGATGACGCCGTTGCTGTCGGCGAAATTGACCTCGTCGAGCGCGTACGTGCGCATCAGGGCCGAAACCTTCTGGGGACTGGACGCGGCCGACGCGACGGTCGGCAGTTCGCGCTGGATGCAGTTGGCGAGGTAGTAGAGGATCGGGTCCGCCCCCGCGAGCATCTCCTCACGCATGTCGTGTACGGCCGGACCCATCAGCGCCTCCACGCGCGCGCGCATAAGCCGCGTCTCCACCTCGCTGGAGACGAAATACGCGGCCACCGCCGCCACGCAGGCTGCGGCGACGATCAGCACCCGGTACTTGCGGTAGGCGTTCATCGCTGTCAGGCAAGCTTGAAGATTGTCGCGAATCCGGTGATCTTGAACACCTCAAGCACGGCAGGCTGCGCGCCGACGATCGTCATGCCGCGCTTCTTAGACATCGCCTTGTATGCCGAGAGGAACACCCGCAGTCCGGCCGACGAGACGTATGCGACGCCGGAGAGGTCGAGCACCAGCTCGTCCACGGCGTCAAGCACAAGCTCCGTCTCCAGCTGCGGCGCGGTCACGGTGTCGATGTGGCCCGTCACTGAGACGGTCATTTTGGTTCCTTCGATTTTCTTTTCTATTTCCATATCTGCCTTTCACTAAACTGGCGCGGCCGACGCGAAGATGCGCGAGAGCGGCCCGAGGATGGACGATTCGTCCGTGTACATGAGCATGTCGATGATGTACCGCAGGTACACCACGAGCATGGCGACGCCGAGTGCGGACTTGATCGGCATCGACAGGAAGAACACGTTAAGCTGCGGGGCCGTGCGGTTCACGAACCCGAGGCCGATGGTGGCGAGGAACATGAGGATGATGACGGGAGCCGAGATGATGAATGTCGTTCGCATCATTCCGTCGAGGGTGTCCAGCGCGAAGCTGGGAGCGTCCCCGCGCATGGCCGGCCAATCGCCAAAGAGCGGCACCACGCCGTAGCTCGCGTAGATGGCGGCGAGAAACACGAGCACCGCGCCGCCGACGAAGAAGATGGTCGAGACGATCTGAGTGAAGAAGATGCCAGTGGTCGAGACCTGCGTGCCCGACAGCGGCGAGTACACTTCGCCCATCGTCGCGCCGCGCTGGTTGTCGATGAAGTTGCCGACGTTCTCCGCGACCCAGAACGGGATGGAGGCGAAGAACCCGATGAGGAACCCCACCAGCGCCTCCTTGAATGCAACCACGCAGAGGAACCCCGTGGAGAGCTCTCCCGGTGGCATCCACCGAAGCACGCACGGCACGATCAGCGCGGCGAAGGAGAGCGTGGCCGCGTTGCGCGCAACGCCCGTGATCATGGAGCTTGTCGTGGCGGGACAGATGGCGAGCGCGCCCCCGATCCTGGCGGCGGCCAGAACGAAGGCGATGATCATTCGGTGGAAGTCGGTGAACTGCATGGCGCTACGACCCCTCGAACCACACCACGCACGGACCGTGGAAATTCAGGCGCAGGCACTTCGGCGCGCGCGGCAGTAAGATGTCGCGCGCGCGGAGGCGCGGACAGAACCCGGTCGGCGCGCGCCCGGTCCACGCCACTGCGGACTCAGGCTTCACGCCAAGGGTCTCGCCGTCCGCCACGACGACCCGCGTCGTCCGACCCTGCGTTGCCATCACCGCCCATCCGCCTTCCAGGGCGGTGGTGCAGATCGCGCCGCGGACGGAAAACGGCACGACGCGCAACAACCCGCCCGCGCGGCGCGCGGAAGCGGGCGCGAGGAGCAGCTTCGCCGTGACAGCCGTCACGCGCTCGGCGAGGTCGATCCGCGTGAGGAACGGATGCGCCCGGTCCCCGCACCACATCCGGCCGGAGAGCGATGCACACCGGAGGCGCCGGCGGTCAGGCTGGAACAGACGCCGCCACCACGACACGTCCTCGCGCGGAAGCCGCTTCGGCGTGAGAGTGCCGGAAACGGCGGACGGCTGGAGTTCACCGAACATCCAGTCGCCGCCTTCCACCCGGGCAAACCCGTTTTCAAACTCCGCTTCCATTCGACTCGCGTTCCTCTTCGCTCTCCTCCCTTCGGCCCACCAGTATTTCGTACAGACGCTGTATGTTAACCGCCTCGCTCATGACGTCAGATCCGTTCTCCAGCAGATTCTGCAACTTGTCGAGTTCCACGCGGTCCTCATCCGCAGCCTTTTCAAGCTCGTGCACGCGCATTTCGCCGAGCTTCTGGAAGCGTTCCTTCAGCTCCGCGACCTTCGCCTTCACCTCCTCCACGTGCTCGGTCCTGGCCGAGCGTTTCGAGGAGCCGCCCTTCTTCGACAACAGGATGTTGATTACATTGGTGGCCAGCTGGTACGCCTTCAGGCACGTCTGCAGGCGCAGGAAGGAGTCGTTAAGCGCCGCCATCGAGGTCATGCTGGCCAGTCCCCGCGCCCACACGAGCGCGGACATGCGGAAAGCCTCCATGTCCTGCAGGAAACGCTCCATTTCCTCCGCGTCGTCCGCGACGTCCTTCACCACGTCGCGGTAGACGGTGAACAGTTTCGTTGCGGAGAACGTCGGCACTACGCCATTCACCCAGTTCTTGGCCTTCTCCTCCAGCGCTTGGGTGGTGAAATCGAGCACATCGGTCTTGAGCTTGTTGAGCAGCTCGTCAATTGACTTGAACAGGCCTGGATCCGGGCGCTCTTTGCTCCCATCCGGCATCTCTATGCCGTGCTTCGCCGCATCGCGGAGCGCGGCCTGCGCCACGGTTATCTCGCGGAGAAGCAGCGCCACTTCCTCGATGCCGACCCGTCCGTCGCGCGAGGCCTCGGCCCGGATCGAGTCGAAGCGATTGGCCAGAGGCTGCAGCGACAGGCTCAGCTGCTCAATCGCACGGCCGGTGCCGTGCATCTGCAGCGCGATCTTCGGCAGCAGCTCCGCCGCGTACATTGAAAGGCGCAGGTCGTCGGAGTCGGAATCCAGCTGCGAGAGCTCGGCGACCATGCGCTGCACCTCGATCGCGCGGTTGTTGCAGCGCGTGATCAGGCCGAACAGCATCCCGGTCTCGTCGCCATGCTGGCTGTAGATGCGGCGAAGGCCGTCCGCAAGGTCTAAGAGCTTGTTGGTCGCCGTGCGGACGAGCAACAGTATGGTGTCTTTCAGCGCCTGCTCCTCCCTGGAGGCCGCGGCCCCCGGACGGAACGCGGCGGCGATCTCCGCACCCGTGAACGCGCCCAGGCGCGCCAGGGCCTCCTCCGCCTGCTTGCGCACGGCGTTCAGCGGCTCGAGTTCCGCGCGCAGCTCCGGATTCTCGTCGATGAGAGCCTGGAACTGCGCGTGCGTCACGCCCCCGGCGTTCTCCTGCGCCGCGCGGTGCAGCAGGTCGGAGAGCGACGCGGTCAGGTCGGAGGGCTTCAGCGCGATCGCCTGTTCGTTCAGGGCCACGATCATTCGCGCCGTGAGCGGCTTGGCATTCTTTCCGAGCAGGGCGCTCTCGACCAGCGGGCGGCATCCCTCGCCGAACTGCACGACGAACGACTCTATGAAGTCCCGGCGGGCCAGTTCGATGTCCGCAGAAGGTCCGTTTGCGGGAACTGCCGACAACTTACGTCCGCTCAGGCCCAAGGTGCAGTCCGCAGGACGCGCCTCGCCTTTCTTCGGCGGCTGCGCGTCCTGCGAGATGAGCCTCTGCGCATTCGAGAGATAAGTCTGGAATCCAACGATTGGCGGCATGGCGCACGCTCCTTAGACGAAGTTCGGCATCGGCGGCGGCGCGTAGGCGAAGGCCTTGCGGAACAACATCCCCAGCGCATCGTCGCGCGTGGAAACATCCGCCTCCGTCACGGCGTCGACCTCTTCCGCACCCGTGAAGTCGGGAAACTCGCGCTTCGTGATGGTCACGGTCGAGGCCTGGTCCCGCGCGGCGCCGTCCATTTCCCGCACTGAGGCGGGCTGGAACTGCGTCTGCGCAGGAATTGAGTTCGTGTCAAGGCGGATATTCATTTTAGAGTTCCTTTCTGCTTCTGCTATTTGCCGAGGCGTTAGATCATCTGTGTCATGTTCTCGACGATCATGTTGCCCGTGTCGGTCTTGCTCTGGATGATCGCGACGAGCTGGGAGAACAGGGCCTGGATCTGGTTCATAATCTGCTCCAGTTCCTCCTCGGACTCTTCGAGCAGCTGCTGGATGACGGCCATGTAGCGGTTGACGTCGGAAACCTCCGCGCTCGCCTCGGACGCCTTGTAGTTGAGGCTGGTCTGCACGCCGCCAGTGGCAGCGCCGGTGAGTCCCATCGCCACGTTGACGACCTGCGTGGCGAACAGCGCAATCTTCGCGGTGTTGGAGATCGTGTCGGCCGTTGCCTTGGCCGCGCTCACGGCGGACATGCCGATTCCAACGCCGGCCGATGCGAGGCCCAGCACCACGAAGATGGCCGAATAGATGCCGGCCGCCCAGGCTTTTGCGTCGGCCTTGCTCATGCCGAAGTTTTCCTGCATGGATTCCGCCATCTTGTCGATGATCTTGTCCGCCGCGCCCGTCTCGCTCAACACTAGCTGCGTCACGGCAAGAGCCGCGCCTGCGATCGCGAAGCCGGCCGCAGCGCCGCCCGTGACGGCCGTCACCACGACGGCGGCGATCACGGCGAAGATCGCGCCGAGCCAGCCGAGTATGCGGCTCGCCTTGGCGGCCTTCTCGGCCTTCTTGGCCGCCTTGATCGACTCGTCGATCTTGTCCAGGCGGGTCTGGTGCTCCTTGTCCATGACGCCCTGCTGGTTCTCAATGCGGGCCCGCGCCATTTCGCTCTGGCGCTGGTCGTTGTCCAGCTGCAGGAACGCCACGAGCCTCTCGAGGTCCTGAAGGAGGGCCTTGGGGTCCTCGGGATCGTCAAGCACGGGAACGCCCGTGGTGCCGCTCGCGCCGGTCGTCTGCTGGGTCTGGGCCCTGTTCGTCGTCAAGACCGTGATCGCCCGCTGGGCGAGGGAGGTGATCTCCCGCGTGAGGGTGGTCGTCTTGTCCTTGACCTTGCCGTCGTTGCTGCCGCCGGCCAGCTGCGCTGCGGTCTGCGTGTTGCCGATTGGCATGTGCGCGTTCGGATCTATTGTCATGTTGCTCATTTGTTGTACCTCCGTTTTCTCTTTGCCCTGTTTACGCGCAACCTACGGAAAGGTTACGCCCCCGGTACAATTATCCTAAGATTTTTTTCTTCAGCGCCTCCGCCTTGGCGCGGAACTCCTTCGTCACCTCGTCCTGGCCGTTGCAATATTCAAGCAGCGTCTCGAGCGAGGCGAGCGCGTCGTCCTTCTGCCCGAGCGCGAGGTAGCATTCCGCCACGTAGTACTGGGGCTTGGGGCCGTGGATGTCGAGCATGGCGGCCTGCACGTAGGCGGCCTTCGCCTTCTCGAAGTTCTTCTTCACCTGCTGCACCGCCCCGGCGGCCAGCCAGTACTTCGGCTCCAGGTGGTCGAACATCACGAGGAAGGAGAACACCTTCTCGGCGTCGTCGTACCGGCCCGTGTTGTAGAAGCCGAGACCCATCTGGTACACTGCGTTCAGCTCGCGGGGCGTGATGCCCTTGAGCTCTCCAAGCGTCGCTCCGTCCTGAAAGAGCTTCTTCGCCACGTCCTTGATTTCATTGTCAAGTTCCTCGGCAAGTTTCGTGTTGGTGTTTTCGCTCATTTTCTGGTTCCTTTCTGTTGGGTTTTAACTGGTGAAAAAAATGACTCTGCCGGTCAGACCGATTCAATGCGCTTCTCCACGATCTCATCGCGGATGTCCTCGACGGCCTTCTCCAGGGACTCGCGCACGACATCGAGGGTGGTGGGGAGCTTCTTGCCCTTCTGCTCATCGTCCTCGACCTTCGCCTCGGCCGGGGTCGCATCGCTCGCCGAGATGGAGATCGCGGCCAGCACCAGCACAAGTGCGGGGTAGTCGAGCTTGGCGAGCAGCGCGGTGAGATCGTCGCTGCATCCCGCGATTTCCTTCTCCGCGTCCCTGATGTCCGCGTCGATCTTCGCGATCTCCGCCTCCAGCGTGGCGACTTGGGCCTGGGCGGCGGCGAGACGTTTCTGGGCGGCCTCCACCGCCACCTCGTCGCCAGCCTGCTCGGCCGCCCTCAGATCATCCTGCGCGTCGGACTCCAGCTGGCGCTTCGTCTCAATCGCCTTCTTGCGTTCCGCGGACGTGGTCCTCTCGCGCGCGACCGCCGCCTCCAGCGCATCGATCTGCATCTGCATCGCGCTGACCTGCGCCTGCTGGGAGGCCGTGAGATCCGCCATCGCGGAGAGGTGGCCCAGCACCGCGCTCAGCTGCAGGTGGGCGAGCTGGACCTTCTTGTTCTCCTGCTCTGCGCGGACCTGCGCCAGAAGCTTCTGGAGGTCGCCGGTGATCGCGCTGCTCACGCGCACGTTGTCGCCGCCGAGGATCGGACGCAGGACGCGCTCAGCGGCGGCCCCCACCCCGCCGCCTTCCGGCGACAGGTCACGCGCCTGCGCCGTCTCTGCGATGATTGCGTTGCTAAGAGATATGTCCATTGTTTTCCTCCCTTCTTTTTGCAGTTTCTTAGGCGCGGATCGCCTCCATCAACGAATCGTTTTCTGCGGACAGCACGGCCTGCATGAGCTGGATGACCGCCTGGATGACCGTCTCGGCCTGCGAGAAGAGGTCCTTGATCTGGTCGAGCTGCTCGTTGTGCTGCGTCTGCTCCGCGCCTTCCATCGTCGCCTTGGCCTGCACCATCTGGCTGATCATGTTGCCGGAGGCGTTGGCCATCTGCGTGAGGCTCATCTGAAGCTGCTGGATGCCCATCCAGCGGTTCATCATCTTCTGTGAGCCCATGTACTTGTTGTCCAGTTCCATCGCGCGCTTGGCGAAGTCGTACTTGTTCTGCGCGACCGAGAGGTCGAGGTTCTTCGTGGAGTCGGAGGCGTGGTCGGCCTTCAACTTTGCCGTGTAGGCGCGCAGGTAGGTGTTCTCCTGCTTGATGGCCGTCACGTCCTCGCCCAGCCCCTCCTTGGTATTGATCTCGACCTCGTTGGCCTTCAGCTGCGTGTCCAGCTTGTCGAAGAAGCTCTTCTCGATCGTGGCGCGGTTCTGCTTGGCCGCCAGCACCTCGTTGCTCGCATTGTCGTAGGCGTCCACCTTGGCCTGGATTGCCTCCTGCGAGGCGGGGGGCTGCTGGTTGCGGATGGCGTTCAGCTCGTCGCCCGCCGTGTCCTGCGCCTGCTCCGCAGTCCGGAGGCGCGTGTCCGCCGCCGTGATGTCCCGGACGAAGTCCGTCTTTGCGTCGCCGAACTGCTGGTTCACCTTGTCAATGATGTTCTGCGGCGTCTTAGCCGTAACGGACTGGAGGTTCGCCTCCGCCGCCGCCGGGCTGGAGGAGAGCTGCGCCGTCTTCAGGTTTTCCATTGGCGTGTTCAGATTCTTCGCCGCATTGGTCTGCTGGTCGAACGCCTTGCCCTGCTTGTACATGGCCAAGCCGCTCATGATGCCCGACACGACGGCCGAGGCGAGGCCGAACCCGAGTGAGATGATCGCCGCGCTGCGGATGTCGGCAGCCTGCTGCTTGATCGAGTTCTGCACCTGCTGGTTCTCGACGAGACGGATCTCGCGCGACGTGTCGCGCTGCTTCTGGGCGACTTCCACCATGATGGCCATCAGCTTGTAGAGGTCGAAGAGCGCCTTGGACGTGTTCACGGTGTTCGCCGAGGTCGGATTCGCCCCAGAGGCGAAGAGGGCTGCCTCGAGCTTGGTAATCGCGTCTTTCAGCTGCGCGCTGAGCGTGCCGTCGGCCGCAATGGACCCGGAGGCCGACAACTCGGTCGCCACGGCTATGATCTTGTCCGCCAGCGTCTTGAGCGCTGCGGTATCCGGCGCCCCGTCGACCGTACCGAGGTTCGGAACGGACACATTCACCGACTGCGTATTCGTACCATCGTTGATGGTAATGGTTATCTGACCTTTGTCGAGGTCAATCGTGCCGTTTTTGACGTTTCCAGTACTGTTCGTCTCAAGCAATTTTGCCAGATTTTCCCAGTTCTGAATGCCCTGGAGACTGGTGTTTGTGTTAACGTTGATCATTTTGTTGCTCCTTCTTTGAAAAGTTGTTTGGTTGCCCCGTATACGCACCTCCCAAGACAAGGTTACAAATTTTTTTCAAAATTAATTTCAAGCGTAATTGCGCGAATCGGGGGAGGTTTTTACCGAACGGCATCATGCGAACAGCTCCTGTAGCTTTTCAAGTGTTATTGGCTTGAGGAGGATTCCCGTGAAACCGCTTGCTTCGGGCTGGCCGCGCGCCTCGACGTCGGCGGTGAGGAGATAGACCGGGAGGCGCGAGAACCTTGCGTCGGCGCGGATGGCGTTCACCAGTCCGTAGCCGTCCATCTCCGGCATCCAGAGGTCTGAAAGCACGATGTCGAAATCGCAATTGCCCTCCAGCACCGCAAGGGCCTCGCGTCCGTTCTGCGCCATCACGACCTCAGCCACGCCGCTTTTCGCCAACATGGCCTTGAGCACCGCACGGTTGACGGGGGAGTCGTCCACGACGAGGACGCGGGACGGGGTATGCCCCAAATGAGCACAATCCTCCGAATGTTTTGCTGGCGGAGCGGCGGTTTTGACGTTGTGGATGGTGACCGTGAATGTCGAGCCCTCGCCGACCTTTGAGGTGATTTCCAGTTTCCCGCCCATGAGCGCGGCGAGCCTCTGGCATATAGGCAGGCCGAGTCCCGTGCCGTCGCGGTGGTTTCTGTCGGACAGCTGGACGAATGGCTGGAGGATGCGGGCGATGTCCTCCTCCGATATGCCCTTGCCCGTGTCCGCCACCGAGAGCGACAGCGTGCCGTCCTGCCAGAGGACGCGTATCGTGACCGTGCCGTGGTCCGTGTATTTGTACGCATTCGACAGAAGGTTGAAGAGAATTTGGCGGATTCGCTGCGGATCCACGCTGACCCACGGCATTTCCCCAATTTCGGTTTTCAGGGCCAGCGACTTGCGCAGGCGGGCGACCTCGCAGACCTCGATTACCTCGCGGGCAAGCACCGGAACGTCGGTCGGCACCTCGACGACCTCCATCTTCTGGCTTTCCAGCTTAGAGAGGTCGAGGATGTCGTCCACGAGGCGCGCGAGCACCTTTCCGCTGGAGCGGATGGATGAAACGTAGCGCACGCGCTCCTCTTCGTTCCCCACGCCCTTTTCAAGCAGTTCGGAAAAGCCGATGATGGCGTTGAGCGGCGTGCGGATGTCGTGCGAAACGCTCGAGAAGAATAGGCTCTTTGCCTGAGTCGCCGTGCGCTCGGCTTCGAGCTGCACCTCGTAGCTGCGCGCGAGCAGCTCCTGCCGGTGCATCTCGTCGCGTTCGTCCTCGACCACGAACACGTGCAGGAAGCAGCATCCGAAGAGGCATCCGATCGAGTAGAGCGGAAGCAGGGGGTCGGCGAGCTGGGTCAGGATCGCCGCCGTCATCGAGATTCCGAACGCGAACACCATCTTGTTGTGCCGGCGCGTCTTGCCCTTCGTGCGAAACACCTTGTGCAGCGTCATCGCGGAGGCAATCGCATTGAACGCGGCCAGTAACGAAAACGCCAGCTGGCGCAACGGCCCGGCGGTGTATACACACCGAGAATCAATCGTGAAGAAAATGCCGGTGAACCCGTTCATCAAAAGTGCAGCTATGAAGAACGCCATCATTCCGCGCCCCGACCATAGCAGGTACGCGCGCGCCTTGCCCTCCAGGTCCAGATACGTTGCCGCGAAGCGCGTCCACGTAAGTACGGAAAGCGCCATGGCGACGAAGAACACAAACGTATCGGCGTATAGGACGCGCGGCCATTTAAACGCAGCGAACACGCCCCACAGGACGTCCGTGACGAAGAATACCGACAGATAGACGAGGAAATGCCTGAACTCAAGCGCGCCGACATGCGCCTTGTCAGTTGGCCTATTGACAAGCTGATGCCAGTTGATTATCAGGTGAACGCACAGAGCGATGCCTGACACGATTGAATAAAAATAGTAGTAGAAATAGTTGTGCATGGACGTACCGTTCAGACGGACTCTTTCCAATCTTACTGACTCATTGCTACCGCACCTTTTTCTGGTTGAAAACCGACGTATATTTTACCACGCCATCTGGCGGGAAACAAGCCGTAATCCAGAAAAAACAGTTACGAATTTCACATCTTCCCGCTTTACAGTAAACGCTTGAATATGGTATCATATCCGCCCGTAAGATTAGAGCAACGGTAAAAACCTGTAGAGACCATATCAAGTTGGGCAATTATACGGAAAAGGAGTAAACCATGAAGGAATGCTGCAAAAAATACCTGAACGAACAGTTCGGGGACGACGCGGAGGCCGTGAACGCGATCTACGCCGAGTACGTCTCCTCCGTCGGTGCCAAGACGGCCGAGGCCGACGCGGCGCTGGCTGCAAGCGAGTGGGACACGCTGGACAAGGTGGCGCACACCGTCAAGGGCAACTCGCTCGCAGCCGGCGACCAGCAAATGGCCGATGCGGCCATCGCGCTCCGAGGCGCCGCCAAGTCGCAGGATCGCGGCCAGGCGGCACAGCTCATCGCGGACATGAAGGCGCTCGCGGAACTACTCTGAATACTTGGTATTCCCCTGCCCATATATGTTCATCCCGCGAGAAGCGTAGGCGGCTGGCTAATGGCTGCTTAGCAAGGCTTCCAAATCATTGCGGGTGGAGACGGATGCAAGGCGAGATACCATGTTGTCGGAAATGAGGCATCTGCACAATCGCGCCAGGAACTGACGGTATCCCGGATGGTTGGGACTGGAGCATACGATCACGAAGAAGATGTGCGATTTTGAGCCGTCTATGGCGTTGAAATCAATCGAACAGCCGTGTCGCAAAACGCCGATGCCCACAAGCATCTTCTCCAAACCGGAGATGTATCCGTGCGGAATCGCAAGGCCGTGCATTGCGGTGAAGCAGATGTCGCCCAGGGAGTGCGCGATGACGGTCGAGACCATGGCGTCGAGATTGTCCATGGGCAGGCCGTTCTTCTCGAAAACGGCCTTGAGAACCTGGCGGACGACGCCTTCGGCCGTCGTCTCGGTGATGTCGCAGACGACGGGAATGGACTTGACGGTCTCCTGCCACTCTGCATCGACCATTGGGATGCCTTCGTTCGTATGGTTCATTTGACACTTCTCCATGCTGTAGTTATAGTTGCATGTTGGATCATGGTTTGACGTCCGTATAGCCGCAGAGCGCGCCCAGCGCCCAGTCGAGGGCGAAGAAGGAAACGCCCTTCAGGGCGGTCGCCGCCTCGAGCTGCGCACGCACGGAGTCGCGGTCGGGGCTCGCCTCGTCCGCGCAGGCGGCGATTCCCGGGACGAGAGCGGACGCTGGTGCAGCCGCCTTGCACAGCGCAAGGTCGCGTTTGAAGGCGATTGGTGACTCGGTGTAGATCATGGGCGAGACGAAATCCACCCACTCCTCCTTCACCCACCTGGGCCAGTCCTGGCCACGCTTCGCCGCCGCTTCGGGGGTAGGGAACACCGCAGCGGAAAGCGCGCAGCCCGGACGCGCGCTGCGAAACATCCGCGAGAAAGTCCGGACGAAAAGCGAGATGTCGTCCATCTTCTCGGCAGTCGCCTCCTCGGCGGACGGCAAGCGCACGTAGTCGAGCTGGACGCCGACGACATCCTGCGGGATTGACTCCAGGAGCTCCTGCACGCGCCTGCCGCGTGCTTCTCCGCCGTGGGGAACGGTCCACCGGCCGTCCGAAGACGGTTCGAACGCATTGAGCCAGAGATGGACGCCTACGCCCGCTTTGTCGGCCATCCTGAAAAATCGCCTGACACCGGCCTCTCCAGAGCCCAGCGCTTCGCGGCGGACGAAGAGCGCATTAAGGCCGTGCCCCTTCATCCATTCCGGCAAAGCCTGCATTCCACCAGGAAAACCGGGAGGATTCTGCAACCATGCCCCGCGCAACTTGAACTTGGCGAGTTCCGTGGCAGAGATGGGCTTCATGGGGTCAGGAAGATCCTGGCAGGCCATGTTGGGCAACACCTTCCGTACGACACTCCTGAGGTGCATTGCCGCAGCGGGCGATGGAAGCGGAGGGATGTGCGAGAACCACGCGCCGGCGGGCGTGAGCGTCACGGCCGGCATAATGGCCGCGCCGTTGGGAGAGAGGAACCGGGCCACCACCTTGGCGGAAGCCGAGCCGTCGAAGAACGGCACGATGGTGTTGTCGGTACTGTGGGGATATGGTGGAATGGCCTCGTCGAGAGGCTTAATGGCGCACCACGGCTGTCCGCCATGCCAGGCTCCGGGCCGCAGACCGAACGCCTCCGAGAGGACGGGATTGGCCGAGTAGTAGACGATGGCGCGGCCGCCTTTGCGAATAAAACCGGCAAGGAGCTCGGCATCGTTGGCGGGGAGCGACGAGGCATCGGGTACGATGACGAGCTGCGGGACGGACTTCACGGCGGCGGAAACGGAGGGATGGAGGTCGCAATCAAGCCGGCTGCGGGAGAGCGTGGCGGCTACGCGGAGCGCAAGAGTCTCCATCCACGAACCTGCCGGGCCCGACAGAACGGCGATTTCAGAGACGGGGGCGAGCGAGATGGAGTTGAAGGCGAGCCTGCCCGCACCGGGCGAAGGCGAGCGCCATACGCTCACGCGCACCTCGTCTATCTTCGGCTCATCGCCAACTGGCGGCGTGAAGTTCCCGAACGGAACGCGCAGGCGCGACGTGGCAAGCGCGGCAGTGTCAACCTGGGCGGCGGCAAGCCAGTCGCCGCCGATTTTCAAGTGGAACGTTGCGGCCCTGACGGAAGCGGCCCCCTCGAAAAGCTTGATGTCGAGCGCGATGGCGCCCGCCGGAACGCCGGGGCGGGATGGCGTCGGCTTCACGTCAACGAAGACCCGGTCCTCCGCCGTTTTCGCGAAGTCCCACTCGAGCGACGAAACGGCGGCCGACGCCATCAGGGCAGCGAGGGCGCAGACGGGCGACAGGAGCCTTTTCATAGCCCTTTGGAAGATCATCGCCACACATACTCCTCGTCGTCGTCGGCCGGTGCTTTGACGGACTGGCCCGGAGGATTGTCGGCGACGGCGACAGTCGCGGATGCCGGAACGGGCGTCTGGGCAGGGTGAGGCGTCTCGCCGAGCCGCTGCGGCTCACCCGGAGGGTTCGCCCCACCGGCAAAGGGGTTTTCCAGCTTTACTGGAGCGGACTCGTTGCCCGTGTTGCCGTTGTTCTTGATGATGCTGGCGGTCTCGCGCCGGTTGCTCCGGATGCGCGAGCGGATCGCGTTTACCAGCGCGCTCAGAAGGAAGATGGCGGCGAGAATGCCGAACACCAGATGGAAAAGGTCGTTCTGAAGCAAATCCTCCATACCGGTCACCCCTCCTTCGGCAGGATATCCACGTCCTTGGCCGCCTGCTGCACGATTGCGGCGTCTATCTCGGGAGCCTTGGCCACGTAGCCGAGCATCAGCGCGGTGTCGCAGATGTTGGTGATGCTTCTGGGCACGCCGCCGGAAAGGCGGTAAAGCTCGGACAGGGCCTCTTGGTTGAAGATCCACATGTCGCCGCCCGCCGCCATGACCTTGTGCTGGACGAACTCTATGGTCTCGCTGTGCGTGAGGGGGGCGAGCGTCCAGGAAAGCTGTACTCTGGCGCGCAGGGACTGGTAGGAACGCACCATGTCCAGAAGTTCCGGAATGCCGGCCATGATGACCGTGGCGAACTGCTGTTCGCGTCCGTCGCTGGAGGACAGGCGCAGGTTGCACAGGTAGTGGATGAGGTAGAGCCCGTCGTCATCGCCCAGATACTGCGCCTCGTCGATGAGAATCGCGTGGCGTTTCAAGGCGCCCGGCTTGCGGGAGAGTTCCTGAAGCGTCATGAGGCCGTCCGCGACCGAGGCGACCTCCCCCTTCACGCCCAGGCCGGCGATGACATGGCGCAGCAGCGCGAGGTGTCCCTTGGGGATGGCGTCGATGCGGATATGCGGGATGCCCGCCTGGGTGATGCGCTCGGTCAGGTTGGACAGGAGGAAGGACTTGCCCATGCCGAATTGACCGGTGAGGACGCCGGCGACCCGTCCTTCCGAAACCAGATAGAAGAGTCGTGCCACGCCCTCCTCGAACTGGCTCGAGAGGTAGAGCTGCCGAGGGTTGTATGAGTTGACGAAAGGCGCTTCCCTGAGATTCCAATATTTTTCGTACATATCAACCATCCTCCTTCATTGCTGCGGCGAACGAATATTTCGCGCGCTTTTTCGTTTGTGCCTCGGCGGCAGCGAACGAATATTTCGTTTGGTCTCTCCTTTCGGGCGCGGGGTTGGGCTTGGGCATGGGGTTGGGCATGGGCACGGGGTTGGGCATGGGCGCAGGATTGGGCATGGGTGCGGGGCTGGGCTTGGGCGCGGGGGGCGGCTTGGGGGGCGGCACGAGATTTGAAATCTGGCCGAGTATGGACTGCGTCATGTCCATCATCGCCGGTTTTGCCCCATGGGAGAAGGACACTGCGGCCGCCGGCGTCTCCTTTCGTTCGGCAGGAGTACGGAATTCGCCCGACGGCGTTGGGACAGCCTCGGGCCCCACGTCCTTCACGAACCCTTTCCTCGGCACGAACTTCAACGGCGTCTCGTATGGCAGGCTGACGTTCGCCGTCAGTCCCATGTAGGTGAGCACCTTCATGAAGTAGTTGCCCAGCCTGTCGCGGCTGAACTGGATCGCGACCGAGGACTTGTTCTTCATCTCCTCCCACACCCTCTTCGCGGCGTCGGAGACGGGTTCCGGCAAGGCCACGATGGTGGTAAGCCCGGATTCTTCAAGTATCGAGATGAATTCCGCGACGCGCTCTGGAGCGGCAGAAACGGGATGGACTTCGAGCCAAGGGCGGGCGTCCTGGATGAAGAGGACGGACGCCGAAATGCGGCGGGTCTCCGCGATGATCTCTTCAAGCGATTCCCTGACGGGCAGCTCCTCACCCGGCTTGTAGGCATAGTAGAGGGTAGAGAGCGCGCCGATTTCAGTGGCCTTCTCCATATTGTAGCCAACTTCGCGCGCACGCAGTGCGATATGATCGGCGGATTCGACGAAGACGCCTAGGACCTGCTCGTCCAGCCGGTAGTAGCTGTTCAGCACCGCGCCCGCAGCCACTTCGCGGCCTTCGCCCGAGGCACCCGTCAGAAGCGTCACGTGGCCGACGTAGATGCCGGAGAACTTGTCATCCAGCACCGGGATCCCTATGGGGACCTTCATGATCTTCTTTGCCATTTAGGCTCTCCCCCCCGCCGCCACGGCAGCTTCAAGCTCGCGCAGACGGTTCGCCATCGCGGTGATGTCCATCAGCGTGCCCACCACAAGGTCATTGCGTGCGCCCGAGCACTTCATCAGCTCGCAGAAAAGCACGTCTACGTGGTTGGGCTTGAGCGAATCGACCAGGACGGGGCCTCCGGAACCGGAATCAACCGTATTCTTGACGACCCCGTTGAAGAGCTCGGCGTTCTGCCCCACGACGTCCGCAAGCGTAAATCCGACCGTCCGCGAGTAGCCGACCAGCGCGTTGAAGCGGCCGTTGGCGCGCACGATCTTCCCCGTGGCGGCATCGACCGCGAAGACGGCGGCGGCAGTCCCCTCGAGGACGGCGTTGAGCTCCCCGCCTGCGGAGGCGATGGCGGCGGCGGCGGCGTTCGCCCGCTTGCAGACGGCCTTCACCAGCGCCAGCAGCATCTTCCCGTCGAAGGGCTTGCCAATCACTCCCCACGCACCGCACTCATAGAGCTCTGTAACCGTCTCAAGTTCGATGGCCGAGGCGGTCTCCACCACCACTGGCACCGTCTTGATGATGCCGCTTTCGCGCAGAAACTTCAGCACCGCCCATCCGTCCACCTCCTTCATGACGAGGTCAAGCATGATGGCGGAGTAGCTGTACTCGCCCCTGCGCAGCATCTCGATGGCCTGGGTGCCGTCCGAAGCCTCGTGAACCTCGAAGTCGTTCTGGAATGTGATCCGGATGATGGTCCGCGCGACGTTAGAATCGTCGACGACCAGAATCAGGGGTTTCGCGCCCCCGTGGGCTCCGTCATGCAAGTTGAAGTGATGAGTTGGGATTGTCATGGATATGTTCCTTTACCATGTCATGGATAGATAATCGGAGTGGCGTTAGAAATGGGTTAGGAGGTAGAGAAGCACCATGTGGTCGATGTAGGACCTCATGGCCAGGATGTCGTATTCCACCGAAACCGTCATCCAGTCGGTGATGTCGTAGCTGTAGAGGCCGGCAAAGCCCCAGATGGCCTCCCAGTCGGTGTCTCGGTCGGAATATTTCTCGCCGTCCATCACAAAGCCGCCGCGCCCGTCGCTCTTGGCGAAGCCGCCCAAGATGTCGGCCCGGAACCGCGTCTTGTCCGAATCCGTCTCGTAGCGCAGCACGCCCAGCACGCGCTTGTCCCAGTAGGGCGTCCAGTAGAAGTCGGAGGCTTCGCTCGTCGTGGTGGTGTTGAATCTCAGGCCGTACCAGACCGTTGGCATGGACTCGGAGGACCACAGGGACTCGAGGTTCATGAAGTACATTGCGTTGTCGTCGCTGTAGGTCCAGTACTGCGTGCGGCCGGACAGCTTCCAGTAGTCGTACGGCAGCCACGCCGCCGTGAGGGCGAGGGAGTCGTACGTGACGTCCTTGACGGCCGAGGCCACGTAGTCGTGGTCGAAGAGCGTCATTACGGAGAAGTTGTCCTCTGGGTTCCACCGGGCACCGAAGGAGAACACCACCTCGTCGTTCCTGCGCATCCGCGAGAAATGTTCGCTGCCGCGATGATCCTGCAGGTTCTCGTAATCATCGTGCCTGTACTTGCCGGATTTGTCGGGCTTGCGCTTTGACACCCCCCCCGATCCGAAGAGGAACACACCGGAATCAAGGCGCCAGTTCATGCCCACGCGCCAGTCCTCGGTGTCGACCTTGAACTTGTACTTCGTATCCTCGTAGTCCAAGTCGGACATCGTCTGCGCGTTCCAGTAGGGCCGGACGGTCTGCTTGATCTCGCCCTTGTGGTATTCGC
>CAMKJU010000032.1 GCA_946413265.1 uncultured Lentisphaerota bacterium
CCGCGCATCGCCCCGCCTTCAAGTACAAGCCCGCGTTTCAATGTTCATCCCTCCAAGAGTTCTAATCGTTTCACCCCAAAACTACTTTGCCAGTTGGTGGATTCTGGCATGGATGCCGACGGCTATGTCGTGATAGATTTCAGAAGGATGTTCGGCATTGACTTGATCAAGAAGTTCCGGGAGGCTGGCGCGAATGGATGCAATCTGGCGTTCGATCGAATCGCGTATGAGCTTCTCGCCGATGCCGGCTCGGGCGAATGTGCGCACGATCTTGCCTGGCGTGACCCATCTGAAGTCAAACTGCCCGTCGAACTTCATGGCCATCTTCCTTGCGATGGACGGATAGACTGTTGTGCAGATCAAGTCGTAAGCAGGGGCGAGGCGCGGTCGGCTTCCATGGTAGAGTACCGAGAAGTTTTTGCCATGCGCGTCGCCATTGCCGATGAGAAAATTGAAGATGACCCTGTCGATGAATGAAAGTATGTCGGATCCCGGCAGGGCGAGTCGTTGCAAGAGCCTTGTGCAATCCGTCAGCGACGGCCCCCCTTGATCCTGGTATTTGATTTCAGGTCGGCATTTTAGCAATTGACAGAAATCCTCCTGATGGACGCGAACAACCAGACCGCCCTTCAATTCCCGGTCGTATCGCGTCGTGACATAGTAGTCTTCGCCACCGATGCGGACGATCTCGCAGGAAGCCGTGTCAAATCCGCAAAGCCTTGAAAGCGTCATGCAGAAGAATTCATTGTACACCGAGTGCTGGAAACGCGGAATATCCGGCTTGAAAATGTGCGTGGACGGCGTACCTTCAAGAGGTAGGAGAACTTTGCCGTCTTTCCAGCAGGCGATGAGCTTGTCTTGGGCACCTGCACCAGATATGCCGCGAAAGTCATCGGCGATGCCGAGGGGACGGTTTGCGAGATTTCTGAGGAGCACGTCCGCCTCGGATTCGGAAAGCTCCCTGAACTTTGGCGGCCGGATAGAAGACGGTTCCTTGCCGGGTTCCCAGAACGCGACCGCCCCCGCGCAGTCGCCGCCGATGGCACGGAGAAGCCCGAACGTGTCGTCGGGCGACAGGCGCAGAATCTCCGCAATCCTGCGGCGCATGCCCTCGTCTGGAAGAAGATTGGAAAAGAACGCCATGACATCGCGTTCTGCATATCTGTCGGCAGAGAGCGGGAGCGTTGACGATATGACCGTCGACTCGGGATTGGAAAGGTAGTCCGACGAATATCGGAACGACATGGTTTTGCCGTCGCGCTCAAGAAACCCGGCGAGCCTTCCACAAAGATAGACGTTCAGACAATCCATGCCGCTACCCCTTATTCATCCCACGGGCTATGGATAAACAGTCCGAGTCCGAGCGCGGAAAGAACAGCGAGCAGCTTTTGCAACTGTACGGTTCCCTTGCCATTCTCAAGATCGGAGACAAAGCGAATACCTGTCCCTGCCAGTCCGGCGAGCTGGAGCTGGGTCAGTTTCTGGTTGTGCCGCTCGGTTTTAACGAGCAACCCAACCGAGGCGGGCGTATCAAGTTTGTTTCTTTTCATGTTACCGAGCGGTAATATATCACACTCTCCCGTGCATGTCAACAGCGAATATTACCGAACGGGAATCCCGTCACTTCTGCAACCACTTCTTGAAGATGCTGTCCGCATGGTGAGGATCGAGCGGTTGCATGGGTACGAGCTTCAGCGACTTGATCATGTGCGGCGTGCCCTCCTTGTATTTGCGGAAGTGCGGCGTCGCGAGATGTTCCTTGTACGCCTCTTCGCTGCGGTAGATCTCCACGATGCGGATGGACGTCGGCGACTCCTTCTTCTGCATCGGGAAGATGCAGATGACACCTGGTTCCTTCGCGACCGATTCGGCCCCGACCGTCCCGGCGGCGGCGAGGTACGCCTCCAGCCATTCGGGATGGACTTCGATTTCTGCGATTCGCGTTACAAACATGTTTTCCGCCTCTTTCTTATTTCCTCGTTCTGTCATGCCGCAGGAAACACATCCCGCGAGCATCGTCGCGCCGAGACAGAACATCACAGCCATCGGCATAGCCCCGACACCCCGCAGCAACACCTTTAATGCATAGAGTATGTCTTTCATATCTTCTTGACCGCCTTTTCGACGAGACGTCTGCCGAGGGCGCAGGCGTTGGCGAGGTCGATGGGGAACTGCGCGTCGCGGTGGGCGCGCTTCGCCGCCTCGTCGAAGAGCGTGATGTCGTAGCGCGAGTAGTCTGTGAACTGGTAGGTGTCGCAGGCGTATAGCGATTCGGATGCACCGAAGACGGTCTTGAGCGTCTGCGTGTTCGATTCGAGAACCTGCGGATATTTCCACTCGTCCAACCACTTTTCAGGTATGTTCATCGTGAAGATGTTCGCCGTCTCGATCACCTTGTCGCGGCAGACGAGGGGCTGTCCGTTCTCGTAATGATACGAGTACACGGGGAACGCGAGCCTTTCCAGAAAGGCGCGGTAAACTCCCGTCGGATAGCCGAAGTAGATCGGCGAACCGAGTACAAGGACGTCCGCCTGGCGTGCGCGCTCGAGGATCGGCCTCAGGTCGTCGCGCAGTGCGCACACGCCGTTGGTCTTTGCGTTCTTGAGCTTGCAGGCGAAACAGCTCCTGCAGCCGGGGAACTTGATGTCGTAGAGGTTGACGAGTTCCGTTACGGCCCCCACCTCCTCCGCGCCGGATTTGGCGGCTTCGAGCATCTTGTGCGTGTTCCAGCCCTTGCGCGGGCTCGCGTTGAAGAACATCGCGAATGGTTTGTTGTCGATCATTGGTTGGATTCCTTTCATTTTGATATTTCTTCTTATCTTAGGGAAAAAGTCTCGACGTCTTGCCATAACTTGTCGCATTCCGTTATCGTCCACGAATAACTTCGCTGGTATTCGGGAATTACAAACAACTCTTGCGAACTCAAATAGGTGCTAATGAGTTTCAGTTTAGGTTCGATTTCTTTAGGCATGGTTCATGTTCCTCTCTGGCGTTGAAAATGTCGTTGATGTTGTGATAGTTGTCGTCACTGCTTATAATTTCTGTTTACTTTGACAATCCCAAACGGTTGAAGAACGCCGGCGTCAGCGCCTCTACGCAGAGGATCATGTCAAGGTCGTGCGTCACTCGAAACGGGATCTCCTGATCAGTGAAGTACACGTCGCATGCACTCCCGCCGATCAGCACGTAGCAGTCGCGGTAGTCGGCGAAGAAATCCCTGAACACATCCAGCCCTCTTACCATTTAAACCCCTCCAATATCCTGTCGATCTCGATCTGCACGCGGTCGTCACGCTCGTCGGCAAGCGAAAGGACAAGGGAAAGCACGTCCATCCCACTATCCCCGCCGAGACGCTGAGGCGCGTATGACCACAACTGAAGAAGATGCGGCGCACCGATGGTGGAAACGACGTCGAAGCCACGCTTGGCGAACCCGTCGAAGGCAGTTGCAAATACCGTCGGCGGCTGGTCGTTGAGTCGTCCGAGCGCCGCCAGTGCGTCAACTCCTGCGACGACACATCCCTTATGCGGCTGTGTGGCAAGTCCCACGACCTTGCGAACGGGCGACGCCAGAAACGGTCTGGCCTTTTCCCACAGCCTGCGTCCAACATCCGAGAACACGAACTCAAATGCGCGCGATGACTTTCGCTTGTCCCTTTCTCCGATACCGAAATACTCAAGCTCCCGAAACGAGTTCTGGACGGCAGGGATCGAATAGCCTAGCAGTTCCGCCACCTCCTTTGCGCCAACGGGCGCGGCGATGCGATGTTCAAGGAACGCGAGAACGACTTGCTGCGCCACAGCGGAGACAGTCGAGCCGTTGACGACAAAATCGCGTCGGGACGTGTCCTGCATCGCCCCTGCGAACGGGAGATACGCTACCTTTCCGGGAACGACAAGAGGGACGCGCAGGGCAACATAGCGGGCCTTGTCATGTGGTTGCAGCCGCCGAGTCGCGAACACTACCGGCATCTTCGTCTCAGACTCCACAAGCGCAAGCTGTTTTTGGACACGCCTTGGCGTGTGTACGGCGTTTTCTACAGCTATCGCCAAGATGCATTCGACCCCTAGAACCTTGCACTTGCGGAATCTGTAACCGGAAGTGACAACCAAAGGCAAGGAGCGGGGGAGCGTGATGCTTTCGCCTCCCTCGACCCGACCGAAGCCCTCGGATAGGTATCGTATGATTGAGTCTTTCATCTTCTGAGTTCTTTTGGCAAATAAAAGTGTACTCTTTTTATTGCCAAAAGTCAATGTGGAGAATAAGAAAACAAACCTTTGTTACGACTTAGCCTCCTTCACGCATCACGAAGTTGACGGAGACGTTCTCGCTCGAGTTCGGCGACACGATGCCTGTGGGAGTGTGTGCCGTCCGCTCCGAGATGGTCGTGTCCGTGGGTATGCGTGATCGTATGCGTGTGGACGTAGCCGCCGTGAAAATGCGTGAAGGTGTGCTGGTGCGGATGGGTGTGGTGCCGCACGAGCGTATCGACCACGACAAGCGCCGCCCCCGCGACCATCACGCCCAGCGCCGCGAGATACATCCACGACAGGCCCTCCTTCAGCAAGACGAACGAAAGCAACGCCCCCACGAACGGCGCAACGGCATAGTAGGCGCTCGTTTTCGCCGCCCCGAGCGTGTTCTGCGCACGGACGTAGAGGAAGATGCTGAGTCCGTAGGCTACAAAGCCAAGCGCAAGCGCGGCGGCGACATGCGCGAGGCTTGGCATCGCCTCATGCCGGATGACGGCGATCGCAAGCGCGCCGAATCCGGAGAACACGCCTTTCAGTACGACGATCTCGTAGGTGTTCTTCGACGCGATGTTGCGCGTACAGTTGTTCTCGAAGCCCCAGCAGACCGTCGCCGCGATGACAAGCAGCGAACCATACGAGAACCTGAAGCTGTCCGTTCCTTCGAACGAGAGCAGGATGCTCGCAAGCGTGATGAGCGCAATCGCGATCCAGAGTCGCTTCGAGACCGCCTCCTTAAAAACGAAAAGCGCAATCACCGTCGTCGCCACGATCTCGAAGTTGCCGAGCAAAGAGGCGTTGGCGGATGTGCCATACCGAATGCCAAGCATGAGAAAGATGGGCGCGGCGATGTCGAGGACGATCATGCCGACGACGAACGGCATGTCCCGGCGCGTCAGCGGCGCGGATGCCTTGCGGTCATGGGTGTTCAGAAGCGAGAGAATCGCAATGCCGATTCCCGCGCCAAGATAAAGCAAGGCGGCCATGGTGGTCGGCCCGACGTCCCGCAGCAGCACCTTTGACGCTGGGATGTTGATGGCGTAGAAAACCGCCGCCAGAAATGCGTAGAGTATCGCTTTCATGGAATCGCGCCGATACCTTGCAGAATACCCGCGATGCCGGTTGCGGCGACGTCCTTGCAGATTTTGCCGTCGGCGTCGAACGAGTAGAAGTTCATGACCGTGGTCGTGAAGCGGCGTCCGTTCGGCTGAAGTCCGGCGAACGGCGCTTCGCCGTTGAACGTGCCAGAGCATTCCCACTGGACGGCGACCGTCCTCTCGTCCACCGCCATATCGACAAGCTTCCACTGCACGTCCGGAAAACTCTTCCGCATGAGGCTGACAACGCTCAGGTATCCTTCCGCGCCGTAGAGCGGCGTAGGCGAAACGGGCGTGTCGAACGCCGCCGTTTCCGCTATGATCTTGCGGCCCAACTCCAAGTCGTTCGTGTTGATGCACTTCTCGAAGAGGCGCATCGCCTCTTCTCGTTCACCTTTGCGAGATTCTGCAATCCATGCGTCGAGCATGGCCCGTGCGATCGAGCCGTGGCGCGGTATCTCCGGCAGGTGTTTGCGGTCGAACCATCCCGACTCCACGACCTCCTCGCCGTCGGGCGTGAGTTCCCCACCCGCATACTCGGCACGGAAGCCGATCATGATATTAGATGGGAACGGCCACGTCTGCGAGCCGAAGTAGCGAATGTCCTTCACCTCGATTGAAGCCTCTTCGCGGACTTCGCGGCGGATGGCGTCCTCAAGGCTCTCGCCAGGATCGACAAAACCGGCGACAAGCGACCACACGACGCCTCGGTAGTGTGTGTTCCGCTGGAGGAGCACCTTCTCGCCTTTTGTGACGAGGACTATCACGGCAGGCGATATCTTCGGGTAAGCCGTGTAGCCACAGGCCGAGCAGACGAGCGCACGCTCGTTCGGATCGGCATGCGGCTTCATCTCCGCGCCACAGCGTCCGCAAAAGCGGTTACTTGCGCGCCATTCGCTGATTTCCGCCTCACGCGACGCCTCGCGCATCTCATCGGGCGGCATGTCTCGAAACGTCTCCCGCAGGTTTTTCATCTCGCATCCTCCACGAGTTCAAATCGCTTCATCTTCTTTCCTTCGCGCTCGATGGTCTCGAAGAACATCTTCGCCGGGCGAACCCACAACCCGCCATCGCCATAAAGCGCACGGTACACGACCATCTCCTCCAGCGTCTCGGAGTCCTTTGCGAACCCTTCGAGGCGATAGCGGTTGCCTTTGAAGTGCCAGAACTCGCGCCCAATCAGGCATATCTGTTCATCAGTCATCTTTTTCTCCTGACATAGATTCAGTCTGTTTCCTTTTGTGTTTTGCGATTGAGAAGAGTGCCGAGTTCAGCATCTCCAGATACTCGGCGCGGGGAATTTCCTTCGCACCGAAGCGGGCGAGATGTTCCGTGTAAACCTGGCAGTCAATCCAGGGAACGCCGTTGTCGAACATCCGACGGGCGAAGGTGGCGAAGGCGCACTTGCTCGCATCAGGGACCGTCGCAAACATCGACTCGCCAAAGAAACACGGTCCAATCGACACGCCGTAGAAGCCGCCGACGAGATGTCCATCCTGCCACGACTCGAAGGAATGCGCGAATCCGCATCGGTTGAGTTCGCAGTATCCCCTCTCGAGCTCGTCGGTAATCCACGTGCCGTCCTGTTCCGGACGCGGCACGGCCGCACAGGCGTGGATCATCTCGGGGAACGCCGTATCGACGCGATACTCAAATAGCCCCTTCCGGAGTGTCTTCACAAGTGACTTCGGGATGTGCAGATCCGCCGCCTTCAGAACGAACCGCGGGTCCGGCGAGAACCAGGTTATCGGCTCGCCCTCCGCGACTGGCCACGGGAAGATGCCCCCTGCGTATGCGTTCAGCAGCCGCTCAGGGCGGAAGTCCCCGCCAATGGCGAGCAATCCGCTCTCCAACTCGGCATCCTCCGCAGGAGGAAACTCAAACGAGTCCTCATCTAGGCAATAGACGGCCATGCTCTACCCTCATATCCTCCTGCCAAGATCGAAGGCCGCCCTCATGAACTTTGTCTTCTTCGTGGACATAACTAAATCTCTTTTGGGTTTTAGAATCGGTGCGCCAGCGCGCATGACACCAAAAGTATATCATTTCTCCGGTACGAAGGACACCTCAGAGCGCGGCGATTTTCCAGCCATGGAAGTGCCTCGCGCTTGCGATTACTTTGCCGCGAGCTTCAGGCCGACGATCCCGGCGACGATGAGCGCGGCGGACGCGATCCGCAACGCCGAGGCGGACTCACCGAACATGGCGATGCCCGCGACAAATCCGCCGACCGCGCCCACGCCCGTCCACACGGCGTATGCCGTTCCCATCGGAATGGATTTCATGGCCACGGCGAGCAGCCAGACGCTGGCGGCCATCCCGCCCACAAACACCGCATCTGCCGTGATGTTCTTGAATCCGTTTGACATCTTGAGCGCAACCGCCCAGATGACCTCGAACAACCCTGCGACAATCAATATCAGCCAGTTCATGACGCAACGCCTTCCAGTTATTCCTCGTCGCAGGGGATGGGCACGCCGAGACGGGTGAAGAAATCGGCACCCCACTTGTCCATCGCGTGTACGATTGGGACGGTCGCCTTGCCAAGGTCGGTCAAGGCGTATTCGGTCTTGGGCGGAACGACGGGATAGACCTTGCGTGAGATGATGCCGTCTGCCTCCATCTCGCGGAGCTGCTGGCTCAGCATCTTGGCGGTCGCCTGCGGCACCCTGCGCTGGATCTCGCTGTAGCGCATCACGCCTTTCTCGTTCAGCCACCAGATGATGATGGCCTTGTACTTCCCGCCGATGACGGCGATCGCCGCCTCCACCGTGCAGTGCAGTTTCTTCGCCTCGCTCTTTGTCATTTTCCAGCCTTACTTTACTTTTGGTTAGTATGATACTAAAAAGTGCATTCTTGCGCTTGTGGCAAATATTATAGTATAATCCGCGCCGTTCCGCAAGGACAGGATTGGCCTGTCCAAGCAAAGCAACAAACAAAGATGGAGAAGATAAAATGAGAGCGAATATCGCAGACTATAACGCGGTCGTTGAGGCCGCTTCGAAATTCACGCGCAGCGTCGCGGAGGGCGACAGCAAATACGCCAAGGAGCTGTTCACGGCGGACGCCTGCCTGTTCGGCTTCCTCAACGGCAAATTCGAGCGCGGCAGCATCGAGCAGTTCTACCGCAACGTCGATACCGTCGGCGCGGGTGAGAACTTCAAGACGCGCATCGACGTTCTCGAACTCGAAGAGACACTTGCGGTTGTCCGTGTCCTTGAAGAAGGCTGGGGCGGCAAGATCGACTTCACGGACGTCCTTCTTCTCCTGAAGATCGACGGCGAATGGAAGTGCGTCGCCAAGGCGTACAACCAGAACTCGAACACGGTGGAAAAGTAAGGGAGAAACGAAGATGAATATCAAGTTCATAGCTGTTCTCGGATGCGCGGCGTTAATGGCGACGACATCCCTGGCCGACGCGCCGAAGGTTGCTGCGGAAGCCGTCACTACGACGAAGGACAATGCAAAGAGCATTGACCTTGCGGGAATCATGAAAACGATCAACACATACGTTAACGGCGGACGCAAAGGCGACAGCAAGATCACCCGCAAGGCGTTCATGCCGAAGGCCACGATGTCCTGGAATGAAAACGGACAACGCAAGACTGTCCCAATCCAGGCGCTCTACGACTATGTGGACAACGCTGGTGCGATGGACGTATCTGTCGACGAAGTGAAGGTTGTCGCCGCAACACCCACTACCGCCGTTGTGGCTGCTGAAACGAGGTTCGGCAAAGACCTTTATACGGACATGTTCGCCATCGTCAAGGACGGCGATTCTTGGAAGATCGCCGCAAAGGTCTATCATGTCAAAAAAGAGGCAAAGCCATTCAACCAGATGTCAATTGACCGCGAGGGAATCCTCCGTGCCGTCGAGTATTACACCGAAGGAGGCTGCAAGCCAAGCGCTGAAATCGGTCTAAAGGCGTTCATCCCCAATGCCTCTATGACATGGGAAGAGAATGGAAGGCTTCAGACTACGAACATTGAGTCCCTTTTCGAGATGTGCAAGACGTGGGGCAGACAGACGGTCAACTGGCATCTCGCCGGAATAGTCGCGACAGAAGATACCGCCATCGTCGCCATCGAGCCGGACTTCAGCGTTGCAGGGTCCTACACGGACTCATTCGCGCTTGTAAAGGACGGCGATGAGTGGAAAATCGTCGCAAAGATCTATCACTTGAAGAAAGGAAAGCAATGAAAAGAAGCCTCAAACTGAGAGCCGTCGTTTCGCCGACCCCTACGATAATCGCTGCGGCGTATGATGAAAATGGCAAGGCAGACGCATGCACATTGGCATTCTACACCCCGACAAGCCACGTTCCGCCCTGTCTGACGATCGCAATCAACGCGACCGCGAAGCGCAAGACGCTGAAGAGCATCCTGCACTCTGGCGCTTTTACCATTGGATATCCGAACGTCGATCAGGCTACGGAGGCCGACTGGATCGGCATTGCCTCCGGCTATGACCACGACAAGATAGCCGAGGTGGGCTGGACAACGACGAAGGCCGAAAAGGTGAATGCGCCAGTCATCAACGAGCTGAAACTGTCGATCGAATGCAAGGTCGTGAACATCGTCACAATCGGCAGCCACACCCAAATCACCGCCGAGGTAGTCAACATCCAGTCCGACGAGGATATTCTTGACGAAAGAGGGAAATACTCGCTCGAAAAACTCAGGCCTCTCATCTACGACGAGGAGAAGAGGCGCTATCTCGCCGCTGGAGAGAAGGTCGCCGACGCCTTTAAAGTCGGTCTCGCCTTCAGGAGGGGGGAATCTCGTCTATGAAAATCACACTTGTCACATGTATCGTCGCCATCATCATCGCGGCATGTTTTGCTATCGGATGCATGGCTCTTTCACGGCGGTCAACGGAAGCGACACTTCCGTTGACTGCCAAGATTCCCGGCAAGGTGGCAGTCGTCTATTATTCGCAATCGAAGGTACGCAATACCGCGACTGTCGCGCAGTGGATCGCCAAACACACCGGCGGTACGCTGATCGAGCTTGAAATGGCGGAGCCCTATCCCGAACCGTATTCCGCGACCCTCAAAGCTGTCGGCAAGGACTTCGATGCGGGTACGCTCCCTGCGCTGAAGAACATGCCGAACCTCGACGGATATGACGTTGTCTTTTAAAACCAAATCAACGAAAGGAAACATCAAAATGGCAAAGAAAGATCTGGGCGTGGTGCCCGCTGTCTATCCGATGCCGGTACTCATCGTCGCCGCGTACGACAAGGACGGCAAAGTCAACGCGATGAACGCGGCGTGGGGCATGATCTGCGACATGGACAAGATCGCGCTCTTCATCAGCGAGGGTCACAAGACGACGAAGAACATCCTCGAATCAAAGGCGTTCACCGTCGCCATCGCGGACAAGGCGCACATGGATGTCGCAGACTACTTCGGAATTGCATCGGGCAACAACACGCCCGACAAGTTCGCGCGCACGGGCTACACGGCCGTCAAGTCACAGCGCGTCAACGCGCCGATCATTGACGAATTCCCCGTCACGATGGAATGCGAACTCGCGGAGGTCGTATCGACCGAGACGATGTACTGCATCGTCGGGAAGATTGCCAATGTCGTTGCGGACGAAGCCGTGCTGTCCGAAAACGGCAAGGTCGATCCGGCAAAGCTCAATGCGCTCATCTTCGACCAGTTCCAGAGCGGCTACTATGTCTCCGGCGACAAGGTCGGCCAGGCCTGGAACGCCGGCAAGCCGCTCATACAGAAGAAGTAGACAAGGCTCGAATGCCGAACCGCCCTGTTCCACTTGGGAAAGCAGGCAAAGGCTTCCGAGAACCAGCCCCGGTGCCGATTGTCAGGGAAGTAAGTCCATTCTTTCGCATATGTAGGCACCATGCGTGTTCTGTGCACGCGCTTCCCCTCGCCTGTGCACGCTGTCATTTTGCTGCCAAACTGGATTAATTTGCCGCCAAATCCAACATGATTTGGCGGCAGATCACGATATAATGGCGGCAAATCTTTTTAGTACGCAGGAACGGAGCTTCATTACACAGGTAGCCCGGTGCTAAATCACAGGGCGAAAGGAGGCTATGGCAGCCGTCTCACCACCCAGTCTGGTGCGGTTCAGATGCCAGATGCCTGTAAGGGTGATCACATGCCCCCAAGTGTCTTCAGCCGCTTGGCCACAACATCACTATGGTCAACCAGACCGCCTACGACCTTGGCGAAGGCGAGATGCACCTGCGGCGAGGCCGTCAGGTTTCTCTACGAGTGAAGCGAGGGACTTTGCGAAGCAAAGTCGCAAGAGGGTGCGCGGTCTCGAACAAGATCGAGTCGCTGGTCGCGGAGGGAAAGCTGACCCCCTCGCAGGCGATCCGCCTCCACGCGCTCGCCCAGCTCGCCTACGAGGGAATAATGGACGACCTCGCTCCGGCCACGAACGCGGCTCCTGCGTCCGCCTCCCAAGGTGGATGCACCGGCTGCTTTCTCCCCGATGCCAGCGGCGGCTGCGGGAGCGACTGCAACGAGGATGCGAACTGAAATGCGCCTGTCGCCGTAGGCGATCAGGTTGCCCGACGAGCGCGATGCGCCCGCCGCGTAGCGGTCGGGTCGAGTGAGCGCGTAGCGCGAACTGCGAAGCAGCCGCAAGGCCCCGCGCAAGGAGCTTTTGCGAAGCAAAAGTCTCAAGAGACCGCGCAAGTGCGATGCCTGCAGGGACGCGAAATAGCGAAAGGCGGTCACGTCGTTCTTAGGAGCGGCGTGACCGCCTTTTTCGTTTGCGCCGGCCTCGCGGGGGCCGCGAATCGAGTCCCTATCAAGCGGGAAAATAAAATCAGCTGAAATGTGGAATTTATCCTAGTTTTTCAATCTGGGATGAGCGCAAGTCAGCTTCATCACAGAAGTCAGCTTCCAATTTCGCTATTTGCAAGGGATTTGCGGATGCGAATATAAGCGAATCGGGATTATCCACTGCCATCAAAAGAGAAGCCTTGTAAGATGCCTCATGCTCAAACAGAAAACTTATATTCACACCATCCAACATCGAACGAGGATTCTTGCCCGTAGCTGCAAATTCATTTGCGAACCTCCGCTTTTCATCTTCTGTACGCGGAACAATGCAAACGACAATCATAACAGTATGCCCATTTGCTTTCAATCTTTCAAAGGCGCACCCGTCTCGTTCCGCATCTGCCAACAAGGGAGAAAGCGGTCTATCCATCCATTTTCCGATGATAGACTCGCAAGCCTCTTGTTGCTTCAAGATTTCTTCTTCGGTAGGTTGCTTCCCGTCCGAAGACGCTTTTTGTGCTTGGATAGTATATTCCACAAGTAACTTTGTTATGATGGGACTCAACGGCTCAAACAACTGTTCGTTTCCCTCAATAAAAATCGCCGCAAACCAATCTGCCCACGGTTGCTGACAAGCAACCAAAATCAGGCACTGCTCACCATGGTCTTCCACTAGGGCCATCACTGGCAAACCTCGTGCACAACTTAGGTTGACAATCTGCTTTACCGTCATGTCAAAAGAGAACGACGGCATACGGAAACAGGCATAGTCCTCTAAAAGCATTTCATAGGTTCGCTTGTTGTCACATCGTATGGAGTTTATGCACACGACTGCACAGAAACGCTTGCCGCCCTCATGGTTCAAGATGTCAAGAACCGTGAACCCTAATTTGTCGTGGTAGGTTTCTTCGCAAAGGTCGAGAACCGTGTAATCAAGAACTTCTTTAGGAGCCATCATTTGACTCCTTTCTTGAGGTTGTATGTGCGGCAGAGCATCTGGAGATTGTCAGGCATGGTGTGTCCGCCTTTCGACTTTTGCGTTTTGCTCCATGTGACTCATTCCCTCATGACAGCTTTTATGAAGAACGACCATTCCCATATTGAAATTCTCCACTAACCATTGCCGCCTGGTTATCAAGGACTTTCCGCAAAGTCGATCTTCTTGTCGGTTGCTTAATTCTTTCTAATCCCATGTAAGCCATAAAAGCAAGCGCAAATGGGAATAATGCCTGATTCCTTCGTGCCCATGTGCGGGCTTCCTGCGCATATTCGCTTTTGATGACCATCAGATCTGGCTCTGCTGTATTGAGCAGTTCTGCCACCAATCCTGGTACCGTATCTGCCAAGCGCAGAAGGTCGTCACGTTTTGCGGTCTTCTTAAAGGGTACGCCAGACCGCAGAAGCCCATCCGTGATCATAGCTTTTGTTACAGTTGTTGGAATGCCAAATGTAGAGGGGTTCACAGGCTCTAATATACCAAGAGATACTGCGCACTCTCGGTTCAACTTTTCAGAGCATCCATATGCTCTCTCCCCGTATCCTAGCGAATAATGAATGCGACGGTTCCACAGCGAATCATCTGTGCGGGTATCACGCATAGAATCAGAAATCGCCACACGTACGGTTGGCGGGACTGTCTTCATTATTGCAGCAAACTTCTCGCATCCTGACACCCCCTGTTCGAGAGCATCAAGAACAGCCTTTGTCTCAGCGTTAACATCGTAATTGTACACATCACTTTCTTGGTTTCGAGAAGTGAATTCATGCTTTACCAATGCTTGGAGCGCTTTTTTTAGTTCACTGGAAAGTAGCATATTTCTTGTTGAAAACGTTGTTGCCATCATTGCTGCGCCTGGATAGTCGGCATGATCAACCGCAAGATGCGCTCGAAGTGTAAGAGCGTATATAGCCAAGATTTCATTTCTGGCAAAGTCTGATATTTCTATTCCTTCTGGAATTGACATACGCAGAGCTTCTCGCATTGCAACTTCGCCTCTAAAGTCTCCTATGTATTTCCACAATTCATATAGAGCGTCCGTTTTCCCGTCTCCAATCCATTCGCTCACGTATAATGTCAGATCAGTAAAAGGCATGCGCGAACCAGGAGAGTACTGGGAATCAAGAAAAGGATATTCCTTGTGATACTCGCCTTTGTATTCAATAGCCAAGTTTCTGACTTCTGGTGTTTTGAAATCTTCTGACTTCGATTTTGACTCTTGTCGAACAATTTTGGCATTGTTGATATGTACAGAAGATATCCTCTTTTTAGGTAAATTATCCGCCATCGGTGATTTCAATGATTGCCGGACTGTTGAAGAACCGGTAGGCGGCTTATCCTTTCGTGCAAGCGTCAATATCACTATTGTTGCAATTACAAGCACGCTTCCAACTAATAGAACTATGCCCATATCCTATAACCTCACATGCATTTCAGAAGACACTCGGCACGAAGATACGATGGACAAGGCGGCATCGCATATCGGACCAATATGGAGGGGTGACGTGGACATAGTGTGCGTCAGTCGTAATGTCCCTTGCAGGACAGAATCTCAATTCGGTCTTCCACGATGCGGAACACAAGCCGGTCGGTCTCATTGATACGGACGCTCCACCATCCAGTCAAACCATGGCGTAGCGGTTCGGGGCGTCCGATACATTCGTAGCCGTTGCGATCAATGCTCTGGAGCAACTGGTGTATACGTCTGAGCGTTTTCCTGTCCTCGTTTTGCCAAGCGAGATATTCGTCCCAGGCCTCTTCATGCCAAGTCTTACGCATGGACGAGTTCTCCATCGGGAATCAAGTCGTGTTCAACAACATTGCGTCCGGCGTCCATATCGTTTGCGCGGCGACGCAATACGGACATGTTGGAGGGCGAATAGAACGGATCCGATTTGATTACGAAGGGGAATTGACCATCGCGTACTGTTTGAGTGACAAAAATGGTGATGGCGGTTGACATTGTCATGCCCATAGACTTGAAAGTGTCCTCCGCAGACATCTTCAAGTCGTCATCCATTCTGAAACTTATCTGTGCCATTTTCTTTTTCTCCTTAAGACGCCGCATATTATACTACAATCGCTTTTCAGCGTCAAGCGACACATGGTAATTTGCAATACAAAACTCCTTTCGGCGCGAGGCTTTTTCTGCGGGCTGGCCGTCCGCTCTTTTTGTCATCGCCCCGTATTGCCATTCGTTTGGCACTACGGCATCATGTGCGCCGTGGCAAAAGCCATGGAAAGGAAAAACACATGAGCAAGAACTGGAACCCGAATCAGGGCTTCCCTTCGCCGGAGCAGGTGGAGCGGATGATCGCCGCCGAGGTGAAGCACCTCGCCGAGATCGAATACGCGCGGAATCGCGGGATCGAGGAGAAGCGTCAAAGCCGGCGAGACCGCCTGCGAACGGCCTACAGGCTTCAGCGCAAGCCGGTCGGCTGCAGGGTCAACCTCGATGCCATCTTCTCCCTCGTTGGCAACGTGACGTCGGTTACGTTCGCCGCGTGGCGCGGACTCTTCGCGCTCGACATGGTGGCACTGGCCGATGCAGGAAACCGCAAGGATTTCGATGACATGGAGTTCCTCGTGACCCGTGCGCTCGGCGAACTGAACGGAATCAAGAATCTCCTCGCGCTCGCCCGCCGTCTCGCGTAGCGGCGGCTCATCCATAGGCGGGCGGTGGCGATTCCCGTCCGCGCCCCGCTCCGGGCGGTTAAACCGCCCGGCGACCGTCCATTTTCGCCTCGAAAACAATCTTAATAAATCTTCAAACGGGCCGTTGCTATTCCTGGTGTATTACGGCATCATAGCGGCGTCCTTCGGGTGAAAGGGAAGTAGTCCGAGACGAAAAGAAAAACCGAAAGAAAGGAAAAAACGATGAGTAGGAAGAACGATGGAATCAACGAGACGACCCTCGGGTGGTTCAAGCGGGTGCATCCCGAAGAGCTGTGGGCGATCAAGGAAATGCCGCCGACAGTCACCTTCAAGGACATGGAAAAGAGCATGGCGGCAGGTCAGGGAATGGGCGAGGCCGAACGCTACCGCACACGGGGCTTCCGCGACCTCTCGCGGAACTTCAGCGACATCGTGGCAGCGCCCGCGACCATCGAACTCGCCAAGCTGCCCGATACCGTGAGCGGCGTTTCCGGCGCGCTTGCGGTCATCATTGATGTTGCCAGGAAGATGCAGGGCATCTGCCGCCGCGCCAAGAAGAACATGAAACGCCTCGGCAGCCTCTACTGGTCGAAACTCGATACGTGGGACACCCTGCGTAGAGCCATCTGACGGCTACGGCAGGATTTTGCCTACAAGCCCGCCACGTCGCCGCGCGTCGGGCTTCTGGCGTCTGTACGAGTGAATGTCCTCACCTCGCGCCGGAGCGCGGCATGGGCCAACGTCGCGGCAATCTGCGCGACTATAAGACGGTGCCTTGCCTGTCGCAGGGCGGTGTAACACCGTGGTGGGCATAATATCCGCGTCCCCATTTGTCCATCGCCCTGACGAGTGCGGCTGCCGATTTGCCAAGTGCCGTCAGGGTATATTCGGTTTTGGGCGGAATGACGGGATAGATCTTGCGCGAGATTATCTCGTCCGTCTCAAGCTCGCGTAGTTGCTGGCTGAGCATCTTGGCGGTTGCCTGCGGCACCTTGCGCTTGATTTCGCTGTAGCGCATCGTGCCGTTTTCGGTCAGCCACCAGACGATGATTGCCTTGTACTTGCCGCCGAGAATGGCTATCGCCGCCTCCACTGCGCAGTGGAACCCCTCAAGTCTTTCTTTCGTCATACGTGGTTTCCTTCTGGGAAGTATGAAACAAAATTGTGCGTTCTTGTCGAAACGGGGCATAGTATAGTATAATCTGCGGCGTTTTGCAACAGCAAGGAAAACAAGAACGGAGAATACAAAATGGTTCAGATAGACTACTGGTCGGACTACGCCTGTCCGTACTGCTACATCGGCGAGGCACGGCTGAAGAAAGCGGCCGAGGAGACCTTCCCGGACGGGGGATGGACACTCAGAATGCACAGCTTCGAGCTTGATCCTTCCGCCCCACGCAAGACGGAGACCGACACCGCAACGCGCTTTGCGCATAAGTACGGCCTCTCGCTCGCCGGCGCGAAGGCGCGCATCGAGGACATTTCGTCTCTCGGACGCGCAGAGGGAATCGACTTCCGCTACGCGACAACCCGCTACACAAACACGTTCGACGCGCACCGTCTGACCCATTACGCGCAAAGCCTCGGCGACGACGCGAAAACACATAAACTGGAAAGTCTCCTCTACGCGGCCTACTTCACGAAAAACCTCGAACTAGCAGACCACGCAGTCCTGCTCGATGCGGCGGTGGAAGCTGGCCTCGACAGGAGCGAAGCAGCCAAAGTCCTTTCGTCCGAGAAGTTCGCCAACGAGGTGCGAAGCGACGAGGCGCAGGCCGCGCGAATGGGCGTCCACGGCGTTCCGTATTTCGTCATCAACGGGAAGCTCGCCATCCCTGGCGCGATGTCCAAGGAGGACTTTGCCGCCGCGCTGCGTCAGGCGATGCCGGAAAAGAAGCCGGAGGATGCGCCCAAGCCCAAAGCCCACGTCTGCGGACCGGACGGATGCCGACTTGAATAAAGGCAACGCGTCATGGTAGCCAGAGTTATCGTTCGCGATGTCTTCGAGACGAACGCCTACTTCGCAATAGACGAAGCAACGGGAAGCGGCTTCCTGGTCGACCCCGGGGCCGAGGCGGAACGGCTCTACAGCATCGTACGCGACAAGGGATGGTGCATTGAACGGATACTGCTCACGCACGGACATTTCGACCACACGGCGGCGGCGGAACCCTTGAGCCGCGCATGGAACGCTCCGATAGCAATGCACCGCCGTGGTGCGCCGTTTCTCGCGGACGCGAATCTGAATCTTAGCGCGCCATGCGGTCGATACGTCACAATCGGCACGCCCGTCGACTGGCTTGATGATGGCGATGAAGTACGCCTTGCCGCCAATCCTGCCTATTCAATCCGAGTCCTTCACGCGCCCGGACACACGCCTGATTCAGTAACCTACCATCTGCCGTCCGAGAACTGCGCCTTCGTGGGCGACTCAATCATCGACGGGAACGTCGGCCTTACGAAATTCCCCGGCGGCGACCAGCCGACGCTCATTCGCTCCCTTGAAACGCGCATCCTCACGCTTCCAGCGGATACAACGCTTCTTTCCGGTCACTCAGCTCCATTGCCCCTCAGAGAATTTCTGACGTGATCCTAATCCAAAATCGTAGGTGAGCAACGAACTTCTTGTTTCTGTTAGTCTCAAAGAACCCCCCAAAGTCACAAAGAGGCGGCGAACTTGTAGCCCAGCGAGCGGACGGACACGAGGCGACGGCCTTCAGGACCCAGCTTCTTGCGCAATACGAGGATGTGCTGGTCGAGTGTCCGGGTCGTCCCATAGTAGGTGAGTCCCCAGCAGGAGTTGAGAAGTTCGTCTCTTGAAATCACTTCGTCGGGACGCGCCGCGAAAAGGAGCAGCAGACGCAGTTCACGGGCCGTCAGCGCGACGGATTTTCCGTCCGGGCGGACAAGCGACGCCTTGCGCGGGTCTATATGAACAGTTCCAAGCGGAATTGTCTCGGGAGTACGCGAATCCGCCCTGCGCAAAACAGCGGCAACGCGGGCGAGAAGCTCGCGGACGCCGAACGGCTTGACGATGTAGTCGTCGGCGCCGAGTCCGAGTCCCTTGACCTTGTCATCCTCGCTCGACCGCGCCGTGAGGAAGATAATCGGTACCCTCGCGTCGACGGCCCTGATCCGCACACAGACCTCAAAGCCGTCCGTCGCGGGCATCATCACGTCGAGGAGGACCAGGTCGGGCCGCTTCTCGCCGAACGCGCGGAGCGCCGACGCTCCATCAGGCGTCTCGCGCACGGAGTAACCCTCGCTCGCGAGCGCCGCCTTCACGGCACGGCGTATTACGGGGTCATCTTCGGCGACAAGGACTTCAGGACCGCGCGACATGATCAAGAAGCTTCTCCACGAGGTCCGTCAACTGGGTGGCATTCTCCGCGATAGACGCAATGGCGTCGCGTCTGTCGGACTCCTCCGGCAGTCTGTGCTCTTTCAGAAGGTCGGCATTCAGGCAGAGTCCCGTGAGCGGCGTGCGCAGCTTGTGCGAAATGTCCGCCACAAACGCACGGTGCGCCGCCGACTGCCGCCGCGTGCGGCAGGCATCGACGGCGAAGAGTCCCGCCATCCCGCCCAGAATGATGATGAGCAGCAACAGAATCGCCGCCCCCGCCTCGTTCGCCATGCGCTCGGCGCGCGCGGAGACCTCCGCATTCGCGCGTCCGTGCTTCTCCCGGCACCCACATGTGCACTCTGGCTGGTTGGCGACCGCCGAACAGATGCCGGAGCGGTCATGCATGACGAGGCGAACGCCTGCCAGCGCGATGAGAAGCGCTGGCAGGCCAATCAGCGTGATGATCGCAATGGTTCGCTTCATTGGGCGATATTATTTCTTGCAGTTGCAGCCGGTCTTGCCGCAGGCACACTTCGCGTGGTCCGTGCAGCAGGTGCAGGGCTTGCCCTTGTCGCACGCGCAGGCCTTCTCCTTCGCGCAGTTGCAGGCATTGCCACAGACGCACGGCTTGCCGTCCGTGCAGGCGCACGCGCTCTTTCCATTGCACGTGCAGCATCCCGTGAAGGCCATCGCCGCCAATGCCACGACGCCCACCATTGTCATCAATTTGCTTTTCATCTCTTTGTTCCTTTCGTATTGTTGCGCCTCAAGACACCATGTCTTAAAGCGGCGCGTATTATATCAATTCCTCGAAGCGGAAATGTCATACGAATGTCAAACTTCCGGAGAAATCTCCAGCGCTTTCAATTACCATTCAACAGGCTCGTAGTCGCTCAATCCTCAACACGCCTACCACGTGACCGGCTCGGCGAGGATGGTGCCATCGGCAGGCGTGACGCTGCCCGGCGTGGCGGACTGGTACTGGATGCAGAGCATTGTGAGCGGCGTCGAACCCGTGTTGCGGACGGCACGCTTGCCTGCGGGAGCGACGCGCACGACCGAGCCCTCTTTCACGGGGATGTTCGTTCCGTCGACCTGATACTCGCCCTCTCCCGAAAGGAAGAAATACAGCTCCTCATGTTCCTTGTGCGTGTGGTAGAAACCGCCCTCCGTTCCGGGCGCGAACACTTGAAGTGAGAAGTCCGCGCCGCCGGCCAGAGTCCGATTTGAGGCCTTGTTTTCCTTGTCATGATTCATGCCCTGTTAAACGCGGCAGATGCGCCGCCGGTTCAACGAGCCGGAACAGTCTTAATCACACTTCTAACGACTGGACGGCGGCGATGGTGCGCGTGATGAGGTCGTCCAGAGTCCAGCCGAGCTGGTCCACGCTGCTATTCGATCCAACGCCTCTAGAAGTGTCTTGCGCGGACATGCAAGGTTGATGCGGAGGAAGGAATATCCTTTCGGTTCGCCGTAGATTGCGCCGGGCGAGAACTTGACCTTCGCCTCGCGTTCGAGTTTACATGACAGTTCCGCCGATGAAAAACCGAGCGCCGTCGCATCTACCCACGCCGGGCAATGACCGTGTCAAAATCGTAGTTCATGATTGGAAATTCCATGTCAATGCAATAGGTAACGGTTATTTCAACAGAATGCGTGATGGCATCCGACGAAGAGCTCCTTGCTGTTGAATGTCAGAGGTGTGTCTGTCGAAAAAGGAGACGTCGTGAGCAGTTGTCTAGATCGATCGGCTGGGTGATGGACGGATTCTTGCCGCAGACAGGACAGCTTCCGCCTGGAGGTGGAAGGCGAACTTCGTGAAATCTGGACTTTAGCGCGTCATAGACAAGGAGGCATCCCGCGAGGAGTTCACCAGCGCCGACGATGTACTTGACCGCTTCCATGGCCTGGAGTGTTCCGATAACGCCACAAACGCCTCCGATCACGCCTGCCGTGTCGCACGATGGCGCAGAATGCTCGGACGAATACGGGAAGATGCACCTGAGACATGGCGCATGGTTAGGTACGTAGGTCGTGGTTTGCCCCCGGAATTGCAGGACTCCTGCATGGCTATACGGTTTTCCCTCAAGGACGCAGGCGTCGTTTATGAGATATTTGGCTGCGGCGTTGTCGGTGCCGTCGATGATGAAGTCCCAGGGGCGGATCAACTCACGCACGTTGTCGGCGTGCACGACGGAATGGATCGCCACGACCTCTACGTCTGGGTTGAGGGCGGTTACCCTCTCCACGGCGCTCTGCACCTTTGGTCTGCCGATGTCGCCCGTCGTGTGAAGTATCTGCCGCTGGAGATTGGTGCGGTCCACTACGTCGAAATCCACGATTCCAAGCCGTCCGACGCCCGCGGCGGCGAGATAGAGTGCAGCCGGAGAGCCGAGCCCGCCGGCACCGACGACAAGAACCTTCGCGGCCATCAGTCTCCGCTGTCCGTCGAGGCCGATCTCCTTCAGCAAGATTTGTCGATAGTAACGCTCTGTTTGTTCGTCTGTCATTCTCCCACCGGAAAAAGGCCCTTACTGATGTAGCGGTCGCCACGGTCGGGAAAGAGCGTGACAACGTTGCCGCGCAGTCCGGCGTGGATGGCCTTCAGCGCGGCGGCAAGCGCGCCGCCGGACGACGAGCCGGCGACGATACCCTCGCGCCGCGCCAGTTCGCGCGTGGCGGCGAACGCCTCGTCGTCACTCACTTTCACCACTTCGTCCACAAGCGACATGTCCATCGTGTCGGGGATGAAATCGTTGCCGATGCCCTCGATTTCGTAGTCCCCGTGTTCGCCGCCGCCCATCGTGGAGCCGACCGGATCGGCAAGGATGGCGCGGATCGCAGGGTTCTTCTCCTTGAGGTAGCGTACGACGCCGCTGAAGGTTCCGCCCGAGCCCGCGCCCGCGACGAACGCGTCGATCTGTCCGTCCATGTCGCGCCAGATCTCCGGCCCCGTCGTCTCGTAGTTGGCGCGCGGGTTCGCCGGGTTGTGGAACTGCCCGAGGACGACCGCGCCGGACGTCGCTGCGGCGATTTCGTCCGCCGTCTTCTCCGCGAGGAGCATCCCGTCGGCGCGCGGCGTGCGCACGATTTCCGCGCCGAGCGCCCGGAGGAGCGCAACCTTCTCGCCGGAGAACTTGTCGGGGACCACAAAGATGACGCGGTAGCCGCGTCCCAGCGCGGCGAACGCGATGCCGATGCCGGTGTTGCCGGCCGTGCCCTCGACTACGGTGCCGCCCTTCTTAAGGACGCCGCGCCGCTCGGCGTCCTCGATCATGGCGCGTCCGATGCGGTCCTTCACACTGCCGCCAGGGTTCGCGAGTTCCAGCTTCGCGTAGAGCTTCGTGCCTTCGGGAATGTCGAAACGACTGATCCTCACCAGCGGAGTGTTGCCGATGAGCTCCTGGTATGATTCGTACCTCATGGCGGTCACGCTTTCCTTATGGCGTTCTCGACGTCGCTCCAGATGTCGTCGGCATCCTCGATGCCGACGGAAAGACGGATGAGCCTGTCCGTGATTCCGACCTTCTCCCGCGTCTCCTTCGGTATGGAGGCGTGGGTCATGGAGGCGGGGTGGCAGACGAGCGACTCCACTCCCCCGAGCGACTCGGCGAGCGCGACGAGGCGGAGCGCGCGGAAGAATGCGCGGTGGTCCTTGCCGTCCGCAAGCTCGAACGAGATCATCGCGCCGCCGTTCTTCGCCTGCTTGAACTGGACGGCGTGTCCCGGGAAGTCCTTGAGTCCCGGATACCACACGCGGGAGACGTCCGGGTGCGCCGCGAGTCGCGCCGCAATCGCTTCGGCATTGGCGACATGCCGGTCCATACGCACGCCCAGGGTCTTGATGCCGCGTACGAGCAGGAACGAGTCGAACGGGCCGAGGACGCCGCCTGTCGCATTCTGGATGAACGCAAGGCGCTCGGCGATTTCAGGGTGGTTCGTGACGGCGAGTCCGGCCACGAGATCACTGTGCCCTCCGAGGTACTTTGTGGCGGAATGCACCACGATGTCCGCGCCGAGCGTGATTGGCCTCTGGAGATACGGTGTCATGAACGTGTTATCAACAATCGTGAGGAGCCCGCGGCGCTTTGCGACGAACGTAACCGCCGCAAGGTCGGTGACCGTGAGGAGCGGATTCGCGGGCGATTCCACGAGGACGGCCTTGACGCCCGACGTGATTGCGACATCCAGCGCAGACACGTCGTCGGTGTCCGCAAGCGCGTAGCCGAGTCCAAACGACTTGAACACCTTGTCGAGAACGCGGAAGGTTCCACCGTAGACGTTCTTCGAGATGAGCACTTTATCGCCCGTCCTGAAGAGCGAGAGAACGGCTGTGATTGCCGCCATGCCGGAGCCGAAGGCGAAGCCGCGCGTGCCGCCTTCCAGGTCGGCGATCAGCGCTTCAAGCGCGGCCCGCGTGGGATTTCCGGTACGGGAGTATTCCCAGCCTGTGTTTTCGCCGAGTGCGCGCTGGCGGTAGGTGGATGTCTGGTAGATGGGCACGTTCACGGCGTCGGTTGCCGCGTCGCCGTCGATGCCGCCATGGATGAGCAGAGTTGATTCTTTCATTTTCTTGAAAATTGGTTGTCGGGTTGAAGGTTGATGGGGGGTGAACGTCACGCGAAACGCGCGACGCACCAACATCGGCCCGCAACGGCGGCAGCTGTATGTTTCAAGAATGTATTCATGGTCTTCAGATTATACTTCGAATGACTGGACGGCGGCGATGGTGCGCGCGATGAGGTCGTCCAGAGTCCAGCCGAGCTGGTCCGCCCCGCGCCGGATCACGTCGCGCGAGCAGCCGGCGGCGAATTTCTTGTCCTTGAACTTCTTCTTCACGCTCTTCAGGTTCAGGTCCTTCGCGCTTTTCGAGGGATACATCAGCACGACGGCACCGAGAAGCCCCGTCAATTCGTCTACGGCATAGAGGATCTTCTCCATCTCGTGTTCGGGAGCGATGTCGTTTACGATGGCGTAGCCGTGCGAGGCGACGGCCCGGTTGATGGAGTCCTCGACCCCAAGCTCTTTCAGCAGGGTCTGGCTCTTGACGCAGTGCTGCTGCGGCCATTGCTCGAAGTCGATGTCGTGCAACATCCCCACGATGCCCCAGTAGTCTTCATCTTCGGCGTATCCGAGCTCGCGCGCAAAATATCGCATTGTCTTCTCGACCGTCTCGGCATGATGAAGATGGAACGCGTCCTTGTTGTAACGCGTCAAGAGCTCCCACGCGGCGTCGCGCGTGAGATGAGTTGTGCGTCTGGCGTTCGGTTCCGACATGGCAGCCTTCTTTTCCTAAATCCATCCTCCGGCTTCCGGTTCCCCTTCACAGCCGGAAACCGAAGAATGCGATGCCACGCAAAGCGGTTTCGGTTTTACCGGGCCTTGCCGACCTCGGTCGCGGCCGGGACTTCAACAAGCGCACCTGTCTTCACGTCGTAGATGTAGCCGTAGATCGGGATGTACTTCGGCACGAGCGGATTCTCGCGAATCTTGCGCACGTCCTCCACCACGCTTTCGGCGAGGTCGGAGATGGGCTGGAAGTCGATGTGGCGGGAGTCGGCACCGCCGTTCTTCGTCTCGTTGTACCATCCATCTGGACCGAGCGACGCGGTGTCCAGGCTTTCGTCCAGCAACGAATGGATCACGGGGTTCGTGAACGTCAGCATGCCGCAGTCGCTGTGGTGTATCACGAACCATTCCTGCGTGCCAAGCAGCTTGTGGGAAATGATGAGGGACCGGATCGTCTCGTCGTTCACCCGTCCGCCGGCGTTACGTATCACATGCGCATCTCCCTCCGCGAGACCGGCGAACTTGGCCGGGTCAAGCCGCGCGTCCATGCACGTGACGATGGCGAAATGCCGCCCGGGTGGAATCGGCAGTTTTCCTTTCTCCCCAAAATCCTTCTGGTAGGCGGCGTTTGCCGCCAGAACTTCATCTAGTACTTTGCTCATTGTAGTTGCTCCTTTCTTGTGGTGTCAACGGCGAATATTATCCCACAATCTGGAGCCGATAGGGTAATCGGAAATAGTTTCGCATCTGCATAGTCTATTCCTATCGCATAAGTCATCCTACCTCATTGCCGCTCGCAGGCGATTTTCGATTCCTCGTCGGTCGCTTCGAGCTTCATGATGACGGGGCGGAGTCCGTCGTTGCAGCTCACGATGGCGACGCCGGGCTTCACTCATTGGCAGCGGTAGCAGATTTCATTGGCCACGCACAACATTCCCGATTTTGATATAATATCTGCGTCTTTCTTACGGGACAGGAGGCAGAATATGAGAAGAAAGAATCGTGAAGTAACAGACAAAAAAGACATCCTCGACATTCTCCGGCGATGCGACACGGTGCGAATCGGCTTAACGGGGACTGACGGCCCATACGTGGTTCCCGTTTCGTTCGGCCTAGATTTAAGCAGCGAGAAGCCAGTCGTTTATTTCCATTGTGCCCGCAAAGGCATGAAGGTTGACATGTTGGATGCTGACGGGCGCGTGTGCGTCGAAGGCGACATTTTCCTCGGATACGAAGTCGAGGCACATGGGATCACGACACGCTACGAGAGCGTCATCGGTTTTGGAAAGTGTAAAGTTGTCGAGGACGACAAGGAAATACTTGAGGGCCTGCGGCTGATTTGCGAACATTGCGGTTTCAAAAATGTGCCGCTTGACACTTGCTGGGGACTCTCCGCCGTACGCATCTACCGAATTGAACTTGACAGCATCACCGGGAAGCGCAATTTGCCAGGTGGAGAGTAATAGAGTCCGCTCGCCTGCGCGCATCGCCGCGCAACGGTGTCAGGCGAGTTCTTTGTAGTACGGGCAGATGTTGGCGAAGGATCCGTCCTTCATGCGGAAGCCGCGCGGAATGGTTCCGAGCTGGGTGAAGCCAAGACGCTCGTAGAGATGCCGCGCATGGATGTTGCCTTCGACCACGGCGTTGAACTGGAGGACGCCGAACCCGTGCTTCTTCGCCTGTGCGAGGCAGTCAAGGACGAGTTTCTCACCGATGTGCCGCCCACGGCATTTCGAGCTGACGGCATAGCTTGCGTTGCAGATGTGTCCGCAGCGTCCGACATTGTTCGGATGGAGGATGTAGAGCCCCACGACCTTCCCGCCTTCGTCCACTGCGACGCCCGTGTAAGTCTGCGCCGCGAAGAATTCCTTGCCGGTGTCGTGCGTCAACGGTTCCTCCTGCGGAAATGCGTCGCCCGCATCCACGATCTCGTTCCAGACGGCAATCATGCCGTCGATGTCATTCTCTTCGTATTTTCGGATTGTCATTTGCTTCAGCCCCTGCCGAGAAACGGCCCCGCCTGTTCGTCGGTGGCCTCCAGCTTGAAATACACTGGCCTCAGTCCGTCGTTGCAGCAGGTGATGACCTTGCCCGGCTCCTTCATCCATCCGCCTCCGTAGAACTCGCGCACCCCGCAGGCGAGGGCGAAGACGTACTGGTTGATCGTACGCCACGCGGCGTCGCACATTCCCTTCGGGCACGTGTTCGTCGCGTAGAACACCTGCCCGGCTTTCAAGACGGGGCACGGCTCGAGATTCGGCACGGCGTATTCGTCCGCCAGATCCTTCTTGAGCGATGTCTCGAGAACTGTTATTTTTACAACTGTCATGCCACATTTACTCTTCTTTGATTACGCCTTTTTGAACACGAACCCACATTTGAAAGCGTCGGCGGCCTTTTCGCCGACCGCGAGATAGCGCCAATTCTCCTCGTCGTAGATGATCGGCTTGAGCTTTTCGAGTGAACAAGAAGTCACTCCATCGGCTTGAACGCAGCCTTGGCGACGCCGCAAATCGGACATTTCCAGTCGGCAGGTTCAGAGTCGAGATCGCCTTCGTATTCGTAGCCGCAGAGCGGGCAAACGTATTTCTTCTTGCCCGAAGGCGCGTCTGAAGCGTATTCCGGCGCGTACTTCCTGAGAATCGCCATCGTCGCCTCGCCGTGGTGCGTCTCCTGCGCGCCAAACTCCTTCACCTGCTCCGCCGCCTCGTGCAGGCCCAATCCTTCGAGCTGTTCCGCAAGTTTGCCGAGGTTCGCCTCGCCCTTGGACTCCGCCTTGGAAAGTCCCTTGACGAGCTTCCAGAACGCATCCTTGTCGATGGGGTACTTGCCGTTCAGCGTCGCGTAGAACCCGGCATGGTTCGTCTCCTGGTTGCCGAGATCGATGAACTCCTTTGCGACGTCGGCATAGCCGTGGTGTTCGGCGATGCGCGCGAGCGCGTAGTACATTCCGCCGCCCATCGCCTCGCCAGACGCGAGCTGCGCAATCGTCTTTTCAAGGGCGGTTCCCTTTGTCTTTCCGTGGATGTCCATTTTGTTTTCTCCTGTTCTGGTCTTCGCCAACCATCATGCAATCTTCATTATGCGCTTGAGCGCAAGGCTCTCGTAGCCTTCGGGACAGTGCGAGGTAAGATACACGGTCGGTCGAGCCTTGATGAACGCGCGGACGCGGTCAAGCGTGTCGCGCGCGGCGGCCATGTCGTCCGTCGCCGTGCTGAACTTGTTCGCCTTGAGCGCGGCGTCGCAGTAGGTGACGTCGCCGGCGAGCATGTAGAAGAGGCCGTCCTTTTCGACGACGACGATCGAATTGCCCTTGGTATGGCCGGGGGCAAAGATGTAGCGGACGCCTGGCGCGATCGTCTGCGATCTCTCGAACTCGTGGTAGGGGCCGTCCGAGAACGGACACTTGACCAGCTTGAATCCGGCGAGGCGGGACGCGAGCGTGAGCGTGTCCTCTGGCGCAATGAATATCTCGGCGTTCGGGAAGCGCTTCAACTCGTCCGTATGGTCGGCGTGCTTGTGCGTGACGAGGATTTTCGTGACGCGGTCCTTGTCGACGCCGGCCTTCGCCAACGCTTCGAGATACGTGCCTGTCTGCTCGCCCATATAGAGCGGAGTGCCGTATTCCTTCGGGGGCAGCGGCAAACCGTCGTCAAGCCCGGTGTCGACGAGGATCACCTCGTCGACAAGGTCGATGGCGAAATTCTGCAGGCTCGAACGGTAGAATATCTGATCGTCGAACGCCTCCTTGCCGTCCTCGCCGCCAAAGGCGAAGGGCTGGGAGATGAAGCCGTTCTCAAAAAGATGTATAGCCTTGATTTCCATGATCGCCGAATCTCCTCTCTGGCTTCAAAGGGCCTTGACGAGATCGAGAATCCGGTTGCGCGTCGCGTCCGTTTTCTGCTCATCGATCTTGGCGGTGACGACACCCGTGTCCTCGACGCCCCAATATTTACGGATGCCTTGGTACTCGCCGATCGCGCCGTCATAGACGTTGGGCGAATAGGAGGAGAGCAGAAGCGCCATCTTCTTCAGCTTGCCCGGCTTCTGCATGTTATAGATGCGCTGGATCGGGGCCTGGATCTGCGCGGACATCGTGAAGTAGTAGATCGGCGCGGCGAGGACGAGCGCCTCCGCCTCGGCGAGAAGCGGATAGATTTCCTGCATGTCGTCCTTCTGGACGCACGCGCCGTTGCCCTTCCCGTGACAGTATTCGCAGGCCATGCAGCCCGCGACCTTCTTGTGCCCCACATCGACGAGCGTCACCGTGTGCCCGGCCGCCTCGGCGGCCTTGCGGCATTCCTCCGCCATCCAGGCGGTGTTTCCGTTCGCGCGCGGCGAACCTTGTAGAATAAGAATGTTCATTTGTGTATTTCCTTTTTGCTTATGGTTGTTTTTAGTATACCACAAAGCAGGCAAGGCACGAGATACAGCCGCCGAAAGTGCCGAAATCCCGCAGGTGGACGGTTTTCGTCTCGCTGCCGCCCGCGTCCAATCCCTCACGCACCTTGTCCAGAAGCGCCGCCGTGTGGCCCTTCTTCCGCGGACTGCCGTTTATGAGTATCGCTTTCATGTTGTCCTGTTCGTTTCTTGCTTAACGCAAACTACGTTGTTGCACTTGCCGAATGGAGAGCCGGTTTCAGACCACGCAGTCGTCAACTAAGCGTGCGCGCATCTTGCGGATGCGGCGTAAGGCGTTTTGGGCTGCCCTTTTCATTGCCGCTGGCAGCAAGGCGACTGGGAAATCAGCGCCTCGATACAGTCGGCGAGGGCGGCAGGCGTCGTCTTGGGTCCGCTGCGCTTGACGACGTTTCCATTGCGGTCCACGAGGAACTTGGTGAAGTTCCACTCGATGTCGCCAGGCGCCTCCGCGCCGGTCATGTTGTGTTTCTTCAGAAGCGCGCGCAGCGCGGCGGTCTCTTCCGCGGCATCGTCGTCAGCCGGCTTCTGCTCCTTGAGGAACTTGAAGAACGGCTCGGCATTCGCGCCATTCACCTCGACCTTCGCAAGCTGGTCAAACGTCGTATTGTACTTGAGAGTGCAGAACTGGTGAATCTCGTCATCACTACCCGGTGCCTGGTGCCCAAATTGATCGCATGGGAAGTCGAGAATCTCAAGCCCCTTGTCGTGGTACTTGGCGTAGAGCCCCTCGAGCCCCTCGTACTGCGGCGTGAAACCGCAGCCGGTAGCCGTATTCACGACAAGAATCACCTTGCCCTTGAGGTCGGCGATGTTTAGCGTCATGCCTTTTCGGGCCTTGACGGTGAAGTCATATACATTCATGATGTTTTTCTCTTTTTCGTGTGACTGTACGGCGCCGTCCACCGGAGACTCCAACGAGCACCCGGCGACGACCACGCAAAACATGGACAATCCCAATAGCATTTGCAGTTTCACGTCTGGATTCCTTTGTCTCTCATGCAAGTTTCATGACACGCTCGAGAGCGAGGCTTTCGTAGCCTTCGGGGCAGTGCGTGGAGAGGTAGACGGTCGGGCGCGCCTTGACGAATGCGCGCACGCGGTCGAGCGTGTCGCGGGCGGCGGCCTTGTCCTCGAAGATGATGCTGAGCTTGTTCGCCTTGAGCGCGGCGTCGCAGTAGGTGACGTCGCCGTGCATCATGTAGAAGAGCCCGTCGTCCTCCGCGATGATGATCGCGTTGCCCTTCGTGTGCCCGGGGGCGAAAACGTAGCGGACGCCCGGCGCGATGATCTGCGAACGCTCGAACTCGTAGTAGGCTCCGTCGGAGAACGGGCAACGCACGACGTTCTCCCCTTCCAGCTTCATCGCATCCGCCTCCTCGGGCGAGAGATAGACCTTCGCGTTCGGGAAGCTCTTGATGTGGTCCGTGTGGTCGGCGTGCTTGTGCGTGATCAGGATCTTCGTGACGCGGGCCGGGTCGATGCCGGCGGCCTTGAGCGCGTCCATGTAGCCCGAAACCCGGTCGCCCATGTAGAGCGGCGCGCCGAACGTGCGCGGCTGGCTAAAGCCGTCGTCAATGCCCGTGTCGGCGAGAATCACCTCGTCGCCTAGGTCGAGGACGTAGTTCTGGAGGCTGTTACGGTAGTACATCTGCTCGTCGAACGCCTCCTTGCCATCCTCTCCGCCAAAGGCGAAAGGCTGGGAGATGAAGCCGCCGTCGAACATGCGGATTGCCTTGATGGTCATGATTTGTTTCCTTTTCAGGTGCTTCTGCGTCACGCCTCCGTCGGGCGGGCGGCGAAGTCGATGGTCACGCCAATGCCGAAATGGACGTAGTAGTCCGGATTCCCGGCGACCGGAATCCAGAACGTCGTCGCGCACGGGGTGGTCTCCGTCTTTTCCGTATGGAGCCACGTCGTGGCGCCGCTCTTGCGCATCTGCGCCTGACGGCAGAGGCCGGCCTTCAGTCCGGGGCACCCCTGCGCGCAGATGACGCCGGGCTTGCGCCCATACGCCGCGCACGCCGGATTGACCGCGACCACGCGGTACGTCTTGTGGCACAGCTGCACGGGCTCTGGCATCCCGTCGTACATGAGGTGAAACGCCTCGCTCAGCTTCGCCTCGATCTGTTCTTGTTCTGTCATCTGGGTCTCCTTCTGCTGGGTTTGGATTTCGATGCGGACAAAAGCAAGCCGCACAAGGGCGCCGGCATGGCCGTGATGAGGAAGTCCCGGAACTTCTTCGCGGGCATGGGGCTGGGTGCCGCGATCCAAAGCGCAAGTTCGCAGACGACGCCCTCCACGTAGAAACGCACAAGCCGCGCCACCTCGTCCGAGACCGACGCCGCGCCGTGCCGCCGCCGGATGTAGTCGGGAATCACGGCCACGCCGTGGCGCACGAGCGTCATGCACAGGCTTTCCGGGCCGATCCAGTCGCGGAAAGCCCCCTGGAAAAGCGCACGGTCCGCCTCCAGCCGCTCAAGCCCGCGCAACACCCGATCCGGGAACGTCGACCCGGCAAAATCTGCGCTCATCCCCTCAAGGTAGGCATAGTCCGCCGCCGCATAGTTCCAGAATACAAGATCGTACTTGCTCCTGAAGTGGTTGTAGAACGTGCGGGAGGAATACCCGGCCTCCTGCACGATCTCGCGCACGGTGATCTGCTCAAAGGTCTTCGTGCGCACAACACGCCGCAACGCATTGGCGAATGCGTTGAGCATGTCCCCTTCAGGCGGCAGGGACGCGACACTTCTTTTATTGGCTGTCACATTCATAGTATACCATTTCCAATCCAAGACCTCAATTCACAAATATACCCATTTGTGAATCTCCGCGCCATGGCCAGACATTCGCATCACGCCCTGCGGGAAACTTCCTCGCCTTCATCTCGTCTTTTCATTTGCGCTTGATCATCTTTTGATCGGATGGTCGTCGATCTGCGATTCATTCTCGGTCGCTTCGAGCTTCATGATGACGGGGCGAAGGCCGTCGTTGCAGCTCACGATGGCGACGCCGGGCTTCTTGATCCAGTCGCCGTAGTAGAAGAGCGACTTGTCCGCGCCGTGCGCCAGCGCAAACACATACTGGTAGATCGCCTTCCACGCCTCGTCGCAGAAACCCTGCGGCTTCGCGTAGTCCGCGTAGAACACGTCTCCCGCCTTCATCATCGGACAGGCGGTCAGTCCGTCGATGCCGTATTCCGCCGCAAGCTCCTTGTCGAGTGTCGTCTTGAGTATCGTTATTTTTACCTTCTTCATGTTTATCTCTTTCAGTCCCTGCCGAGAAATGGCCCAGCCTGTTCGTCGGTGGCCTCCAGCTTGAAATACACCGGACGCAAGCCGTCGTTGCAGCAGGTGATGACCTTGCCCGGCTCCTTCATCCACCCGCCGCCGTAGAACTCGCGCACCCCGCAGGCGAGGGCGAACACGTACTGGTTGATCGTGCGCCATGCGGCATCGCACATTCCCTTAGGACACGTGTTCGTCGCATAGAACACCTGCCCCGGTTTGAGCACCGGGCAGGGTTCCAGATTTGGCACGGCGTACTCGTCGGCCAAGTCCTTCTTCAGCGAAGTTTCAAGAACTGTGATTTTTACGATTGTCATTTCAGCAATTTCGCGATTTCCGCGTCGATGGTTTCGGGCGTTGTTGTGGGATGGAACCGCTTGACGATGGTGCCGTCGCGGTCAATCAGGAACTTGGTGAAGTTCCACTCGATGTCACCTGATGCCTGGGCCCCCGTCAGACCGTGCTTGGCGAGGAGTTTGCGCAGTTTGGTGATTTCCGCATCGGGCACATCATCCTTCGCTCGTATAGACTTGAGGAACTTGTAGATAGGATCGGCGTTTGGCCCGTTCACCTCGATCTTGGCAAGCTGATCGAACGATGTATTGTACTTGAGCGCGCAGAACTGGTGGATTTCATCATCGCTCCCCGGCGCCTGATGTCCAAACTGGTCGCACGGGAAGTCGAGTATCTCGAGTCCCCTGCCGTGGTACTTGGCGTAGAGCTTTTCAAGCCCCGCGTACTGCGGCGTGAAGCCACAGCCCGTGGCGGTATTGACGATCAAAAGCACCTTGCCCTTGAGCGATGCGAGGTCAAGGCTCGTTCCGTTGCGGCCTTTGGCCGTGAACTGATAGATGGTGTCCATCTTTGTGTTCTCCTTTAGATTGGCGCATCCGCCGCCCAGCAGCATTGCCAGGCCGAGCGACGTAAGCGCGATGAGTTTGGATGCGGCTTTCATTGTTTGCTTTCCTTTCTTGTCAGAACTTGTACACTTCGCCGTCGTCGGGCATGAGGACGCGCGAGGTGAGGCCGCGCCGTTCGAGCGCGGCTTTGAGCGTCTTGCGCGTCAGCGAGGCGTGGGCGACTGTGTCCATGTGGCTCGCGATGACCGTGGCGTTTGGCGCGGCGCGGCAGACGCTTTCGACATCCGCATCGTCCATGATGAGGCGTCCGTATGTTTTGAGCTGCGCGGCGCAGGCATTCAGGACGACGACGTCGGGTTTGAGTGTGGCCATCGCCTTCGCCGTCTCGTCGCACCAGATCGTGTCGCCGAGGATCCAGAGCGACTTCTTTTCGGCGGGCGAGGTGAAGAACACGCCGGACGCCGGGCCGCACGGCGTTTTTGTCCCATGCCTGGCGAATGTGCGCGTGAGCGTCACGCCGCGAAAGGCAACGCCATCGTCCGTGAACATCTGAACATCCTTGAACCCGGAACGTTTCATAATGGCGACCTCATTGTCGTTCTGCACGAAGAGCGGAACGGATTTGTCGAGCTTCGCGCCCGCCGTGCCGTCGCTCGCCATGTCGAAGTGGTCGGGGTGAAGATGCGTAAGAACATATGCGTCGACGCCGGACAGCACGTCGGCGACTGGTATCGGCAATTCGCACATCGGCATTACGATGTCGAGCTGCGCCGGATCGACGACTTCCGATGCAAGAGGTCCTTTTCTAAATGTCATGCGCTCGGCCTTACTGGCAAGCCATGGATCGATCAAGAACTCAACGCCGCCAAACCTGACTCGCAAAGTCGCGTTTCTTATCTGGCGTATTTTGATGGTTCCCTTCTTCCCGCCCATTGCAAGGGCTGGAAAGAAGTGTGATGTTGCGGCAAAAGCTGCGGTTCCACCAATAAACTCTTTTCGCGTTAGTTTCATTTGCTTTTCTCCTTTGTTACAGAACATTGCCTATGCTGGATGGCGATTTTCGTTCAGTTTATTCAACCGCTGGGGTTGCTCGGCCATCTACAAAAGGGGGTCGAAATCGCCCCCTTTAAAGTCGGGGTTGTGCAATTCTCCCAGAGTCCGAGAAAAGAAATCGTCATTTGGCTTTGCATCCCATTACGCCTTTTTGAATACGAGCCCGCATTTGAAAGCGTCGGCGGCTTGTGGCTCGTCGGCGTGTAGAACGCGAGCGTGCAGGCGTCCGCCTTGCCGTTCTCGTCATACGCCGCCGCGATGATCGCGGGCGTCGGCGATACTACTGCCCGCAGCTTGAGTAACTTCTTCATGATATTCAGGCCTTTCAAATCTTCAATGCCGCGCAGTCCAGTACCCCAGCGCGACGGCCGCGATGCCGGCGGCGACGCTTCCGATGGCATATGCCGCAAAAGCGCTCCATCGTCCCGCCTCCGCAAGCGCGAGCGATTCCTTCGAGAATGTGGAAAAGGTCGTGAAGCCTCCGCACAGACCGGTTGTCAGCATAAGCCGCATACCCTCGCTCCACCCGAATCTCGACGCCCATCCGCTGAAAAGACCAATTGCCATGCTGCCAATGACATTGACGACGAAAGTGGCTAACGGAAACATGGTCGAGGTTACGACAAGCCCAGCGCCGTATCTCAGCGCGCATCCAATTCCGCCGCCAAGGAAAACCATGAAAACATTTGTCATGCGTCCTCCGCAGATTCAAATCGACAATGCCGTCGCCGCTTGGACGGCGTCCCGTCGCGGAGACGGGAGGCAACAGCCTTGGCAAGAAAGAATAGGCCAGTCACAACCATAGCCGCAAGGAACGCCCACCACGCGGTGCCTTCGCCGTTGCCGAAGAACGCTCCCGCAAGCGCATAAAACAGCGATACCGTCGCGTTCCCCAATGCCAGTTGCAAAGCCACCTGCGTGATAGGCTGGCGTGCGACACCGGACATGACGGTGGATGCCTCGGCAAGAACAGGAACAGGTCGAAGAGCGAGCAGCGTCCACGCGCCGAACCGCTGCTGAAAGCAGGAAAGCGAAGCCATGTCGGATGCGCCAATAAGCTTTTCGGCGGCGGTTGACGAAATTCGTCCAATCGCATATCCTACGGCGGAACTGACCGACATCGCTGCGAACGAAACGGCAAATCCCAATTTCCATCCGAGGAACAGGCCGCACGAAATACTTGCGAGGCTGGACGGAACAGGCAGTATGATGTCGCTTGCGAGAACAAGAAAAAGGACGAGCACCACAAAAAAGCGATTGCCGTCTGTCGAAGCAATGGCATCATTCACCCAGCCATTGATTTCGTCGCCCCATAGAATGAAAGACACCACGACAGCCGCAGAAACGGCGAGAAACAGGAGAAACGCACGCAAAGCGAACGCTCTGCGATATTTCCTTCGGGCTTTCATTTCTCCAGTCTCCATCCAAAGTCGTTGTGGTAAATCATGTTGCGGGTCATGCCGCCGTCGATGCAGATGTTTTCGCCCGTGATGAAGCCCGCCTTGTCGGAAGCGAGGTAGAGGACCATGTTCGCGATGTCCATCGGGTTGCCGACGCGCCCCGCGAAGTGCTGCGAGGCGTCGGGACCGTCGTAGGTTTTGAACGACGTGTCTATCCATCCGGGCGAGATAGAGTTGACGCGGACGCGTCCGGCGAGGCTGGCGGCGAGCGCGTGCGTGAGCGCAGCGATTCCGCCCTTGGCCGCCGTGTAGCTCTCCGTCTGCGGCTGGCTCATTCTGTCGCGGGAGGACGAGATGTTGATGATGGACGCTCCCTCGGCGAAGCTGTCCTTGAACAGCTTCGCGAGATAGAACGGCGCAACGACGCCGACTGCCTGTGCGTAGGCGAACTCTTCGTAGGTGCATTCGTCGATGCCCTTGAAAAGCGGCATCGCATTGTTGACGAGGACATCGACCTTTCCGCTTTTTGCGATGACATCGCCGGCGAAACGCTCAAGCGTCGCCTTGTCCGCAAGGTCGCCGACGAACCACGGCCCCTCCTGCACATCGATTATGTGAACTATCGCTCCTTCGCGCGCGAAGCACTCGGCGATGCACTTGCCAATGCCCTGCGCCCCGCCGGTGATGACGACAACCTTGTCTTTGAAGTCCATTACTGGAAGTTCCTGATCCGAACGTCGATTCCGCTTCCGGTGAGGTGGTCTGACACCTGTTTGATCGGCGTCTGGGAATAGTGGTAGGGGAACAGCACCTTTGGCTTGATCATGCGCGCCGCCTTCGCGACTTGCTCAGGCGTCATCGTATATGGCTGGTTGCAGGGCAAGAAGGCAACGTCGATGTCCTTGAGGGACGCCATCTCCGGGATGTCCTCCGTGTCGCCGGCGATGTAGATGCGAAGTCCGTCGATTGTCAATACGTACCCGTTGTCGCGTCCCTTGGGATGGAACTGCGTATGGCCCGGCGTGGTGTTGTAGGCCGGGACGGCGTCCAACTTGATTCCCTTCGCAAGCACGCGACTTTCGCCGTTCGCCAGTGCCGTTCCGAAGCCCAGCATCTTCTGGACCGCCGGGTTGGCGACTATCTCAGTGCCGTCCTTTTTCAGCGTAGCTATGGCGTCGCTGTCGAAGTGGTCGAAATGCTCGTGCGTGACGAGGATGACGTCGGCTTTCGGAAACTTCGAGTAGTCCGTCTCGGGCGCGTACTTTGCCACGGGATCGACCTGGATTTCAAGCCCGTCGTACTGGATGCGCAGACTGGCGTGTTTGATCGCCGTGATCGTAACGGTCTTACCTTCTTGGGTCTTGAACGTGTCCGTCTGGAAGTCCAGCGCGTCTCCCGTTGTCGCGAAAGCGGCAGTTGCGGCGAAAACCGCGTTGAGCCAGTTGACGACGTCGTCTTCCGTATGATGCACCGTCACGCCCGTGCCCAAGCGGCGCTCGACCTGGTTCGAGCCGCGAATCGTGAGCCCTTCCTTGACCGTCGCGGCCGGACATGCCTTGCGCACGTCCACGAAGTAGCGGCCCGCGCCTCCGCCGCCGTGTGTGCAGAACGGCACGACCGTCTTGCCCGCAAAGGAATGCGTCTTGAAGAATTCCGCGACCGGAGGCGCGTACGTTCCGTACCAGATCGGCGAGCCGATGAATACCATGTCGTAGCCGTCGAGCGGGGGGACGGACTTTATCGCACGCGTTCCGTCGTTCTCCATGTCCTTCTTCGCGGCCTTGAGCGTTTCGCCGTAGGCGTCTGGATACGCCTCGACGGTTTCGATCGGGACAAGCTCGCCGCCCGTGTGCTTGGCGATCCACTTCGCGACTGTCGCCGTGTTGCCGACCTTCGATTGGGAATAGTAGACAACCGCGATCTTGCCCGGCAGCTTTGCCGTCAGCGCCACCGTCGCCTCCGTCGAGCGACTTGCCAGTATTCGGCATCCCGCCACCACTGCAATCGCGGCAACGACGACGATGCCAAGTATGACCAACAGGACTTTCATTTCATATCCTCCTGCCGAGATCGAAGGCCGCCTTCATGAACTTCGTCTTCTTCACGGCCCCCGGCTCGTAGACGCCTCCGGCCTTGAGGAAGCCCTTGATCTTCGCACCGTCAAAACAGTCGACAAAACCCTGAAGCGGCGCCTTCACGAGATCCCAGTCCATGTTCTCCGCCATCGTCGCGACGAGATAGTACGGCTTGCCGTTCGGCTCCGGCCACTTCGCGACGCAACGGTCGAAGAGCGCCTTGAGCTGGCCGGCGATCGAGAAGTAGTACACGGGCGTGCCGAACACGACGGCGTCAGCCTTGCATATCTTCTCGACGATCGCGTTCGCGTCATCCTGGATCACGCACTTGCCGAGTTTCTGGCAGGCGTAGCAGCCGGTGCAGAACCCGATCTTCTTGTCCTTAAGACGGATGATCTCGGCCTTATTGCCCGCAGCCTTCACGCCCTTCGCGACTTCCTGGCAGAGCGCGTGGGAGTTGGAGGTTGGACGGAACGACGCCGAAATGATCAGCACGTTCTTGGTTTTCTTAACTGTCTTCTTCGTGGGCATAATTAAATCTCCTTTGGTTTTTAGAATCGGTGCACAGTCGCGCAACGCTCCAATAGTATATCATTTCTCCGGTACGCAGGGGCACCTAAAATGCGACATCGGGTGCGTTTTCACGGAGTTTTCATTTGACCGTCTGCTTCTATCCGATTCCAGCGCTGCACTTC
>CAMKJU010000033.1 GCA_946413265.1 uncultured Lentisphaerota bacterium
TCGATCATGTTCACGTAGTAGCCGTAGCAGTTGCCGCGCCTGTCCGTCAGCCACGGCCGCAAAGGTCGCTTGCTTTCGATCATCTCGCAGAGAACGCCGTAGACGCCCGCCGCTTTCAGCCTCGGTATCTCGCCGAAGCACTTCCGCGTGTCGAACGTGGGCCGCTTCTCCAAAAACAGCGGTTGCCACCGCGCAATCACGCGCGGAACGGTCTTCGCCATTACCGCGGCACAGGCAAGCCGTTCCTCGTATGGAGGCGCGCCGCGCTCCAGTTGGTTGTACTCGGAACACACCATCGAGATCTGAACAAGGCAGTTACACTTGGCGAAGAGGGATTTGTACGGCTCCTCGGCGATGAGCGTTGACTTCGTGGTTACGATGAACGGATACTTGGTCTCGGCCAGCAGTTGCAGACATTCGAGCGACCACTTTTTCTCCCGTTCCATCGGCTGGAAGGGGTCGGAGCTCCGGCCCCAGCAGATCGGTATCCGCCAGTCGGCCCATTTCTCGCGGGCGCCACGCTTGCCCTCTATCCAGTTGCGGAGAGAGGCGACGGTCTCGCCGCGCGTCACCTTCTTGAACATCCCCTTTTTGCCGGGATTGCGCCATTGTGCGTAGCAGTACGAGCAGCGGTGTTCGCATCCCTCGTAGGTGTCGAAGTTGATGGGGTACGAGCAGCCCCACAGGTAATTGGATGATTTCGGCATTTCAGGCCTCCAGTTTCTTCTTGGTTTCTTGCAGTTCCTTGGCGATAAAATCGACGATGCGCTCCGTGCCCTGCGTGCGCTTGTACGAACGCCACGCGGGGATGAGCTCCGGCGGGATTTTCAACGTGACAAGCCCCGCGCCGGTCGGCCCGTCCGCCTCTTCGCCGTCCCCCATTTCGTCGCCCATCTCGATCAGCGATTCGATGCCGCCCATCGACTCCACGATGGACGAGAGGCCCGCCGCGTTCAGCTCCTCCGGGCTGTACTGCTCCATGAGCTTGTCAACTTCCCACGCGCCCTCGTTCACGTTCATGTTCACGAGGAACTCCCGCCGCTCCTGCGCGGTCATGCCCGTGACATCGACGAACCACTCCGCGGGGACGATGCCGCTCTCGCCGTAGATCGCCTTGAGCGCGCGGAGACGCTTGTTCCCCGAGATCACCATGTTGAGGCCCTTCCCGCGCGGGTCGTCGCTCACATACGCGATGGAATTGGCCTTGAGGCCGTCGGGTATCTTTCGGACCTTCTCGACCAGCCGCGCGAACGCCTCCGCCGTGACGGTCTGCGGGTTGTCGGGATTCTCGCAGAAGCGCGCGAGGTTCACCACGCCCGCGCGCGGTGCCGTGCTGGCGCGCGCTGGGGCCGTGTTGGCCCTCTTGGGTGCCGTGTTGGCTCTCTTTGTACTCTTACAGGCCATAAAAAAACCTCCAAAACCCCCTAAAAACCCCTAAAAATCGGTAAGGAGTCACATACGCGCCACCTCCGGGGCGCCACCGCCGCGCCTGCCTCTGGCACAGTACCTGCGCCAAAATGGCACATACCGCACACTTTTTACACTTTTTTGAAAGTTGTTGAGATTTTGAAGCATTGCATTACCTCCGGCAGCGAATACCTAGAATTATACCTAGATTGTGCGGCCCTGTCAACCTCGCGCGCACAGTCCACGCACGCCCGCATGGGGCCGCGCCTGCTTGTATGTGTCTCTCTGTGAGCATGGCGCGATCTCCTCACACGTCGGGCATGGGACAGGGTACGGGCCGCGCGGGGCGTGGCCTCGGGCGTCGGCGTATCTCGCGCAGCTCGGCGAGGTAGGCCCGGCAGATGGCGGCGATCTCCGATGCGGCGTCTAGCCTGTTCTCCGCCCAGTAGACGTGTAGGCCCCAGTTGATTTGAAGCGAGCGCACCCACGCGATCACGGCGGCGGGGTCGCACATGGAGCGGTAGGCATGGGCCAGTATTGAGCCGCGTGGACACTCCACCACCAGCCACGCCGTGCGGTAGCGGGTCATTCTGAAAAGCTCGCGGTTGAATCGGCCCATGTGCCAGTCACGCCGCGACATGGAGACGTAGCCGTTGAGCATGGTGCCCACGAGGTCGTCCGCGCTCTTGCGCTCGATGCACACCTCCCGCACGTGGCCGTCGAGGGAATAGTCTCCCGTGTCGAGGGTGCGCCGCTCCACGGTCACGCCGGGGACATGATCGAAGCAGAGCGGCGTCTGCTCCCGCGTGTCTTGGATGATGGTGATCGGCTGTTCGGTCTGCCTGCTCATATCTGCAAATCCTCAATTAGCGATTTCGGGGTCAGCTCGTCTTGGGGGCCATAGGGGGACGGGTTGTGCTGACTAGGTGCGGTAGGCTCGGGTGCGACCCCCTTTAGGGGGTCACCCCAGCCGCACCCAGCACGACCCCCGCCGCCAGTAGGTGCGGGCGGGGTATCTCCGCACCCAGCCGCACCCACGCACTCACGCACCGCCGGAGCCGTTTCAAGGGAATGCGCATTTTGGTAGTTATAGGCCGCTTCTTCGGCCTTGGCCATCGCCTCGTCGCGGATGCCGTAAAACACATTTTCGTATATGCCGAGGGTGACGGCGAACGCCGAAAGTCCGTAGTCGGCGAACTTGACCTTGATGACATTCCACGCATTTCTGAACCGATCACGGGACAGGCCGGCGTTTGTCTTCAGGAGGTCGGCGCGCCGCTGCGCGTTCGCCTTCAGCGCGTTCGCCACCACAAGCACGTCCTCCGCTATGTGGTCTCCGGCCTTGGCGATCTCCGCCAGCTCCTCGTCCGCCAGCTCCCGCCATGCGTGGCGCGTGCGGCCCGTGACGCCCTTCGACTTCGACCACGCCATGTAGAGGCGATACGCGCCGTCAGAGTTGTCCCAGCCGAGGTCTGCGCCGTTCTTGCCCGCCGTGAGGCATACCATCTGCGGGTGCGACGGCACGCGCATCATGGTGATGAAGGAACGGCCCCAGTTCGTGATGTCGCTCGACCCCGCGCCCTGGTATTCGGGGAAGGTCGATTTGAGCCACGATTCGATCTCCTTTTCGGTCGGCGGCTTCGGCGTGTGGTGGTACACGAGCGCGCCCAGCCCGTACCGTTCGAGGATGCGCTGAAAGCCGTCTGTCGGCACGCCGTTCACCTTGCCGCCGCGGAGGAACGGCGTCACGAACGCGCCGTCGGTGATCGGCCCTCCCACGACGGCGAGGAACGGGTTTATCACCAGCAGGTCGGGCGACATGGCGTAGTTGCGCGCCGTCTCAAGCTTCATTGCGAGGTCGGTGAGGAACTCCGCGCCCACGCCGCGCTGTGGCACGATACGGATGCGCCGCCATGCGTCGGCCCATTGCTCCGGGGTCACGTCGGGCCACGTTTCGGCCAGCTCCGCCGTGACGTCCGTGCGGTCGATGGAGAGGCGCGTCGGGCTGTCTTCCGACTGCACGTACCAAATCACGAGCGGCCTGTTGGGCGCGAGGCCGGCGAACGGCTTGCCGAGGGTGAAGGATAACATGAGCTGCATCGCGTGTATGCTCTTGCCGGTGCCGCTCGTCGAGACTATCCACGCCGAGCCGCCGCGCTCCAGCCACCGCCCGCGCACCAGCACGTCGGGGTTCTGCTCGTCGGGGACGTATTCGGGGAGATCGGCGAGGTTGGTAAAGCCCATCATGCGGAACTGCTGCTCCGCCTCCTGTTCGACCAGCGCGCGGCGCGCCTTCGCCTTCAGCTCCTGCACGCGCCCTTGGACGGTCTGCTTCTCTGTCTGCTTTTTCATTTCTGTGCTCCGTACTTGGACTTGAACCGCCCGCCGTACTTCGCCACCACGAGCGCGTCGAGCTCGCGCGGGGACAACTGGCGCAACGCCGTGAGCTCCAGTTCGAGGCGGCGTTCGTATTCGTCCACCCATTCGGTGATGCGGTCTTCTTTCGGCACGTTCGGCGGGTAGTGCCGGCACGCTCCGCCGTCGAAGGGCTTGTTGCATCCAACGCCGCGCGCCGACTTGTCTGGCCAGAACGCGCCGAAGGCGTCGCGGCATCCCTCCACGCATGGGCAAGATGCGCAGTAGCGGGCGAACATGGTCAGTCCTCCGCGCTTTCGGCGTCGGCGTCGGCGTCTGCGATCACGTCGCCGTCATCGTCGTCCATGAAGCAGCTCACGAGGAGCAGGTACGCCGAGGCGAACGGCCACAGAACGGCGGCGAGCGGCGCGGTAATCAGTCCGAGGATGAACCCGAACGCCGCGATGATGATTTTCTGCAAGGTTTTAATCATGGTTGCCTTCTTTCTTTGGGTGTCAGTTTTTGAACAGTTGGTATCAGTTTTTGACTGGTGGCGGATGTCTCCTAGTAGGTCACGGTCGCGGTGAGCGTCGCGGCGGCGCGTCTGTATGGACGCTTTAACGAGTAAAGCCCTTTGCGACCGATTCTGCGCAAGTATTCAATGCGCGCAGGATCAAGACAAAGTTTCCTCTGCGCCATTCTCTTATGTTCGCGAGCAAGCGGGAAAAGGCCATTTTCAACTCCGGTACACCATCTTAGATTGCATACACGATTGTCGGACACGTCGCCGTTTATGTGGTCAATACAAGCGGCCTCCGGCCTGTCATTTGGAATCCACGTCAATGCGACAAGACGATGGACCTTGCGCATACGCAATCTCTCATAGTTGTCTTTGACTTGCACTTGAAGATACCCGTCCTTGTCTTTTCCGGGGCTAAGGTATTTGTGCGAGATATGGCTGTAAATCCTTCCGTCATCTGTTGCGGAATAGTACATATAGCCAGGTATTGTTTTGATGTTCATGCCTTATGCTCCTACATGAGTGTTGCGAAAACGGATATTGACGCGGCGCTCGCCCAATACCCAAAATGCTTCCAGTCCCCGTGCGCCGCGTACACGAGCGCGGCGGCCACGTCGAGCGCGATCAGCAGGGTTGGGAAGATTAGCGTGCTACGCATTTTCTCTCCCTCCATTTCTTGACCATCTTCTTGCCGACAAGCCCCCGTGTGAGACCTTTTGAATACGCCATGTCGCAGCGGAACAACTGCACGTCTGAATAGCATTTGCGCTTCACGGCGTCTGCGAAGTCTCTCTCCGCCTGCTCGATTGTGGGCGAATACAGGAATACATGGAATTCACCGCGCGGGTGGAAATGGTCGGTGAACCGCACCGTGACCTCCCAGTAGGGGATGATCTGATTTTCCGTGTCGCTCATCGCCCAGTCTCCACGAATCCGCCATGACCGCCGACGTAGCGATGGTCGCACACCCCTCCGATGTACTTATTCACGCCGCGCGCTTTCCACTTGGCCTTCCACCTCGCGCGCTCCGCCCTTTTGCGGCACCGTTCGGAACAGTACCGCTTATGGGGCGCCGGGTTGCGGATTGTTCGCCCGCACCTTTTGCACTTGATGTCCGCGACAACTCCGCAGAACGGCAGGGCATCGTCCCACATCTCCATCGTGCTGCTCATCACGCGCCCTCCTGTCCGGCGAGGCGCGCACGGAGCGCCGTGTTGATGACGATCAATTTTTGGAACGGACGCTTGCCGTTTTCCAGCACGCCGTGGTGCATCTTGCCGACGATCAGGAATCCGCTCTCGCCGTCGTTTCGACCGATCTTGTCAAGGAACGTGATAGGAACGCACATCGGCCCCGGATAGTCTGCCGGAATGTCTTTGCACGTCTTCACGTCAACAAGCGGCCAGATGATTGCGGCTTTTGCGCCGTACTTCTCCAGGTATGCAGAAGTCGGCAAGTCGTTTGGAATGCACCCGAAGTCCTCGACGATCTGCCCGTCACGGATGACGCAACTCATAGTGCGGCCCTCCTTAGATTCCACGCCGCAGCTGCGGCCTGCGGCGTCAGGTAGAAGAATCCATTTTCGTCCGTCGTCGGGCCGCGTGCGCCACAGTTTCCGCACACTCCGTAATGGATCCACGCGCCCACGCGGGCGCCGCGAACGTGCGAACGCCCAATTGTCACGACCGCGCTCTTGCAGAACGGGTACGGCTCCAGCTTGATTTCGTCGTTCGCACTCATGGCTCGCCCTCGTCGTCGAAGTCGTTCCAGATGAGGGCCGCAAAAATCACGGGCCACAACGGCATTGTCACGACGCCCACCATCCCGGCGAGTATCGCAAGCAGCATTCTCAGAAACAGTTTCTTCATTCGTCTTCTCCTTAGACTTTCGCTCTCCGATTCCACGCGGCGGCCCATTCGCGGGCCTCGCGCAGGTTCACGAACACGACGCGCCGCCGCACCACGCAGTCACCGGCCGGATGCGTGAAGGTGTAGCTCCGCGCCGGGAACATCCCAGGCACCGGCCGCCCGGCGGTCATGCTCACTTCCGCGCCGCAGAACGGGCACGGAATCAACTCGATTTCGTTTTCAGTCCGCATTGTCTGCCTCCCATTTCTCGCACGACCTAGGCTCTTGGAATCTCCGTTAAACTTTCCGCACCACGGACGGTCGATCCAAACTCCATCAGGCCTTCGCACATGATTCCATCCGAGATATTCTCTGCATTCGTCACACGGACATTCTCTTGCATTCACTTCCCCGCTCCTTCCTCCGCCTCGTAGGGCGTCTGCGCCCACACTAGCGCGCACTCGCGGATGCCGTTCGCCACGGTAAAGCCCCCAACGGCGTCCGGGCAACCCGAGCAACTTCCGCTGCGTTTCTCAACGCAGAACTTGCTGAAACGCGCGTCCTGTTCATCAGCCGTGCCCACGTCGCAGTTGCGCAATGGGATGGCAAGGTCTCGCGAGATTATTTCACATAACCGCTTAGCCCACGTATCTACCGTTTTCCTATCAACGGATTCCCCTGTTATCGTCCCGCGTGTCATTTCTTCTGCTACCCGCGAGACATCGCGCAACGCCCTGCGCATTGCCATCATTTTATTTTCCATCGCCTTCTCCTTTCCGCTCCGCCGGGGCGAGGAGCCATTCTGCCATATCCTCGTATTCCTCTGCGTCCTCGGTGTCCTCGAACGCGCGTATTGCGTCGCCGTATGAGTCGCACAGGTCGCAGTTCCTCGCGGGCGCGGAGAGGGCGTGTTTGATGATGTTGCGCATATCCTTGATCGATTGCTCGTTGCGCACTTCGGGCAACTGCGCTATTGCATCGCATCGTACCAGCGCATCGCGCATCGCCGCCGCGTTGCCGACAGTGGTTGTTTCCGTTTTGGAAACGACCACCCGCTTCGCCGCAGCCTCTATGCGGTCGGCCCAAATGTCCAGCATGTTTTCCACGCCGTCGGGCCTTCCGCCAAAAGCCTCCTTGACTTCGCGGCTTCGCGTCCGCATCTCCGCTACGATGTCGGCCAGCGTCTCGCGCCTGTCCTGTTCGCTCTCACTCATCGTTCGCCCTCCTGTTCCACGCGGCGGCGGCTTCCTCGGGAGTTTCCATTGTCTTCCAGCCTCCTTTACAGCCGGTGCAGTACACATAGTGCTCGTCATCGAAGTCGCTTACCATTTCAGCTTTCCCGCCGCAGAACGAGCACGGCTTCAGCTCAATCTCGCTCGCCATCTTCGCCGCCCTCCTTCTCGGCCTCGTGGTCGTGCTCCCACTCGTTCAGACATTCTTCGGAGCAGAATAACTGCCCGTCCTCGTTCTCCCAGTCGCTGTCCTCGTACCTAAACCGCTCGCCGCATTGCGCGCAATCGGTGTAGGCGTCGCTCCAGCTTCCGCCGCCGCAATGCGGCAGACCGTCGCATTGGCCGTCGTGTATGCAGGTCGAGCATGTGCGCGTGCCGCTTGACCTGTTGCGTGATCGCACGGAAAAGCTCATAACGGCAGTTCCCCCTGTTTCGGCTTCATGGTGCCCGTGCGAAGCGCGTAGGCGGCCTCGTCAAGGGCTTCGTCGAATTCGCGTTCGAGGACCTTTGCTACCGTGAGCTTCTCCTGTGTCCGGAACATGAAGTACGCCTTCTGCGCGTCCCGCATGGCCCGGCCCTTGTCGAGCGCGGCCAGCACGATCTTCTTCACTTCGTCAGGCATTAGGCACCTCCCCGACTTCTTCGTACGGAATGTCCATCACGTCGTCTTCGACGCCAGCCTTCAGCGCGCCGGCGATCGCCTCCAGGGCGACCGCGCAGCGGCGAAGGAACGTGACGATCTGCGCGTCGCGTTCGATTTCGCCATTAGACCTCATGGCACAGATCTCCTTTCTCGCCAGCGTTGGACGAGGCATCCTCGCGCGCCTTCCGGTTCATCCTCTTGTGCTTCAGGCGCAGACGCGATGCCAAAAGACCGTTCCGAATGAAGCGGGCAATCTGGTTGGCCTTGTTGCGCCCGCCGATGATCATGCCGAAAATCATCTTCTCGCAATCCACCGTGCCGGTGAACGTCCAGGAGGATTGCGGCTTGCCGTCCGCGAACAGCTGTTTCGTGAACACCTCAATGCCCGCGTTCTCCCTGATAGCCCACGCGCGCACGGTTCCGTTGCCCCGGCGAATGCCGCAGGTGTCGGTTTTAACGTCCGCCCACGCATGACCCTCGCCCCGCCGGATCTTCGGCGCGGACAGGTCAAGCGGTTCGGCTGCGGGCGGGATGTGGAGCGGCGGGTTCTCAGTCACGAAGTCGATGATTTCCTTCGGCGTGTGGAACACTTCGGGCTTCTTCTGCTCGGCCTGCGGCGCTTCGTCGGGCTTCTCGTTCTCCGGCATCAGCCGAAGCCTTGGTTCGTGTTTGCAGTAGTAGTTCGTGATCTCCGTGAGAAAGGCGAGCGTCCCCACCTTCGGGCGCATCATCTCACGCAGAACGAACACCGCTGCCGACAGGAAGCGGTACGGGTTGTCGCCGCTCATGCACGCATTCGCGTCATCGCGTAGCGCTCTCTCGATCGTGTCCTGCGCACGTTTCAGCAACAGCCTCATGCGGGCGCACGCCTCTTCACCTCCTGGGGTGATCTTCATTTCCTTGGGGAATTCGTTGTCCATTTGTTTGGCCTTTCGTTTTTTTGGGGGTTGTTGAATCCCCCGCGCGGTCCCGCGGAACCCCTACCATAGGGCGACCAGAACCGCGCGGAGGAAGTTATTCAATCCTCGCGCCCTCAGAACGGCAACGCTTCCGGGTCGTCGGCAGCCGGTTCCGCGTTCGCACCAGTCAGCGCGTCGATGATGTGCGACCAGTCCTCCTCGTTCGCCACCTGGCTAAACTTCATGCCCTTGGCCTTCGCGGTGGATACAACAATCGGACAGGTCTGTCCGATGAACGCGGCAAAGCCCTTGGCGTCTTTCGGGTCGCGGAGCTTGCACCACGCGGACCATGCGCCCTGCGCCGTGTGCGCGTACGTCTCGCCGCCGTCCGTTCCGTCGCCCGCGCCCTCGCCGCCGTCCTTCGTGATCGAAAGCACGGAGAGGTCGATGAAGTAGCGCACGCCGTTCGGCCCGTTCCACTCGCGCCCGTTGAGCGCGAACTGGATAGTCACCTCGTCGTCAACGGCAATGCCGTCGCCGAGCGCGCACCGCTCCTTCGAGAGCACGAACGGGAGGGGGTTGTTCCAACGCGCCTGGGGCGGCGCGCAATCGACCACGATCTCGCGCTTCTCGAAGCCGTTGTTTCCGTATGCCTTGGTCTCGCCCACGGCGAGCACGCGGCCCTTGATCTCGTATTTCATCTTACTGATTCCTTCTTTTACTGGTTGTTGTTGCGTTGTTGCTTGTTGTCTATCAGACGGGCACCTCGCCCCTCTTCAAGTTCTTGGGGATTTTGACCCACGCCGGGTCGAGCTCGCAGAACGAACCGGCGGACGCCGTCTCCTTCGCAAGCGCCTTCGTGATCTTCGACCACTGGAACTGGTCGCACACGATCTCCACGTAATGCGGAGCGACGAGGCGCGGCGTGGTGTCCAGCGCGTCGATCGCGGCCTTGAGCTGAGACGAGACGCCCTTGGCGTGCTTCTCCGCATCGACGAGCGGCTGGATGGTCGCGGCAAGGGCCTCGGCGACGGCGCGCTGGATCTCCTTGCGCTTATCGCCGGCGTCCTTCTCCGCGTAGTTGACGGAGGTGCGCAGCTTCTTCGCCTCGGCGACGTTCGCCGCCGTGACGCTTCCCGCGTGGGCCTCCAGCCATTCGGTCGCGCCGCGCGTGCGCTTCTCGGCGTACTCTGCGACGCTCGCAATCATGGACGCAAGGTTGCCAGCGATGGCAACGCGCGTTTCGGTCTGCTCTTCCGGCATGACCTCTGGATCTATTACTTCAGACATCAGGTATCTCCTGTTTTTTGGGTGTGTTTGTGTTCTTGCGAATGGCGGAGGGCTGCGCACTCGCGCGGTTGCCGTCATCGTCAGTATCGTCCTCTTCGATGGCAATGCCGAGCGCGCACGCGATGCCGTACCGCTTCGCGTAGGTAAGCGCGCTCCCGATTTGCTGCGGGGTCGCCTTCTCGCCGTGGACAAACGGCACCGTGCTGTCAACGGTCTGCCCCGCCCCGTTGAACAGGGTGGTGACGAGCGCATCGCCGAGCGCAGACTGGATGAAGCCCAGCCCGTGCCGCGCGAGGATGGGCCGCGTGGCCTCCACGATGGCCTCGAACGTGGCGTATCGGCTGTTGAAGTACGGGTTGGTGCGGTCGCGCTTGATGGACGCGAATTCCGCCTGCGCCTCGACGAGCTGGGAGTAGATGCCTCCGCCGTTCTTCGCTGCGCGCGCCGCCGCAAGGTCGGCTTTGGCCTGCTCCATCGCGGCGTTCGGCTCCTGCTCCGGTGGCGGAGCGGACGCCTTGCCTGTTGGTGTGTTTTTGCTCATGTTGTGGTTCTCCTTTGCCCCCGCCGACGTGGCGGGGAAGTATCATTTGCCGATGTATGGTCTGTTCCTTTCTGCTTTCAAAATGAGCCTGTCGGGTATGCCGGGACACAGGCGGGGCCCGTCTTGGGTTTTAGTAGCTTGTGGGCTAAGGGTGTACCCCCACCCCTGCCAGTTACGTTGTGGTGCGCGCTCTGTGTTGATCGCGCCATCGGCCCTCCAGGGCAAGCCGAGTGCAAGGCCACAACCGGCCCATTCGGCATCACGCTTTGCATGGTCATTCAACGCGCGTCCATGCGTCGCCTCTAGCCTACGCGGTACTTGTATTCCCAACAGCCCCCGCGCTATGGGTGTAAGATGAACAGGGCCGCGCGCCGCGTCAGCGAATACGCCCGCTCCGGCCCATGCGAGCATTGCGCGCTCGCTTACGCGATTTCCAAGACGATGTGCGGCATGAAATCGGGTCATACCTACCCTTTGCGGAACCGCACCGCCCACGTCGCGCACGCCCGATTTGAGGAGATCGGGATTAGTTAGCATTCCGCAAATCTTCATGCCGTCCGCGCCTCCGTGCTTGTTGCGTTCGGTATCTTCGCGGCACGGCCCGACACGCCCGCAAGGCGCATCACCTGCGCGTCGATGAAGCCGATGATGGACAGGCACTCGGCCTGCTGCCGACCTCGCCCGGCGGCGTTGTACGCCTCGTCGCACAGGCTGCGCGCCGCACAGAGCGATTGTAACGCCGCGTCCATGGCGTCGGCGATGCGCTGCGGGAGGTCGCCCAGCGGGTGGATGAGGCCCTTCGGCGGCGGCGGTGCCTGCTTCGGCTTCTTCGCCTTCGGAGCCTGCGGCGCGCCCTTCTGCGCATCCCGCCGCTCGAAGTTGGCGATGATCGACAGGGCCACCTGCGCCTCGGGCTGGTTCCACGTGCCGCGCCGCTTGGCGAGCTGCTTGCGCTGGTACTTGCTCATGCTTGTTTCGTCCATGGCTCACTCCCAATGGTAGCCGCTTGCGGCACAGCAGATGAACGCGATGAGCGCAGACACGGCGAGCCACGCAAGCCCGGCAAGGATGTCAAGCGCGATCTCGCGCACCCTTGCGCGCCGAACGTCGCGCGTGCTGACCGTGTATCTCGCCTCCGTTCTCATGCCGTCCTCCGCGCCTTCGGCGGGTTGCGCTTGGCGCGCCCGTTCATCCACGCCAGCACGTCGTGAAACGAGTACAGCGCGCCCGCCTGCTGCGCCTCGCTGGTCTTCACGAACGCCACGACGCCGTCCGCCACGAGAAGGTAGAGAACCTTGTCGCAGACGCCGAGCAGTTCGCGGATGGTGCGCTTCGTCGCCCATACGGGGTAAAGGCTCTCCGCCTCGCCCGTCGCGGGGTTGTCGATAGTGCGGTTGCGCATGGTCACGCCTCCGGCTGGTTGTCAGCCGTCACGCCGAGCGCGGCCTTGACTATCGCCCGCAGCTCGCCCGAGCGCGTCCGGTCGTTCTGCCGCGCGCGCTCGTCGAGAAGCGTCACGAGCGACGGCGCAAGCGTGAATTGAATTAGGATGTCTACTGTTTCTGGCATACTGCCTCCTTGTCTGTTGAAAATCCGCTCGTCTCTCCGAGCCGCCACGGGTCTGTCCCCGTCGCCGTGCCTGCACGACCGCACAAAGTCGCGCCAAGCCGAACACGTCCACGCCAGCCTCGCCTAGCCAAATACCGCCCTGCCCTGCCGCACACGTCCTTACCGAACAATGCCAGCCTCGCCGAACATAGCCGTACATATCCGTACCATGACCAGCCGAGCCGCGCCGTGCCATGCACCGCTGCGCCGAGCATAGCCCAACTCTGCCTGCCGCGCAAAAACGTGCATTGCTCGACATTGCACCGCCGTGCCTGCCCTTCAACGCTGTGCCAGTCCATGCCTTGACTTGCATTGCCTGCCCAACCAAGCATCGCCTCGCCATGCGTCACATCGCCGTTCCGTGCAAGACCTGCCATGCAGAACCATGCCACACCACGCAGCGCATTGCCAATTATCACACTACCAAGCATAACTCTGCCTGCCGAGCCACGCCGTGCCCCGACGCGCCTTGCCGGTCCATGCCTGCCGAATATGTCAGCGCAAACGAGCATCATTATTTTCCGTGTGCGTCAATCGCCGCCCAGATGTCATCGAGCCGTTTCAAGTAGCTGAGCCTCTTGCGAAGCCCTTGCAACTGTTCCAGCGCGTCGTGCTCCGCAATCGCGAGAAGGTCGGTGTCTTTTGCGACATCGACCGCGAGCCTGTACGGATTCTCCGCCTTGCCCTCCGTCCTGTCGCTCGACACGCCGATGAACACCGGCACTTCGATCTTCGTGCGGTTGCACACCACCTCGACGCGGAACGAGCGGATGATCTGTTGCGCCTGCAAGAGCCGGTATTTGTTCGCCGCCTCCGTGTTGTCCCAACAGAACGCGCCGTGCAATGGCGAACTCTCCGGCCTCGCCGCATCGACGACCGCTTGGGGACGGAGTAAGCCTCCGTCCCTCTTTGCGATCTCCTTCAACGCCTCCAACTGCGTCACTTCGCACCGCCCTTCTCGTCGAGCGCGCGGACGGTCTCTTCGTCGCTGATCTCGAACGTGCCCCAGCCACACCCGTTTGAATTGGTCGAGCCGGGCCGCCCCTCGCACACGCCGACCTGCAACCCCGCGCGGTGAACGAGGTTGATTACGTCCTCTGCCGTGAACTGGTCGCCATCATACCGAAAGCGCAGGCACGCGCCCCACTCCAGCCATTGCGGGCGCACGGAAATGTCACACACGCCAGTAGCGAGACGCACCATGCTTTCGAGCTGCCGGGGCTCTCCGCCGTAGATCTTCACGAGCGGCGTGCCTTCCGTGTTGTCGAACCCGTCGGCCTCGATGAAAATGCTCATCTTCGCCATCGTCATCTTGAAGCCCACGAGGGTGCAGGCGCGGATGCACGCACTACGAAACGCGGGGGCGGGTATGCCGTCCCAGCCATCGAAGCTGATGTGCCGGGCACCATTGAAGACCTCCGTAAAGTCCTTCGCCTCGCGCTTCTTCTTCGTGTTCGCGGTGGGCCCTGCCTCTTGCTTGGCGCGAATCATGTTCTTTGCCTTGTCGCTGAACTTGTGAACTACAAGCGGCGCGGTGCCCTTGATCCAAACTACGCCCGTTTTGATGTTCGGCGGCGCGATGTGGATTGTCTCTGTTGTCTGTTTCGCTTTCATTTGTTGGTTCTCCTTTTTGGTTGTTGTTTACTTCGCCTTCGGGTGATTATCACCTCTTGGCAAAAAGAAATCATCGGCCTATGCGGACTTCTTCAAGAGGTGATTATCACCTCCGGCCAAAAAAAACTGAATCAGTTGGGCCAGCTTTTCGCCGACGGACACGCCGTCTGCCTTGCACTTCTCGACGAAGGCAACGAGATCGTCATGCTCCAGTTCACAGGTAAGCAACTCCGTAATCTTCCCCGTGCCAAAATCGCACGCGCTCTGCACGGCGGTCTCTGAATTACTGTTCATCGTTGTTGTCCTTTCTGACTTCTTGCCGCACCAGCTCTTCAAGCAAGTCCTTGGCAGTCATGCCGCGCGCCTTCGCTGCGGCCTTGAACGCCTCGGCCAATTCTTTCGGGACGTACCCGCCTATCATGGCCTTGCTCTTTTTTCTCTGACTTGGCATTGTCGGTTCCTGTTTTTTTGGTTCTCTTGTTTTGCCCTTTTTGGGGCTTTCGGCGCAAAGTATACCACGGTGATTATCACCGCGCAAGCACAAAATCATAATTTTTTCATGGACGGCAAATGTGCCGCCCATGCGTGGCTAATTATGCTATAATACGCGGCATGAAAACGAAACAGATCAGACCGCGCGCACGTCCACCCACGCGCGCGCACAGAGAAAAACGGGTGTGGTACTTTCGCGCTTGCGACATACGGCGAAATATGAAAAAGCCGCGTAAAAAAGAGCGCATAAAACCCCCGTCTTGCCATCGTGCCCCGTCTCTTGCCCCATTTTTTTTGAACCGTCCGAGGCTTAGTCGGGCGGTTTTTTCATGCTTATGCGGGGCAGCGGTGGACGATTGCGCGCCGCAGCGTGAGGGGGTCTGAATACGCGACGCCAGAATCGGCCGGCAGGCCGAAGGCGAGACGCGTCACCTTCACGGGCGCGTTTGTGGAGGGGAACTCGCGCAGAGTCTCCACCAGGTATCCGGCCGTCGCGTCCCCTTCCATGTCCGTCGAAAGCGCAAGGAGCACCTCGCCGAACCCCTCGCGCGCGATGCGGTCCTTCAGCTCGGCGATGCGGAGCTTGTCGGGGCCGCAGTGGCGTACGGGGGAGAGCTTGCCGGCGAGGACGTGGTAACGTCCGCGGAACGCGCCGGACGACTCGATCGTCACGACGTCCGCAGCCTCCTCCACCACGCACACCACGCCGCCGTCGCGCGTCGCGTCCGTACAGAGCGCGCATGGATCCTCGCCGCGCACCGTGAACGCGCCGCAGCGCGCGCACGCGCATACGTTCGTCTGCGCGTCGCGCAGGGCGAGGACAAGCGGCTCAAGCAGACGCTCCGGCTCGCGCACGAGCGCAAGCGCGGCGCGTCCGGCGCTGCGTCGGCCGAGGCCGGGCAGGCGGCCGAGGTTCCGCACGAGGTTTTCGATCGGCGCGAGCATCACTGCCCGAAGAGGCCCGACATCCCGCCGGACTTCATCATGTTCGCCATCTGCTCCTGCGTCGCCTTCTTGACGTTCTTGAGCGCGCCGCTGATGACGTTGAAGAGCATGGTCTCGAAGCGCTCCTTCTTGCCGGAAACGACTTCGGCCCACGTCTCGGGCGCGATCTTGATCGACGTGATCGTCATGTCGCCGCGTGCCGTGGCCGTGATGCCGCCGTTGGAGTACTCCACCGTGATCTTCTCGATTTCGGCCTGAAGCTTCTTAGCCTCGCTGCGCATCTGCATGGCCTGTTTGATTCCGTCAAAGAATCCCATAACTAACTCCGTTCTTTTTTGCTTTGTATGAAATCACCCTCGGCGTCGTCTTCAACAGACGCGCGGCTGCCGAGACGTTGCCGCGTGCCCGTTTGAGCACCTGCTCCAGAATCGCTTTCTCAAAGGCCGCATGGATCTCCTGCCAGCTTTCGCCGTTCCAGACGAAGCGCGGCCGTGAGAGTTTCGCCGCCCAGCGCCGCACCGCAAGCGGAAGATCCGCGACCTCCACGGACTCGCCGAAACTCACGAGTTCCGCCTCGCGCGCGGCGCGTGCCTTGTCCGCGGGGTTCTTCCACGGATAGGCGTCAAGCGCCGCACGGGCCTCCTCAGACCAGCTTCTTTCCACTCAGCTCCTCGTATGCCTTCACGTAGATCTCGCGCGTGCGTGCGATCACGTCGTCCGGAAGCACAGGCCCCGGAGGTTGGTGGTTGAAGTGGATGGAATCAAGCCAGTCACGCACGAACTGCTTGTCGAGCGACGGCGGGTTCGCGCCCACCGCGTAGGAAGACTGCGGCCAGAAACGGGAACTGTCGGGCGTGAGCACCTCGTCCGCGAGGATCAGCGAGCCGTCCGCGTCCTTGCCGAACTCGAACTTCGTATCCGCGATGATGATGCCGTGCTTGAGCGCGTAGTCCGCCGCCTTCGTGTAGAGGCCGATCGTGGCGTCCTTGAGGCGCTTCGCCGTGTCCGCGCCCACGAGCGCCTCAGTCTGCGCGTAATTGATCGCCTCGTCGTGGTCGCCGATCGCCGCCTTCGTGGTGGGCGTGAAAAGCACCTCGTCGAGCTTGGAGGCGTTCTGGTAACCTTCGCGGAGCTTCTGTCCGTTAACCGTACCGGACTTCTGGTACTCCTTCCAGCCGCTGCCGGTGAGGTAGCCGCGCGCGATACACTCCACCTCCACCATGTTCACCTTCTTCACGAGCATAGAGCGTCCGCGCAGGTCGTCCTTCACGCCCTGGAGCGCGGCGGGATACTGGTCAACGTCCGCCGTGACGAGGTGGTTCTTCATGCCGAGGAAGTCGAGCCAGAAGAGCGAGAGCTGGTTGAGCACCTTGCCCTTGTCCGGCACGCCGCACGGGAGGATCACGTCGAACGCGCTGATGCGGTCCGTGACCACCATCAGGAGCGTGTCGCCGAGGTCGAACACGTCGCGCACCTTCCCGCTCTTCGGCGGGGGAAGGCCTGGAATGCGCGTTTCGAGAAGCGCATGGTTCTTGTCGTATTTCATCTTGCAAATCCTTTCAGATACGGGGAAGATTATACCAAATCGCCGTCCGTGCTTCCAGTATGGAAATTGCGGTGGTGGTGACGGTGGCGGTGACGGGGCGCCGAGGGCCAGAGTATCCCCCACAGAATCCACAGCAGCACCGGCAGTCCGCCGCCTACCGCGAATGCGATGCGCGAATCGGGGAATACGGGTTTCGACGGCACGGACGCCGCGCGCACCACGCGAACGTGGTCCGCATCCTGTCCGGCCGCCACGCGCATCTCGTTCTCCTTCTTCAGCGCCTCCTCGTACATCTCGCGCGTGACCCTCTTCTCTTCCTGCAGTCGCTCGATTCCGCCGCTGGCCTCGGTCGCGCGGAGACTCATTCCCTCCAGTTCGGCGCGCAGGCCGCTGGCCGTGCGGCGAAACGCCTTCAGCTGGTTCTGGGCGGCCATCAGGTTGCTGTCCGCCACGGCGGACGCCCCCACGACCACGTCCGCGAACTGCTTCGCCGTCGAGACCAGCATCTTCTTCGCAATCTCCACCTCAGGATGCTCCTCCGTGTACTTGGAGCGCAGGTTGGCAAGGCGGCTCCGCGCGGCGGACCATGCGGCGTGGGAGCGTCGCACCTCCGACTCCTTTGGCACCGACGACGGAAAAGCGCCAAGGTCTCCAGGACGCGTCCGCGCCACCTCCATGAAACTCGCCAACGTCTCGGCCTCCCGCACGCGCTTCTCCTGTTCGAGGATGTTGGCGGTGGCCTGCGCGAGACTCTGCTCGAGTAGACGCCGCTCCGAAGCCTGCGCGTCAGTCGCGCTGGCCGTACGCAACGCAAGCAGTTTCTGCGTGATGCGCTCGTCAGCCTCACGCAGCCGCCCAACTTCCGCGCTGATCTGCGTAGTGGCCTTGCTGAAACGCGACGCGTTCGCCTTTTCCGTGTACGCAACGAGCGCCTCCGCGGCGGCGTTGGCGCGCGCCGCCACGTCTTCGCCGCTCGCCCCGCGCGCGGTCACCGAGACGAGACGCGACCTCGGCACGCGCTCTATTTCCGCGCCCGCAAGCTCTCTGGCCAGTTCCGCACGCCATACCTCGAGGCGCGTGTTGAGGTTTTCCTCGAACCCGCCCTCGGCCTGGTGTCCGAAAGCGACCTCGCATTCGCACCGGGCCTCGTAACGCGGCGTCACAAAACGGCACACGCCCCACGCCGCGCCGAGTCCGACGGCGAGAAGCAATATTAAGGAAAGAAAACGCATAATGCCACACCCAGAGCTTTCAGACTAGTGACTTCACGAGCGCAACGGCATCGCGCGCATCGCGGGCAGAGAGAATAGGCTTTACGGCTCGTCCCCGCACGACGTCGAGGAAATAGCGCTGCTCGGCCTCGTAGGCCGAACGCGCGGAAACCTTCGGCGCATACGGCTTCCCCTTCTGCGGATAGACCATGAACGGCGCAGCGCGCTTCGCGTCGAACACGACCGTGGCATCTTCAAGCACCACGCGGAACGACGCCTCGAACCCGTGCGTCTTCGAGACGGCCCACGAGGCGGTCGCCGTCACCACCTTGTCGGGGTAGGCGTAGCGCACCTGTGCGTGGTCGAGAAGCCCGCCGGCGCGACGGTGTACCACGGCGTCTGTGCCCTTCGGCGGGCCGAAGAGGAAGCGCACCATGTCCGCATCGTGGATGTGCAGGTCGAGGAGACAGCCGCCCGACTTCTTCTCGTCGAAGAACCAGCCGTGCGTGCCCTTGCCGTCCGGCGGCGGCGTGACGCGGGAGAACTCCGCCGCCACAACCTTGCCGTACTTGCCGGAGTCGATCAGCTTCTTGAGCGCCGCGTACTCGGGCCAGAAGCGGAGACAGTGGCCCACGAGAAGCGTCCGCCTCGCGCGCTTCGCGGCGGCGAGCATCCGGTCGCAGGACGCCACGTCGAGCGCCATCGGCTTCTCGCAGAGCACGTGGCAGCCGGCCTTCAGCGCGGCGACCGTCGCCTCCGGGTGGAGCGGCGTGGGAAGCGTGACGTCCACGACGTCGAATCCACCCGCCGCAAGCATCTTCCCCATGTCGTCGTATAGGTCAATGCCCGTGAAGTCGGTGGAGGCGTCCACGCCCGCGATGTTCCCGTCCGAAACATCGCGGAACTGCGCGAGATTGGCGTCGCAGATCGCGACAACGCGAGCGCCGGGAATCCGTTTCCAGTTCCCGTAGTGCAACCGGCCCATGAAGCCGAAACCGACAATTGCAATTTTTTCCATGCGGATAATATATCACACTCCTCCCCGTTTCGGCAAGGGTATGGTATACTAGTGACCATGAGCGAAAATCAGGTCCACATCGCGCTGCCGCTGAAATACCGCCCCAAGACGTTCGACGACGTCGTGGGACAGGAACACGTCACGCGCACCCTCCGCAACGCGATCGCCTCCGGGCGCATCGCCAACGCCTATCTCTTCGTCGGCTCGCGCGGCATCGGCAAGACGACGCTCTCGCGTATCTTCGCGAAGGCGATCAACTGTCCCACCCCGAACGGCGTGGAGCCCTGCGGCACGTGCGAGAGCTGCCGACAGATCGCCGAGGGGCGTTCCATCGACGTCACGGAGCTCGACGGCGCCTCGCACAACAAGGTAGAGGACGTGCGCCCGATCATCGAGGGCGTCCAATTCAAGCCCGCCTCGTCGAAGTACAAGATCTTCATCGTCGACGAGTGCCACATGCTCACCCCCGCCGCGTGGAACGCCCTCCTCAAGACCCTAGAGGAACCGCCGCCCTACGTGCGCTTCATCTTCGCGACGACTGAGGGTGACAAGCTGCTCGCCACGATCATCTCCCGCTGCCAGCGCTTCGACCTCCGGCGCATACAGACGCACCAGATCGCCGCCCGCCTCCGCTACATCTGCGAGAAGGAAGGAATCGACGCCACCGAGGACGCGCTCCTCGCCATCGCGCGCGGCGCGGAGGGTGGCATGCGCGACGCACTTTCGTCGCTCGACCAGCTCATCGCGTTCACGGGCGAGAAGATCACCGAAGAGGACGCCCTCGGCGTGTTCGGCCTCGTCTCGCGCAAGTCGCTGGAAGACCTCGCCGGCGCCATCCTCACGGGCGACGCCGCCGCCATTCTCCGCGCCGTGGAGAGCTTCGACTCGGCGGGCAAAGACATGCGCCGCCTCGCGGGCGAGCTGATGCAGCATTTCCGCAACCTCCTCGTGTGCCAGACGCTCGGCGGCAACGCCGCGGGGATCGAGGCCACGCCCGACCAGGTCAAGGTCCTGCAGGAACAGGCGAAGCTCTGTCCCGCCTCGCGTCTCTTCCGCGTCACCGACCAGCTCGCCGAGATGCAGGACAAGCTGCGCTACGTGCTGAGCGTACGCACGCTCATCGAGATGACGCTCCTGCGCGCCGCACGTGTGGCGACGGTGGCGTCGATCGAGGAGGTGCTGAAGGCTGTGCGAGAGTTGGCGGCGGGGCAGGGCGGAGCGGCGGCACCGGTGGTGCCGCCAGCATCTGCGGGCCAGAGGCCCGCCACCCCGACTCAGGTTGCGCCCGCCACCCCGATTCAAGCTGCGCCCGTGCAAAAGCCTCAAACTCCGCCGAAACCGGAGCTAAGCGCAGAAGAGCGGCAGAAGATTCTCGATGACGACAAGCTAAACAATTTGCTCAAGGTGCTTCCTGGAGCCAAGATCACCGACCTGCGCTAGGGTTCCGCCCACTACGCCACCACTACCAAATGGAGATGGCGTCTAGTGCGTCGCGGAGGATATGGCCGGCGGCCTTCTCGCGCTCGTGGCGTCCGGCACTGCCCAGCACCACCACGATCACGCGTCTGCCGTTGCGGTGCGCGGTGAGCATGATCGAGCAGCCGGACGCGGACGTGTAGCCGGTCTTGAGTCCGTCGCACTCGGGCAATGGCGTACAGAGGCGTTTCGGATCAGGGTTGCCCGGAATGAAGTAGTTGTGCCCCGCGAGAGTCAGGGTCTTGCCGGAACCGTCCGTCACGGTGCAAGACGCGCGGGATGTATATGAAAGCGCCTTGGGCATGCGCACCAGCACCTTTCCGAGCTTCACGAGATCTGCGGCCGTCGACACGTCAAAACCACGCTTCGACCTACGCGGAGGCGGAAGTCCGTTTGGCGATGCGTAGCGCGTATCGTGCATGCCCAGCTCCTTTGCGCGATGGTTCATGCGCGCGACGAACTCCGCGCACAGCTCCGCAGGAGATAGGTCGGATGGCGCGCCGCGCCGACGCAGATGCGCACGCGCCGAGTGTTCGGCCAACACCTCGGCCGCATCGTTCGCACTCTTCACCATTATGGAGAGCAGAAGGTCGTGGATCGTCATCGACTGTCCCGGACGGATGTCCACCTTGCTAGGCTCCATCGACGACGCGAGCGGGCTCGCCACGGCGCGGTCATTCAGGCCGTAGAGACCTGTCTGAATGTCCTCCAAGACAAGCAGGAACGTCATCAGCTTCGTGACGGAAGCAGGATACCCTGGCGTGCGCATGTTGTCCGAGAAGAGGATGCGTCCCGTATCGGCGTCCACCGCTATGGCGCCGCGATAAGGCGCTCGCGGGCCATAAGACGTGGCTATGGGCGCAGGAGCAGACGCAGGCTTGACCGGAATTGGCTTTTTCGCCTGCGGCGGCATCGCCTTCGCAGGCACAGGCTTCTTCGCGTGAGTAGGCGCTCCTGAGGAGCGGTCCCGTCGGGGAAGCGACACTCCTGTCGCTTCCTGATTCGAAGCGGCGAGAGCGCCGCTTCTCCGAGGAGCGGACTTCACAGGCGTAGCCTTTGCAGGCGCAGGCGCAGCCTTTGCGGGTGCCGTGCCGCGCATGAGCGGACCGCGCTGAATGGGGGCGGGAGCCGCGAATGTCCAGCCGGCCGCGACCAGCCACGCCGTGGAAAAACATACTTTGATCAAATGACACTTCTGCATAGCGCCCGCTAGTATCTCATAACACGCCGCGCTAGACAAGCACAAAGTCACAATTTTTAGATTTTGAGCATTCCCCCTTGCGTGCGGGACCGTATTTTGGTAAACTGTTGTCTCCGCTTTTGAACAGGAGAAGAAAAAAATGAGTCAGCATCGCAGTCTGAGAGGAACTAGCAAGATTACGTCCAAGCGTAACGTCTTGAAGCGTTTTGAGCGCGTCAATCTGCTTCAGCAGCGCGGCCAGTGGAAGGAAGGCGACCGCGGCCTTGGTCTCAGGAAGACCAAGCCGGAAGCCTGATTCACGTCCGCCAAAACAGCAAGAAGCCTCCGTCTTTCGACGGGGGCTTCTTGTTTTTGCCCGGAACTGGCGTCTAGAGCATGCGGAGCCTGATGGGCGTCTCGCCCACGACGCCGGCCTGGGCGATTTCCGCTAGCGCGGCGTCGAGGGCCTTCGCGGGCGCGGGGTGCGTGAGCACCACCACGGGCACGAAGCCGGTTCCGCCGCCGTCCTCGTCCTTCTGCGTGGCGGCCGAGATCGACACGCCGTGGTTGCCGAGCGTGGTGGAGATCGTGCCGAAGCTGCCGGCGCGGTCGGCCACCATAAAGCGGAGATAGAAGCGGCTCACGATGTCACCGGGCGCGCGGAGCTTCGTGGCTCCCTCGCCGTACTCGGGCACGCCGCGCGTGTAGCGCGTCTCGCCGTGCGCCATGTTGCGCGCGATGTCGCCGATGTCGCCGATGACGGTAGATGCCGTGGGGAGGCGTCCCGCGCCGCGTCCGTAGAAGAGCGTGTCGCCCACGAGGTCGCCGCGCACCATCGCGGCGTTGAACACGCCGTTCACGCTCGCGAGCATGTGGGAGAACGGCACGAGCGTGGGATGCACGCCCACCTCGATGTCCGCGTCGTGACGCGCGACGACGGCAAGGAGCTTGATGCGGTAGCCGAAGTCGGCGGCGTACCGAACGTCGATGCCGGAGAGGTTGCGGATGCCCTCGATCTGCACCTGGTCGAGCGACGGCTGGAAGCCGTAGGCGAGGGCGGAGAGGATGCAGGCCTTGTGCGCGGTGTCGAAGCCGTCGATGTCGAGGGACGGATTCGCCTCGGCGTAACCAAGCTTCTGGGCGTCGGCGAGAACCTCGTCGAACGGCTTGCCCTCGTTCTCCATGCGCGTGAGGATGTAGTTGCACGTGCCGTTGAGGATGCCGTGGATCTGGAGGATCTCGTTGCCGGCGAGACCTTCGCGGAGGCTGCGGATGATCGGGATGCCGCCGCCCACGGACGCGCCGAAATAGATGTCCACGCCGTTCTTCTTCGCCGTGTCGAAGATATCCTTACCGCATTCGGCGAGCAGCTTCTTGTTAGCGGTGACCACGGCCTTGCCCGCGTTGAGCGCCGCCAGGACGAGCGTGCGCGCTATGCCCGTGCCGCCGATCGTCTCCACGACGATGCGCACGTCCGGGTCCGCGATCACGGCCTGCGCGTCCGTGGTGAGCACGTCCGGGTCCACGCGCACGCCGCGGTCCGTCGTGATGTCGAGGTCCGCGATGCGCTTCAGGACGATGTCCACGTCCAATCGCTCGGCCATCAGTTTGCGGTTGCGCAGCAGACCCTCTGCCACGCCGGCGCCAACCGTGCCGAATCCAAGTATACCAACTCCAATTTCTTTCATTCGTTCTCCTCTCTGGCGTGCGGAGCAAAACCTTCGCCGCCGGAAAAGTCTGTATAATACCGAATTCTCCCTCTTGCGTCAAATGTCATTTCGTCTTATAATATAGGCAAACGCTTGACAAGGAACTCTTCACATGAAAAAAACACGCCTTTCCACAGCCCTCGCCGCAGTGGCCCTCGTTGGAGCCAGCTTCGGACAGGACCTCCCTGCACCATCGCCCGCCGCCGCGCCGCAAGGTGACGAGCCTCAAGCGGCCGCGCCGCAAGGAGTGGTCACGAACGCCGAGGGTTTCGCCGCCGCGCGCGCGAAGCTCGCCGAGCTCATGTCCCTTCCGGGGAAGACAACCCTTCTCTGTGGCACGTCGCTCCAGTTCCCCTACTACCACTTCGCGCTCGTGCCGAGCAGCTCGCCCCGCGAGATCGGGGAGATGTGGAGCGCGTCCTTCGGCATCCTCGCCACCTACGCCCAGGGAAACGCCGAACTGGCCGCCGAGATGTTCGCGGCCGGCGCGGACTTCTTCGCGCGCGTTGAAGATGACGATGCACGGCAGGAACTCTTGCGACTGTTCCAGTCATTCGGCGAGCAGGCGATCGAGCTGACGAGCCAGGACATCTGCAAGAACCAGCCCAGCCTAGTGGTTCCATTCCTGAAGCAGCTCATCGCCACGAAAACCGTCACAGCCCAGTTCGGCGGCAAGATGGTGACGGTCCCCGCCAGCCCGCTCGCATCCGTGCGCCCCGAATTTATCGGCGCACTCGTCCGAAACATGCAGCCCGCCCTAATGGGCGACGGCGCCAACGCCCAGAACGTCCGCGCGTTCGAGGCGACCGTAATCGACTTCATCTCCGAAGATGGCATTTCCGCCGATGTGCGCGACGCGCTGATCGACGCGCTCCTCGCACCGTCGTTCGAGCGCGCGCAGACCGCTGCCGCCGCGGTCAGCCAGCTCATCGCCGACGCCGGGCGCCTCCGCGCGAAGCTTCCGGCGGAGGACGCGCAGACCGTGATCAATCAGCGCCTCCAGGCGTTCGGGGAGCGGATGATCGACCAGACGAGCCAGAAACTCTGCGGCGAGGATCCGGCAAACGCCGTCGCCTACCTGCGGAAAATCGCCTCCTCGCGCGCGTTCTGCGCTCGCTTCGGCGAAAAGGAGATGGCGGAATTCAGCAAGGCCGAATTCCCGCCGCCGTCCGACGAATTCATCCTCCGCCTCATTGCGTCAACGTATCCCCGCATAGCGGAAAGCACCGTGTCCACCGAGAACATGCGCGCGCTGAACGCCCTCGTGGTGAAGACGCTCATCGACGAAGACCCGGAGAAGGTGCCGGGCAATTTGCTGAACGTGTTCCTCGACGGATCCGTCAAGCGCGCCCAGGACGACGCGGAATCCGCCCACATGCTCTTCGAGGACGCGGACAAGCTCATCGCCGGCCTTAAGGACGCCAACAGCCAAGTCGCCGTCGAGCGCCGGTGCCGCCAGTTCGCGCGCAAGTCGGCCATCAAGACCTTCCGCGACATCTGTCCGGGACGCCCCAATGACGTGATCCCCTATCTGAAGAAACTGGCGGACACGGGCACCCTCTGCTCGCTCTACGGAAACAGCTTCGTCTCGTTCAAGCCCGGCCGCACCACGGCGGTGTCGCCGGACCTCGTCGGACAGCTTGCCGAGGAGGCCATCATCGGCTTCTCGAACGGTACCGACACCAAGATGCTCAGTAACATCCTCGACTTCACAGCCACGCTGCTGCCGAAGCTCTCGGACGACGCCAAGCAGACGATGCTCGACCGCAGGCTCGACGCGTTCTTCCTCGTCGGCAACTACGACGGCGCAATCGACCTGCTTGAAAAGGGACTCCCCAGCCACTCTCCCGGCTGGTGCAAGGGAACCGCCGCGAAGCTGCGCTACCACAAGGCGTTCAACGAGGGGAAGAAGGCAGAGGCCATCAGGCAGCTACTGGTGTTCATCGAGTTCATGCAGTCCGACGAGCAGAAGGATTTCGAGGACTGCGACCCCACCACCGGCATCATCTACTCGCGCGAGTGGGTGATCGCGAAGAACTTCATGCGGTGCGCGGAAATCGCGCGCGACCTCAAGGACGCCGCGAACGAGGCCAAGTACCTCGCCGAAGCGAAGAAACTATACGCCACCGCGCTTGAAAAGGCCAAGGACGACCCGAAGGCCCTCGTGGAAATCAAAAAGGAAGCGAAGGCTGTCGGTCTTTGAGAATCGTCTTCCTCTTCATCGACGGCGTGGGCATGCGCGCCCCCGCACCGGACAACCCCGTCAACCCCGAGGTCTGTCCCACCTTGTGCCGCCTCATCGCGCAGCACGCCGTCCCCATTGACGCCTGCCTCTCCATGCCGGGGCTTCCACAGTCCGCCACGGGACAGGCCACTATGTTCACGGGCGTGAACGCGCCCGTCTTCATGGGCCGACACTGCGAGGGTTTCCCGGGGCCGTCGCTGCGGAAGAAGATCGAAGAGGACAACCTGTTCCTGCAGCTCAAGGCGCGCGGCAAGCGCGTGCGCTTCGCGGACGCCTACCTCGTGGAGTCGGCGGACGAACTCGTCGCACGCCGCTTCAAGAGCGTCACCACCGTCATGGCGCTCACCGCGCCGGAGGTGGTGTCCACCACCGACGACCTTACCGACGACGCGGCGGTAATGCAGGACCTCACGCGCGAGACGATCCAGGACCGCTATCCCGAGATCCCCGTCATCACGCCGGAGGACGCTGCCGCTCACCTCTTCGGCATCGCGCGCGTCAACGACTTCACGCTGTACGAATTTTTCCAGACGGACGTCGCCGGACACTCGATGGACTACGGCCGCGCCTGCGCCGTGCTGCGCCTCTACGACAGGTTCCTCGCCGCCCTCGTGCGCTTCACGCGAGCCGCCGGCATTACGGTGCTGCTCACGGCCGACCACGGTAACATTGAGGAGATGAACGAGCGCGGCCACACGCGCAATCCTGTTCCCTTCATCGCCTACGGCCCGCGCGAAGAAGATTTCCGCGCACATGTGAAATCGCTCGTAGACGTAACCCCCGCCATTCTCCGTTTCATCTAACCCCTTTAATGGCTCGGGCGTCGAGACCTGACTTTGGAGGAACGCGACAGGGCGTAGGCGTACATCGAACGCCGTCAAAACTGACAGCCGTTTCCACTTGCGCGGTGTAAGCATAAATGATACACTATCGGCGCAACCCATGAAAGACATCATCGAAACAGACGAGTGCAGGGCGTTCTACGACGGCATGACGGACGGCGAAAAGGCCGAGTACGAGAACATCTACGTCCGCCTTGCCCGTGACGGACGGCTGTCCGCGCCATACGGCGAGAAGGTGGTGGGCGAGGTGAACCTGTTCGCAATACGCATACGCACGGGCGGAAACGCCCGGTTCTTCTACGCATACGACGACGGGACGGCAGTCTGGATATTGAACGGGTACGAGAAGAAAACCGAGGGCATACCAAAGCGCGAAATCAAGCGCGCCCGCAAACTGAAAAGGAAGTACGGACTATGAAAACGAAAATGACACCAGAGCAGCAGGCAACCAGGGCGAGGCTGCTCGCAGAAACCAAGGCCCGTCACGAGGAGATCCAGAGTAAGCCCGGTTTCTGGGACCAATACGCCGCATGGGAACGCGAGTACAACGCCACGGTGGCGATGCACAGGGCGAGGCAGGAGGCCAAGCTGTCACAGGCCGAGGTGGCGCGTAGGATGAACGTCCCACGCGCAAGCGTGCATCGGATAGAGCGGGGGCAGAACGTCACCGTCGCGACGCTGACGAGGTATCTCCGCGCCTGCGGCTTCGACCTCGTGCTCTCCTACGTGCCCATTGGCCAGAAGCGGAAAGCCCCCGTACACGGTGCGCTTGCGATGGCGTGACCGACGGCGGGACATCATCTCGGAACGGAGTGAACAATGCCAACGATATGCTGATTCGACGAAATCTCAGTGAAGATGAACAAGGAAGGTGGCGCACAGCACAAGCGACCGCACGTTCACGCATACTACAAGGAAACGAGCGCATCATTCGACATCGAGACGGGCGAGGTGCTTGCATCCGAGGATTTCCCGAGCACGCCGAAAAGTGCGTTTCACCCTTGTGGTTATTGGCTCTAATGCACGTTGCGCGCCTGTGCAGTCGTGTTACTACCCTCGGCATTTTATAGGGAAAATCGGGATATTTTAGGGTAAAACGGGCTTGACGACTTCCGGGCATGAAAAATGCGTTTGAACCTTGATTTTATTGGCTCAAACGCACTTTTTAATGGCTCGGGCGGCTGGATTCGAACCAGCGACCAATTGATTAACAGTCAACTGCGCTACCACTGCGCCACGCCCGAACGTGGTGAAAACGGCGTATATGATACCATATCGGACGCCGCTTAGCAAGAGGGCATTTTACCTTTTTTCAGAAGAATCGCTTTTGTAGAAAATGTAGGCGCCCTTCTCGATGAGCTTCTCGTTCACCTTGTCGCCCGTGACAATGCGTCCGCCCATGTAGTAGTATGTTGTGGGTGCGCGCCAGGCCGCGCCGGCAATGCTGTAGGGCGTGATTTCCTCGCTAACGGGACCGCCCTTTACGTAGCCTGGCATAGCCTCCAATGCCGCAAGGTTGCGCGGGTCGCGAGAGAGAATCTGCGGCGGACGCTCAAGTTTCCTGCCGACGACGGGCTGATGATGCGAAGTGTCCGCACTTGGCGCAGGCGGCTTCACCTTCTTCTTCGGAACAATCAGCCTCGCCGTGCTCTTGAAAAACCCGCCAATGTCGGCAAGGACGCCCTTCTCCTCTTCCTGATGCGGCGACTCCTTAGGTGGCGGCGACGCAAATTTGGGATGCGCTGGTTTTACAATTGGAGGTGGCACGGGCTTGACTACAGGAGCGGGCGTCACGGCAATTATCGGCTTCGCAGGCGGCGGCTTGACGGCTATGATTTTCGGCTGTTGCTTCGGCGGTGATGTAGGTTTCTGCACTGGCTTCGGAGGCGTCTTCGCCATCTGGGGCTTCGGATGCTTCTGCGGCGGCTTCGCCGCCGTCTTGGGTTTCGCCGCCGTTTGGTGTTTCGCTGGCGCTGCCCGCATCACGACGGGCGCCGGTCGGCGTCCGTATACGGCAGCCATGGTATCGTTCTTTCCGTAGAGAACTTCCGCGAGTTCTGGGTCTCCCTGCACAAGGCGCTTCGCCTTAAGGTCCGAGTCAGACGCTGGCCGCGCCGTCAGGCCGAGTTTGGCGCGCACGCTCGGCATGGCGAAGAGCATTCCGCAACGTTTGCGCCCGCGGTGTTTCTTCTTATGCCATGCGTTCGGTGCTCCGTATGCGATGTGGGAATGGCACACGACCCGTGCGTCCGTGATCGAGTAGAGTCGCTTGAGGCGGGCGATCAGCTCCTTCAGCGCTTCAAGCTGCTGGAGCGTGACCGCCTGGTCGTGATGGCCGACGACCTCAATGCCGATGGAGAACTCGTCGCAGTCCTCCTTGCCCTGCCACATAGACCGTCCTGCATGGAACGCCTCGCGGTTGTGGTCGACTATGCGGTAGACCGTGCCGTTCTCGACAACGCAGTAGTGGGCCTCGCCACGCTCGCTCAGCTTGTTGAGCGAACTTTTCGCGTGCGCCTCGGTGGTGTGCAGCACGATGAGGGTCGTGGCCTTGCGCAGAGGGCGTTCCTTGTTTCGCGGCGAACGATAGGAATCATTCACCACCAACGGTGCCGCGAGAAGCGGCGCTGACGCGAAAAGCGCCAACGCCAGCCACATCGCTTGCAACCGTCCCGGCATCCCTCCGTCAGATGTTGAGCGCGGTCTTCGACCACGGCTCCTTGCCCGCGAGGAGCGAAGGCGTGGTCATTTCAGGCGGCACGGGCAAGCCCAGCAGCTGCAGCGCGGTCGGAGCGACGGCGCTCAATTTCGCAAGCGGCGTGAGGCGCACACCAGCCGCGTCCTTCGCCACGTAGAAGCAGTCCACGAGGTTCAGCGTGTGCGAGGTCTTCACCATGCCGGTCTTGTAGTCGACCATCTGCTCGGCGTTACCGTGGTCGGCGTAGATGAGCACGTGGGCATCCAGTTCCATCAGGCGGGGCATGATCTTGCCGATGCACTCGTCCACCACCTCAACGGCCTTGGAGGCCGCCTTCGGATCGCCCGTGTGTCCGACCATGTCGCAGTTCGCGTAGTTGACCACGATGAAGCCGTAGGGGTTGTTCTCGAGGCGCTTGAGGAGTTCATCCGTCACGTTGTAGGCGTCCATTTCCGGATGGCTCGCGAACGTGGCGGGGTCGAAACGGCTCTTCACCTCCACCTGGTCCTCGCCTTCGGAGGGCGTGGTGGACTTGCCGTTAAAGAAGCTCGTCACATGACGGAACTTCTGCGTCTCGGCAAGGCGCAGCTGCTTGATGCCGGCGCGCGACACGACCTCACCTAGGAGGTTGTCCATGCCGCCGCCCGCGCCCATCGCGCCGAGCAGGTAGTCCTCGAACTCGTCCCAGTAGCGCGTGAAGCCGAGGTACGTGACCTTGGGTTGCGCGTGGCGGTTACCCGCATAGTCGGCGCACACAAACGCCTGCGTAAGCTGGATCGCGCGGTCCTGGCGGTAGTTCGTGTGCATGATGCAGTCGCCGTCCTTCACGCCTTCGTAGCCATCCACCACGCAACAGGGGATGTACTCGTCCGTCATCGGCGTGCCGTCTGGCGTCTTGTCGTTTTCGTACGACGCCTTCACGGCCTCCTCGGCGCTTGCGACCTTGCGGCCTTCGCACGACACGATGCAGTTGTAGGCGAGGTCGGTGAGCGTCCAGTTCTTCACGCGGTCCATGCCGTAGTAGCGGCCCATGACCGTGCCGATCGTGCAGTTGCCAACGGACGCCATCTCGGTTTTCAGGCGGGCGATGTACTCAAGCGTGGAACGCGGCGGCGTGTCGCGTCCGTCGAGGAACGGATGCACCACGATCTTCCCGGCGGGATTCTCCTGGCGCGCGCGCTTCATGAGTTTGAAGAGATGCTCCTGGTGGGCGTGGACGCCTTCGTCCTGTAGAAGCCCGAAGAAATGCAGCTGGCTCGCGTTCTTCTTCCAGTTCTCCATCAGGTTCGCCCACTTCGGGCTCTTGAAAAGCTCACCGGAGGAGAGCCCGTCGTCAATGCGTTTCAGTTCCTGCACCACGATGCGCCCCGCGCCCATGTTGAGGTGCCCCACCTCGGAACTGCCCTGGTAGCCGTCCGGAAGTCCCACGGCCTCGCCGCAGCAGTCCAGCAGGCAATGCGGGTAGCGCGCGCGGATTTGGTCGATCACAGGCGTCTTCGCCGCCACCACGGAATTGCCCTCGTGGTATGCGTTCACGCCCCATCCATCGCGGATGATCAATACGACTGGTCTCATTTTTTTCTTTTCTCTTTTCTTTTTCTTCTTCTCGTTTGGAAACACGCTCGCCCAGGGCGGCACAAGCCGTCCTGGGCGTGATTCGGCTCGACGCGGCCGATCAGTAGACAACGGTCGTCGCGGGAGCCGGCGCCGGTACCACCGTCGTGGTCGTCGTGGGAACAACCGTGGTCGTGGGAACAACCGTGGTCGTGGTCGGCACAACCGTGGTCGTGGTCACGGGAACGACTGCCGGAGCGGGCACCACCACCGCCGGAGCGGTGTAGGGATAGCCGTAGGCGTCATACCACACACCATCGTACCAGCAGCTGCGGTAGAAGGCGTGCGCACGCAGGCCGCGGTGCCAACCATGCAGACTCGGAGGCGGCGGCAGACGGTGGAAACCGGGACCGGGGCGGTGGAAACCGGGACCGGGGCGGTGGAAACCGGGACCGTGGTGGTGGTAACCGGGACCGGGGCGGTGGTGATGGCCACCGTGCATGACGGGCGGCGGACGATGAGCACCAGGACCGGGATGCCGACCCGGACCGGGGCCGGGACGCGCCATCGTGGCGCCGACGCAGGCGCAGACAAGCGCCGCTGCAAGGATGAGTTTGTTCTTGTTCATTGTTTTACCTCCTATTGAGTTACACATGTGGAAAGGCAGACAGCTCACGTAGAACTGACACCTTTTCCGAAAAAAATCACATTGGGTAATCGAGCGCCTCCGGAATCATGACAGTGGTGAGGCACTTCGCCGCACGGTCCTTCGCGAGACGCGTGCCGGCAAGCGATTCATCGAGCGCAGCACGCAGCGACGCGAACGCCGACTTGTCCTCCGTCGTCGCGGCGTCAAAGCCATAGACCACGCCCGCGCAGACCTTAGCGGCCTCTCCGGCCACGTCCGCCACGACCGTACCAAGCAGGTCGTTGAACGTGTTGAGGTAGCTCGGGAGCTCCGGTCCAACCACGGGATGCTCCGCGCCGTTGAGCGCGAGGAAACGGATGTCCTGCCAAAGGCTCGTGGCGGCCATGAGCCCCGCGAGCGCGTCCGCAAGCGGGAACACCACGCCATGGCGCTGCGAGGAACCGAGCTTCTTGCCGGCTGGATCCTTCGCACCGGCCGCGAACGCGCGCGTCCAGGCCCACAGACGGAGCGCCGCCGCAAGGGCGTTTGCACCGTTCTCGGCGGCCTTCGGACACGCGGCGAGTTCCTTCTCCCACGCCTCAAGCTGCGCGAGGAACACGGGGTTCGCCATCGTCTCGGAAATCTGGCGGCGCTGCACGGCCTCGGGACCCTCGTACGTCGCGTCGAGCTGCATGTCCGTCCACTTGTAGAAGAGGAATCCCGGACAGTCCTCGGTGATGCCGTAGCCGCCCATGAGCGTCACGGCCTCACGCATCACGTTCGCGCCGTGGCCCGTGTTCCAGAGCTTGCAGCTCGGACACAGGATGTTGCACAGCGCCTGGAGGTACACGTAGCGCACAGTGACGTCGGGATCCTCCATCGGATCCTTCCCTTCCGCTAGTAACGCGGCTGCGGCGGCCATCGGCGCCTTCATGTTCTTCAGCATCTCGCGGCCCTTGCCGAGCTTCGCCTTCGCCTCGTCCTGGATGAGCTCGAGCGCGTCGAAGCGGCGGGAGATGTCGAAGCCGAGCGAGGACGCGGCCTCGGCCGTGGCCCACACGTCCGCGAGACGCTCCGTCACGTCCTCCTTCATCTGGAGACCCTGCTGGTAACGGGGCGACGTTTCGTCCACGCCCGCCGCGCCGCGGAAGCGCGTGCGCTGGTAACGGATCACGGGCTCGATGGCGCTCATGAGCGAACCTGCGCCCATCACGCCCACGCCCACACGCGTCTTGGAGAACACCTGTGCGATGATCTCGGAGTGCGCGAGGTTCGGCACGATCTGTCCGTCCTTGATCGTGTAGCCGCCTACGATGCGCGAGGCGGGCACGGTCACGTCGATCACGGGGTCGCCCGTGTTGGAGAGCTGGTGGACGCACTTGAGCGTCTGTGCGCCGCGGTCGAACTTGCCGGGATCTGTCGCCTCCACAATCACCATGCAGCTGCCCTTGATACGGTCGTCGCCGGAGTTGACGGCCACCGTCACATAGTCGGCGATCGCAATGTTGGTGATGAACCGGCCGCGCTTCTCGACGCGCAGTTTAGGCTCCTCGCCCTCCTTCCACTCCGCCACGCTCACACGTCCACAGAGAACGCCCGTATCGACGCCAACGTAGGGAAGCGGCTCAGTGAGCGCGAACGACCCGCGCCACGTCTTGCCCGTCTCGTTGCCGGGCGCGCAACGCGTCATGTAGTAGGCCTTCTGCTCGTCCGTGCCGAGTTCGGCGATCGGACCCATCGCGAGGCCGTTCACGAGCGCGGACGTCGCGGCGCCGTTGTCCACCCAGCTCAACTCGTAAGAAAGCAGCGAAGAGGCAAGGTTCTTCGGTCCGTCAAAGAGCCCGCCGTACTCCTGCTTGAGCGTGCTCGCGGTGATGCCGGAGGCGTCGAACGCGTCAAACGCGCCCTGCTTCTCGGCCGTCCAGTCGTGCGTCTTGCGTTGGCCGCCCGCCACAAGTTGGGCCACGATGCCGCGTGCCACGCTGCGCGCGCCCGCAACTGCCATCTGGATGTCGTATCGCTCGGCGAACCGCCACATGATCTGGCGAACCTCGTCGCCAGGGAGCATTTTCATCGTCGGACGCTCGGTCGTTTCAGTCTGCATGTCGTTGTCTATTCCTTCCTTGCCCCGCATTATACCATATTTTTCGGGCGTATGGTACAGATTTCACGGGTTCTCTGCCATTCAACGCCGTTCAACGCCTATCCGCCCCGGCACGCACGACCTCGAACGAGGCGGAGTCGAACTTACCGGACAGCCTGACGGCAATTCCCTTCTCCATGAGCGTGCGGCCGGCGACCGGCTCTTTCGGCAGCTTGGCGTGGAGTTTCGCGCCCTTGTTAATCTCTGTCACGGCGTACTTCGCGTCGGGATCGAGTCCGCGCAGACGCAGCGTCTCCTCCACGATGATGTCCTTGTCGAGCCCGAGCGCGAACACCGCCGCCGCGTCCTTCGCTTCGCTCGCGAACATGAGCGCGGACATCCTCCCGTCGTATGGCGAGACGAGACGGTAGAGGTCGCCGCGCTGGACGATCGGGCGGATGCGCTTGTAGTCGGCCACTGCCGCCTTCGCAAACTCGACATCCGCCTTCGAAAGCTTCGTCGGATGCAGCTCGAAGCCCATGCGTCCGGTCATGGCCACGTCGAAGCGGTACTTCATCGACGAGCCGCGCCGCGTCACGTGGCAGGCCATCGCGCTCGCAGGATAGAACTGCGACGCGCCCCACTGGATGAACACGCGACGGAACGGGTCGGTGTTGTCGCTCGCCCAGAACTCGTCCGCATAGCGCAGGAAGCCGAAGTCCATGTGCCCGCCACCCGAGGCGCACGCCTGCACCATGATCTGCGGACGCTTCGCCTGGAGTTTCGCGAGAAGGTCGTAGAGGCCGATCGTGTAGTCGTACCAGAGATTCGGCTGGCGGTCGGGCTTCAGGTACGTGGAGCCGGGGTTGACGATGTTCTGGTTGCTGTCCCACTTCACGTAGGCGAGCGTGGGCACCTGCGCGTACACGGCGTCGAGCTGGTTGAAGATGTTCTCGCGCACGGCAGGGTTCGTGTAGTCGAGCACCACTTGCGAGCCGCCGCGCCCGAGGAGGAGCGAGCGGTTCTGCTCGCGGAGGATCCAGTCGGGATGCGCCTCGGCGAGCCAACTGCCGACGTTGCACATTTCCGGCTCCACCCAGAGGCCGAACTTGAGCCCGCGCTTGGCGGCCTCGTCCGCGAGCCAGGCGAGGCCGTGCGGCAGCTTCTCGGGGTTCACCACCCAGTCGCC
>CAMKJU010000034.1 GCA_946413265.1 uncultured Lentisphaerota bacterium
GCGTTTCCGTTTCGCCCGCGCCGATCGCCCATTCGCCGCCGTCCGTCGGCACGGCTCGCGCCGTTCCCGCCACACACACCAGAAGCGCGGCCACCGCCACGCGAATCTCGCTCTTCTTCATGCCTGTTTCCTCTCTTTAAATTGCAAATGCCTTTTACCCGCAAAAAGCATAAGTGATATTTTATCCCCCCTGCGCATTTTGTCAATTGTAAAGACAGATTATTTTCAGTACGCAAAACCAGTCTCTTTTGTTTATTCCTTGAAAAGATCGTCAAGCGTCACCTCCGACTGGACAACGTGCCAATCTTCTCTGCCGGGGTGTCAATCGATTTGGCGATTTCCAACATCCGATTTTGGTGAACTTCAGTCCCTTGCTCGACTTTGTCAAGATGTTGGAATTGGGCAGAGACGGATCTATGAGAAGGGTCTTCTCCGCCAGTTCGACGTATGCGTCAATAACTTGGCCAACAGGCAAATCGGAATTCAGCGGCATAACATCTTGAACAGCACATTTCGCGGGTTCCGCCTTGGCGGCATCGGAAACGGAGAGCGCGTCCCAGGGGATGGAACAGGAAGACATCCGCTTGTCAATGGCGCGTTATTCGTAGAGCTGCTTCTTGGCATGGCTCACAGCCCAAAGATTCACGAGAAATGTCTTCAGAAGCCTTCGTTTCTTCGCTCTTTGCCCGCGTGACCAGCAGGTCGAACCAGTTGCAGCCCATGTTCCCGCAGACCTCCACCACCGTCACGTCGATCGGGTGGCTCCAGTCGGGACGCCATACGGAATCTTGCGCTTGTTCTCCATGCAACAAATTATACCGCATCTAGCCGTTACTAGGGGCGTCTTTCGTCGCGATCTTGAATTCAAGGGCTTCTCCTGCGGCATGCTTGCCGGGGACGGGGATGAAGATGAAACGTTCCGTTACGACGGATTCAGGCACTTCCTTGCCATCCGCGCCGAGGAGTGTGTTCCCCGGCGGCGGCGCGTCGAGAAGCGCCATGACCGGACGCGCGCCTCGTGCGTCATCCAGGGGCGCGAAGGAGCAGTCGCGGGTGAACGAGACGCGGACGGTATCGCCCTTCACGATCACATTGTAGGGCGTCTTGTCCGTTGGAAACATGATGCGCTGGGCAGGATCGCCGTAGAACGCTAACACGTCCCGGTCGTAGCCCAGGCCCTTTTCGTCCATCGGCTTGTGCTTCCGCGTCTTCGCCCAGAGCAGCCGCTCGTTCTCAAGATACCTGGCCTCTGCAAGCGAATAGCGTCCCTCCTCGTGAAGACCCTTAACGCCCCATCCCATGAATCCGTACCACGACGGAACCGTGTAACCCACGAACTGCTCGACGCCCGCCGTATGCATCCACGCGGTCGCCATGCAGTCGCGGCGGTCTACGTGCCCGATCAGACAGTTCCCCGCGCCGACGTACACCTTGAGCGAGGCATTCGTCAGGCTGTGCTTAATTTCTCCGCCCGGCTCGACGAACTGGAGACCGGCTTCCGCAGTATGGACGAGCATACCCTTGTTCTGGTTGTAGACAATTTGCCAGTTGCGCTCGCGGGCGTGTCCGCTTGTCACGAAATAGTCGACGGGTATCGTGTTGAACGCATCGGCGAGCGTCTTCGCGATGTTGCCGCCCGTCGCGACCTTCTCGTTCGCTCCGCCGAGACGCTTCATCCAGAAGTTGTCCGCCGTGCGTTCGTCGGAGGCGAATCCCGATCCCCAATTATCCAGCGCGTGATCGCCGCCCATGCTCGTAGCGAAGGAGCGGATTTCGCGGTGCAACGGTGCCTTCACGATCTTCATGCCGTCCGCCGCGCTGTATCCCGTGATGACGCCCCAGATCGCGTCCCCGTACGGATCGTCGTCGATTGCGCGCATCATCCAGTAGGCCACCATGATGAACTTGCGCCCTACCGATTCCGGCGGAACGACAAAGCATACGTATTTGGGTTTTATCTTCCTCAACTCCGCGAGGACACCGCCCAACCCTTCCATTCCATCGTACTGCATGACCATCGCACGGTGTTTGCGCCCAAGCGCAAGTGCCACGCTCTTCCAGTCTTCACCGCCAGCCTTGTCGAAGGCGACGACATATTCGCCATGACCCGATTTGTCCAACCAGTCAACCGGCGCCGAAGAGGATTTCACGAGCCAGAGGCCGAAAAGCCCACCAGCCGTGTTGCCCTTCTTCGGCACGAAACGTACCTCGACATCCTTCTTACCCGCGATCAGTTCCTGCGGAATCACCATCGCGGTAAATACGAACGCGGGCTTCTTGTTGTCAATCAGGTTCTCGGTGTGGATTTTCACGCCATCCACCAACACGTCGAACGTACGCGACCCGCGCTCGCGGGCAAGGTACTTCGCCACAAGCGTGCGCCCGCCAGGCGCGTCGCCAACCGCGAGGCGGTATGCGAAGAAGCCGCCGCTCTGGGCGTGGCGCCAGCGATATTCGTTGTGTTCGCCATAAAGCCCCGGACCGGATTCGGTCTTCTCTCCCGCAAGGCCATGCGCCCTCTCGCTCGCGGCGTCGCCGATCTTGACGGAATCGATCGCGCGCCCGGCAAGCTCCTTCTCCTTCGCGGCCGCCTCGGCGAACGCCTTCTCCTCCGCCGGGTCGGCAAGACGCCAGTACATCGTGTAACGGCTGAAGTGGAGGTCGTACATGGGCTTGAGGAGGATATCGCTTCCCTTCAGATGAAACACGATCGGACCACCAGTCGTGCGCTCAAGGCAGCACGCGGGATCGTTCGCGGCCGACGCCGGGACCTGCGGCATCGGAATCGGCTTGCCGAGTTTCCAGCTCGATGTGTTGGACGACGGCGGATGCGCGAAGTAGTCGCTCTGTTTCAGCCCTTCGCTTCCAAGGTCGCCAACGAGCAGCGTAGGTCCGTAGAAAAACGCAATGTATTTCTTCGAACCAGGCAGGTATTCGGCTCGGAGCGACATCGGGAACTCGATGTCGATGCGGTCGCCCACCTTCCATTCGCGGGTGATGGAGACGACGTGCGGCGGTTTCATCGAAACCGCCCTACCATCTTGCTGTTGTACGCTTGCTGTCACCCCATTCACATACACCCTAAAGTCTCCACCAGCCCAGGCGGGACGTCTCACCTTGACCGTGAACTTCGGGTCCTTCCCGACGGCTTCCACCTTCACGCACGCCGTCTCTCCGTAGGGGAACGCCGTTTCCTGGCGGAGCTTCACGCCGCGTTCCTTCCAGTCTAACGTCGACGGCACAAAGAGGTTGATGCTTACAGCGTCTCCCGACGGTAGGGCGGTCGCCCCGCGACCGCCGCCCGTCGAATGCGTGTATATCATCTGACCGTACTTGCCCGGTGCCTCGAATCCCGTGCCTGTGCAGCACCACATGGAATCGAACTCGTCCGAATACGTGCGCGACGCGCCGGGCTTCGGCGGCGTGTAGTAGATGGTGCGGCCTAGGATTGGATCGTGCGTGGAGAGCAGATGGTCAAAGAGCACGCGCTCGTAGAAGTCGATCTTGTCAGGTGACGGCTCCGTCTCAAACAGCGCCTCTATCTGACGCAGAAGGTTCACGGAATTACAGGATTCGGGACCGCCGTCCATGAAGAGCTTCTTCTCGAAGTCGGCCTTGGGGAAAAGGTGCTCGCGGTGCGAGTTGCCGCCGTTCGCCCAGGCGTGGTCGTAGATGAACGCATGGTTGGCGTTGACCATCGCGCGATGCAGTCTCTCCTCGCCCGTGATGCGGTACACGCGCTCGAAACCGGTGTACTTGGGGATTTCGTTGTTCGCGTGGTGGAAGTTGAGGTGCGCGGCGTTGCCGTCCGCGAGCGGCGCGAGCATGCGCTCGTGGCAGAGACGGCGCGCCCACCGCTTGTACTTCTCGTCGCCCGTCATCGTGAAGGCGACCGCGAACGTCTCGGGCAGGGATGCGTGTTCGCAGTCGAGCACCTTCTGTAGTTGCGCATCGTTCAGTTTCTCCACTATGGCGTTTCCGAACCAGTCGGAAAGACGAAGGAACACGCGCTTCGCCTTGTCGCTGCCCGTCGCCACGTGGATGCGCCAGAGTCCGATCAGCACCTTGTTCAGCGTGTAGATCGGCTCGAATCGGTTGTTGATGAACGCGCCGTATTCCGTCTTGGGGTTGATCTTTACGTCGATTTTCCCCGACGCTATCTCGTCGAACACCTTGCGTCCGTCCCGCGCGGCGAGCGCGTAGCCGTCGCCGTGCGCGTTCTGGATGGCGTCGAGTTCGTCTACGATGTAGAGGAGCCGGCGCTTCAGCTCCTCGTCACCCGTCGCCTCAACTGTCATCGACGCGCCGGCCATGTAGAAGCCGAGGATGTGTCCCGCGAGGTCCAGCCAGAACTTCGGCGACTCCCAGCCGTTGTACGGCTCCGCCTTCGGTTTCAGGCCGGCCTCCAGGCGGAAGCGGCTCAGGAGTCGATCGGGGTCGAGCCTGAGCAGGTACTCCCGGTTCTGCTCCTGCTGCCATTTGAGCGGACCTCCAGTGAGCCGCACCTGCGAAAGCGAGAACAGCGCCTCGCGCGCCTTCGGGAGTTCTCCTCCCTGGGTGGCAAAGACAAGAACTGCCAATTGCGCCGCAACGCACCTTGACGCGAATGCGGAGAATTTATTCGTCGTGTTCATTTTTTCACCTCTATTTGCATGGGGATTTGCTGCATTTCAGAAAAGATTTCCTGGCCTTTGCGTCCGAAGCACTCAAGCGGACGCACCGCAAAGCGGACTTCCTTCGCGCCCTTCAGCTCCGAGACCGCGAACACGACGTGCCCGGACTTCGCCTCGCGCGTCGGCGGGAGGAAGTAGCTTTCGGAGAGAACGCGCTTCGTCGCCACGGGGTAGTCGACGTCCTCGTGGTAGGCGAGCGCCGTCACCTCGTAGTCATGGACACGCGACGTAGCGCTCGGCATCGCAGCCGGAAAGCGCACCGTGATCTGGTCCGTCTCCCTGCCGCGGCGGTCCTTGCCCATCGCGCGCGACACCTCCACCTTCGCACCAGGGGCAAACGCGGGCGCAACCGCCTTCGCCGCGCGAGGCTCGAACGCAAATGCGCATGAGCCGTCGAGCGGCACGACCCAGTCCGGCCCGAGGCTTTCGCCATAGACAAACTCTCGCCGCACGAGCACCATGCGGTCGTCGTACACCTTCACCAGCATTCCCTGCCGTCCCGTGCCCTCGGGCAGTATCCTCATCTGCTTGACTATGCCGCTGTGGTCCTCTCCGTTGTCGCGCCAGTACTGCGAGAAGATGTACCTGAGCGAGCCCGTGCCGACCGACGTGAACTTTCCCTGCCAGATGCAGCGCTCGTCTGTAATGGAGTAATGGGAGTGGCCGGAGAACGCCACGGCGTTGGGGAACTTCTCGAGCGCACGCGTCGAAACGCCTCCGTCGTTGCCCCACGCCCACGGGCCCTGCACGGTGTTTGCGGGATGCGGGTGCTGCGTATAGAAGAACGGCTTGCCGTTCTTGAGGTTGAGCTTGTCGGCGTTCGCCTGAAGGAAGGCGTCGAGGTCCTTCTCGTTCCCCCAGTGCGCGCCGATGAACGTGTAGCCCTTGACGATCTTGGCCCAGATCGGGCGGTACGGCTCGTGGAAAATGCGCTCCCACACCTCGGCGCGGTTTTTTCCGTAGTTGATTGCAGTGGACTTGAGGTAGGCTTCGTCCTTGCCCTTGTGCCAGCCCCAGCCGCAAACGTCGTGGTTGCCGTACACCCACAGCTGCTCGACGTGGCGTCCGTCAGGTGCCTTGCCGTTCGGGAACACGCGCCAGAAACAGTTGGCCGCTCGCTCGATCTGCTCGATGCGCCCGGTGTTCGCGATGTCGCCTGCGATCAACACGCCGTCTGCGCCGTTGTCGCGGAAATACTCAAGCGCCTTGATCAGCGTGTCCTCGTCGCCGCGCCGTTCGAGATGTACGTCGCTCAACACTCCGAACGACACGTTTGGCGATCCTCCGGCCATTGCTGGCACGGCCTTGCCGTTGGCAATCGCCATAGTACCCGTAGCGGCAAATGTACCTGCTATAAAACCTCTTCTTGACATATTCATTGCTGTGTTCCTCCTGTTGTTGTTTTTTTCTGAGAGTTATCTGCGCGTCCTGCGCAGCGTGATTATAGTGATTTCCGGGGAAACGCCAAGGCGCGTGGGGAACCCCGCCCACTGCCCGGTGCCAGAATTGACGTAGAGCGAAATGCCATGCTCACTGTAGAGTCCGCGCACGTGTCCCTCGTTGGCACGCGCCACAAGTCGGTCGAGGCCAATGACGGCGCCCCCGTGCGTATGCCCGGAAAGCTGCAACCGCACGCCGCACGCCGCATGTTCCGCAAGGTGAGTGGGACGGTGCGCAAGCAGGATGCGGAAAGCCCCGTCCGGCACCATGTCGGACGCAATCCTGATGTCAGAATCGTGGCTCGCTGGGTCGTTTATTCCGATGATGGCCAGCGACTCTTCGCCGCGACGCACGACAACGCGTTCGTTTTCCAGAATGCGTATGCCGAGACTGCGAAAGATGACGCGCCAGGCCCCCCACCCCGAAAAGTACTCGTGGTTGCCGGTGCAGCCCACCACGCCATCCGCCGCACGCAGTTTCCCGAGCGGGGCTACGTCGTCAAGACGCCGGGACGCGGTGCCGTCCACTAGATCGCCGGTGATGACGATTAGGTCGGGAGACTGCGCATTGACAAGACGCACCACGCCAGCCGTCCTCTCCGCCCGCGCGGCGGCGCTTACGTGCAGGTCCGAAAGGTGCGCCACGCGGTATCCGTCGAAGGCGGACGGCAGGTCGGGGAACTCCAGCGTCACCTCCACAACGTCCGGTAGACGGAACCCGTTATGCACGGCTTTCGCGCCAGTGCCAGCCGCCACGCACGCAAGCGCTCCGGCCACCATGCGTCGGCGCGAGAGGTCCGGCCCTCCGGTAGGGCGCGCGCCCCGCGCACGCCGCACAACCCACCTCCCAGCCGCCCAGACCACGCCTAGAACAGTCAGAATTAGTACGAAGTCGTAGCATACGGACAATGCGTAAATCACTCCTACAGGCAATTCCGGCAGAAAAATGTGGCCGCCCAAAAGAGTAAACCACGTGAACTTGAGCGAACAGAGCAGAAGCGCGATGACGAGCGCGTGGCTCCATGCACGCTCAAGCCGAAGCGTACGCACGACAGTTCTGTACGCCACTGCAGCGCAGATCGGACCAATCAAGAGGAAGAACAACCGGAAAAACGTCATTTCAACTTTCCTTTGCCTCCTCTAAGCGTCAAGGTCACTGACAGCGCGCGGACAACATCACCAAATGTCTACCTCGGCGACGGCAACGCGGTCGTTCGCGCCTACCGCGTGCGTAGCCGTGAAACGGAAATAGCGGGCCTTCGTCGGTTTCTCGAACGTGACGCGCTGGCGGACGGGATTCGCCGCGATGTTGCCGAACTCGCCGGTTGCGGCCTTAGTCCACGACTTGCCGTCCGCAGAGACGCAGAACTCGTATCCGTCGACCATGCCGTGCCGACACCCGTCCATGCGCGGCGTGTAGTCGAAACCATGCATCAGCAGTTCGCGTCCGCAATCCACCGTGAAGCTCTGCGGCGGCGGCAACGGAGCGGAACCGGCAGGATGCGAATGCCAGAGGGAGTGGTAGCTTCCGTCTATTGCGTTGCGGGCGTTGCGCGGCGCGGTGCAAGTCTCGCCTAGAATCCGCCATCCCGTCTTGCCGTAAGTGTCAGGGGCACGCAGGACTTCGCCGGCGATTTCCCTTCCGCGACGTAGCGCGACCGGAAACACCTGCGGCTTCGCGATGCCGTCGAGCGTCACGCGGATGCGTCCGTACTTCGCGAGCGGGATCCGTGCAAGTCGGCGGTGGCCGATTGTCGTGCCGCGCGCAATGGCTCGCCAGCCCTCGCCATCGGGTGCCTCGACCGTGAATGATGCTACATTCTGCCCTTCGGCGATTTTCTCCTTGATGTCCACGCAATTGAATTCCGCAGCGACGGGCAGGGCGATTTCAATCACCAGCTTGTTTCCGTCGCGGCATTCAGTCACCTTGGCGTCCTTCGCGAAGTCCCGCGAGTTGAAGTCGCGAACCCATTCGCCGAACTCTGCAAGGCGCTTTGCGTCGTCAGCGCAGACCTGTCCCTCGGTGTCGGGCGCAATGCCGATGTCCATCACCGAGCCGCGTCCGACTGATTCGTAGTAGATCTTCACGAGACGCGCGAGCGACTTGGGCTTATCGTTCTTGTGCCAGTACCATCCGCGGCGCAGCGGGAAGTCCGTCTCTGAAGGCAGCCAGTGCATTTCGCCGCCCTTGCCCTTCTGTGCGCACCACCACGTCTCGGGGCACACTCCGCTCTCGTTGCCGCACCACTTCGACGACCACTCGCCGCCGCCGCCGAACGCAATCGCGAGCGGATGCTTCTTGTGCATTATCTGAAGAAGCTCGCCCAGACGGTAGTAGTCCTTCGGGATGGAGCGCCTCTCGCCCTTGTCGCCGTTAACTCCGCCGTACCAGCCGGTTCCTCCGTTCGCGCCGTCAAGCCAGATTTCGCTGATCTCTCCGTAGTTGTCGAGCAGCTCGTTCCACTGCGCGAAGAAGTAGTCGACGTACGCGGGCGTGGCGTAGGAGCCCTGGTGTCGGTCCCATGGCGAGAGGTACACTCCGAACTTCATGCCGCGCTCGCGGCAGGCGTCCGCAAGCTCGCGCACGAGGTCGCGCCCCGTGTTCGGCGCGGGCACTGCGGACATGGAGTAGTCCTTGTTGAGCGGGGACGGCCACAGGCAGAACCCGTCATGGTGCTTGGCCACGAGGACGACGCAGGAAATCTCCGCCGCCCTCATGGCGCTCGCCCATTGCGCAGGATCAAGCTTCTTCGCCGTGATCTTCGACGGCGGCACGTTGCCGAATCCCCACTCCTGCCCCGTGTAGGGGTTGAGGCCCCAGCATACCAGCGCGATTATCTCGCGTTCATGGTACTTTAGATGCGCCTCGGATGGCAGTGCCGCGGCATGGGCAAGTCTTGCCCCAAGCACGACGGCCAATGCGCCGCCGAGAAAGAATCCTCGCAAGATTGCCATGTCGCCTCACTGCTCCTTTTATTACACGAGCTTCCACGGCCTGCGGATGGGACGCTGCAGGAGTTTCTCCGCGCAGGCGTCGCCCACGATGCGCTCGGTGGCGGGATCCCAGGTGATCTTCCGTCCCGTGGCGATGGCCACGCGGCAGAGATGCCCGATGCTCGCGGAACGATGCGCGATTTCCGCCGGCGTGATCGTCGTCGCGCGGTTCTTTACGCAGTCGATGAACTGGCGCCAATGGCCCGGGCTCTTCAACCGGATCTCGCCCGGCTCGATGCGGCTGTTGTAGATCGCCGGCGAGGACGCCTCGTACCGGCCGCGGTTCACCCACACCCAGTCCCCGTTCTCGCCGATCCACTTCGTGCCGCCGCGGATGTCCCTCACACCGCCCGCGACCGTCATCTTCACGCCGTTCGCGTACGCGCACTCGATCCGGTAGCTCTTCGGCGTGTCGTAGATGCCGTCGCGGTCGTCCGGAGCCGAGCCCTCGTAGGACACCGGACCTGTGAGGTCCGTGCCGAGGCCCCACTGTGCGATGTCGCCGTGGTGGCCCACCCAGTCCATGAGCTGCCCGCCGCCCCAGTCGGAGACCCAGCGCCAGTCCCAGTCGTACACGCCCTCGAACGGACGCTCCGGCGCGGGACCAACCCAGAAATCCCAGTCGAGGCCGTCCGGAACGGGCGCACCCGGCTTCGCAGGCTTGCCGCGTCCACCGCCCGGGAGGCCCACCTCCACGCGCACGACCTTGCCGATGCGCCCGTTCTTCACGAGCTCCACGGCGCGGCGCATCTCGCCGCTCGAACGCTGCCAGCTGCCCGTCTGCCACACGCGGCCGTTGCGCTCCACCGCGCGCACGAGGGCGCGCCCTTCGCGGAGATCGTGCGTGAACGGCTTCTCGCCGAAGATGTCCTTGCCGCAGTTCGCGGCGAACACGCCGATCACCGCGTGCCAGTGGTCGGGCGTCGCGATGAGGACGGCGTCGATGTCGTCGCGGAGACAGAGCTCGCGGAAGTCGAGGTACATGGCGCAGTCCTTGTTGCCGTAGCGTCCGTCAACCTCCGCCTTCCCCTTCTCGCGCTTCTTGCGGTTCACGTCGCACACGGCGAGGAAGCGGACGTCCGGGAGCCCGAGGAACGAGCGCATGTTCGACATGCCCTGTCCGCCCGCGCCGATCAATCCCATCGTCACCTTGTTGGACGGCGCGTCCGCGCCCAGTACGGACGCCGGGACGAGGTTGAACAATCCGAATCCCGCCCCCGCCGCGAGGAATCCGCGACGCGAAACGCCGATTTTCTTTTGAACGCTCTTCATTATTTGGCCTCCTTCTCAAATGCCTCTGCCGTTTTCCTGATCTTTTCAATGCGCGCGAGGTCCGCGCCCATCTTGACTTCGATTTCGTGGATGGACCAGTGGAGTCCGGGACGCGACGCGAGCGCCACGAACTTCAGGTGCCGGGTCGAGCGTCCGATCTTGAACGTGGTGGTCTTCGACGTCTTTTCGTCGCACGAGGCCACGGGGCCATCCCAGGTCTTGCCGTCGTCGGAAACGTACACGTCGCATCCCGCAGGCGTGTCGCGTGGCGACTTAGTGGTGTCCAGCGTCACCGCGTCCACGAAGATGCGCGTGCCGAAGTCGAGCGCGTACCAGCAGTTCTTGGGATTCTGCCCGCTGGTCCAGCGGGTGTTGTCCCTGCCGTCGTATGCCTTCTCCGGACCGTCTCCGCCGGTGGACCTCGACGCGGTGCCCTTCCAGCTGCCCCTGGAGACGGCCTTGTCGGACACTTCACCCGACGCGACCTTCTTCGCGAGCGCCACGTAGGCGGCCTTCGCGGCCTTGCCGCAGGTGGCGTCAGATGCCAGTGCGCTCCACGTGTCGAACGCGCCGAGCCCGTTCGCGCGGGCGAGGAGATTCTCCGCCTCCGCGCGGGCGGCGGGCGAGCCCTTCTTCCACAGGTCGACGATCGCCGCCGTGCGCGCGTCGGACGACTTGGACTTCAGCGCATTCCAGATCACGGTAGCGGCGGTCGACGCCTCGCCGTCCTTCACATCCGCGAACCAGGCGAGCGCGGCAGCCTCGGTGGCCGCCGACGACATCTTCCCGAACGCCCGCCACGCGGCCTTGCGCGTCGCGGTGTCGTCCGCGGCGATGAACGCCTTCCAGCGCGGAAGCAGCTTCGTCTCGGCGCGCTTCGCCGCCACGGCGAACATCGCCTTGTCGGACGCCGCGAGTTCGAAGACCTTCTCGCCGATGCCGGGAATCTCGGACAGCACCTCGTCCGCCGCCGCACCCACGGCGCCGCCGCGCGCGCGCAGCTTGCAGAGGAGCGAGACGTCCTCCGGCCCGCCGAGGACGCCCAGCGCGGCGGTGGCCGCGGCGGCCGTCTCCTCGTCTGAGCTGGCCGTCATGTCCGCCACCGCCTTCTTGCAGCATTTGGCGTTGGCCTGCGCGAAGTGCGCGATGATCGCGCGCTGGAGACACGGCGTCGCACCGGGCAACGCCTTTGCGAAGGACGACGGGGGAATCGCAAGCCCAAGGCCGAACGCGGCCTGACGAACCTTTTTCGCCTTGTCGCCCAGCACTTCGCTGAGTGTCGCGGGATCGGCCGCGAGCAGCACGCGCGCCGCCGTGGCACGGAGGGTGTCAGGAAGGTCGCGCTTGTCGAACACGCGACGCGCGAGCGGCGCGGCGGCCTTCGCCTCGCCCTTCTCGACGGCGCGGCCGAACGCCGCGCCGAGACGGTTCATGCGCGCTTCGCGCACGCGGCTGTCGCTGCCGGTGTAGGGCTTGTCCAACACGTCCGCCGCGCACTCTTCGAGCGAGGGAAGGTAGAAGGGACAGCACTTCTTCGCCTTGCAGCACGTGGTCCCCGCAGGCTTGTCATCGGCCTTGAGGGTGCCGAGGGTGTAGGCGAGGCCGGCGAAGATATGCGCACGCGTATCCGCCGCCTTCCACGCGCGGTCGTCGTGCGCGAAGGAGGTGTAGAACACGCGGCCCTTGCCGTACCGGCGAATCCACGAAACGGCGAAGTCCTTGTCCTCGCGCTTCTGTCCCTTGCGCCCCGCCGTGACGGGATCGGAGAGGTCGAGCGAGATGAGGATGTGGAGCTTCGAGCGGTCGTAGAACGGGGAGGAGTGCTGGTAGATCTCCTCGCCGCGCTTGAACTTGCCGTCGGCGAATCCCTTGAACGGCGCGGTGAGCGGGCTTTCGCGGTCCTCCACCTTGAACGCCCACGTCCCACCCGCGCCCCACGGATGTCCGTCGAAGCGGCCACCCACGAGGTGGGAGCACTCGGGCGCGTCGTAGAAGTTGTCCGCGCCCGCGTGGATCACGCAGAGACCGCCGCCCCAGCGCACGTACGAGCAGATCGCCGGCGCCACGTGCGGGTTGTCCTTCGTCTTGAGACACGTCGTGTTGTTCAGCACGACCGCGTCGTACTTGAGGAGGTTCTCGATCTTGAACGCGGCGTAGTCGTCGGAGAAGTCGACGGTGAACGCGCCTTTCTTCGCCTCCTCCGCCATATTCTGCTTGCACGCAGCGATCGACGCCCTGTGGTTGAATCCCTCGCACCGGCTGAACACCAGTACCTTCTTGGTCGCCGCAGCGGATTCCGCCGCAAAGACCGACGCAGCCAGCGCACATGCCGCGATGGCTACTGACAATGGTTTTTTCATGCTTTTTGACCTACTTTCTTTTAGGGTTGGAATTTGTTTTCGGTTTTTCTGTCACTCTCGTCAAACTACGTTGGGCTGACTGTCATTTGTCTACACCTTCAAATACACCTTGTGGCGGTGAAGGAAGTAGAGGAAAAGCCACACGACGGCCACGTACCCCGCCGCCAGCACTACGGCTGAAGCCTCCTTCGTGGAAAACAGCGAGGCCACTCCGCTGAAGAGGAACTTGTTCGCACGATCGAAGTCGATGAGTCTCTGGGCCATGTAGATCGTGATTGAGTTAAGCCCCACCACCTCGAAGAAGAACATCACGCGGTACCATCCCATGACGTCCGCCATCCAGTAGAACAGCGCGAGCACGGCGAAGGAGTACGACCCTGCGGCAAGCACGAAGGTGCTGGACCACAGGGCCTTGTTTATCGGTAGGACGCGTCCCCACGCATACGCGGCGACACCCAGCACGGCTGCGGCGCCGAACAGGCACAGCGTCTTTTTGTTCCCCGTCAGGCCCTCGCGCTCCCAGCGGATGAACGCCCCCGCGAACATGCCGAGGAGCGCCGTCGCAATCGCCGGAATCGTGCAGAGCAGTCCCTCCGGGTCGTACAACTTCGAGTAGGAATGTTTCGCGAAGTACGTCCTGTCGAACCAGCAGGCGATGTTGCCCTTCATCGAGAACGGCGATGCGTCGGGGAAGTCCGGTGCCACCAAATACGCGGAGAGCGCGCCGGCGCCGAGAAGAATCGCCACCAGCCACGCAATGCGCATGCGCGTACCGAAGAACATCCAGATCCACGACGCCAGCATCCACGCGAGACCGATTCTCCCGAGGACGCTGAAGACCCTGAGGTGGGCAAAGTCGAACTTGAGCAGTCCGTTGTACACCATCCCGAGCAGGACGAGCACTAGCCCGCGCCTCAGCGTCCTCAGCCATATCTTCCACGTACTCCGTCCGTCCGCTTGCTGCCTCGCCAGCGAGAACGGGAACGTGACGCCTGCGATGAAGAGGAACAGGGGGAAGATCGTGTCGTGGTGGGCGAACCCGTCCCACGCCACGTGCTTCATCTGCGTTGCGAGCCATCCCGTGGGCGAGCCACACAGCGTGCAGATCTTGACGATCAGCCCGGACAGACCGCAAATGAACAGCATGTCGAATCCGCGCAGGGCGTCAAGCGACCTGAGCCTACCTTCTTTCACCTTGTCCATCGCGTGTATCAGGCCTTGCAGAGCTGCCTAATGGCGGCAAGTTCGGCTTCTGTGTCGTTAAGGCCCTTCTTCGCGGGCTTCAGGCGCGAGGCGAGCTCCACGCAGATGTCCACGGCCTCCGAGCAGTTCTTGATGAAGCGCCACTGGGCGTCCGCGCTGTTCTCTGGCGAACCTTCGGAGCGCATCATGTGGCAGTCGAACTCCACCACGCCCTTCCAGCCGCAGTCGGCGAGAGCCTTGAACATCCACACCGTCTCCTTGAGTCCCTCTGGACCGACGAGCGGCGGGAAGTCATCGTCGAACTGTCCCTTGATCTGCGAGCCGAAGTGCAGGAACTTCATCTTCTTCGTGGCGCAGAGATAGGAGACCGTAAGGACGGAGTTGAGGAGCGTCATGCCCTCGTGCTGGAGAAGCTCCGGGTTCACGCCCCAGAATTCCGGCTTCTTGAGGCGCGTCATGATGAATCCGACGGCGTGTCCGCTCGTGGGCAGGAACATCGCGCCGCGCGGCTCGTTCGGCTTCGGCTCCACGGTAGCGCCCTTGTAGTTCGTGAACTTCATCTTCGCGATGTAGTCCGTCACGTGGTTGAGGCCGTCCGCCAGCCAGTCGTAGACATGCGCGAAGTCGGTCTTCGCATAGACCTCGAAACCGTCGCGCGCCACCCAGTAGGTGTAGTGCTTCGCGCCGAGGAGGTTGCCGATGCGCAGCGTACGCTCAACCTTCTTCGCGGCAAGTGCGCGGATCTTCGGGTCGGGGTTCGTGAGGCCGCCGGCGCGGAAGATCTTGTTGCCGTGCAGTGAGCAGGTCACCATGTTCACCTTCAGACCGCCGTCGCGGAGGATCTTCTTGATCTCGCGGAGCTTCTTGTACACTTCGCTCTTCGGGTCGAGGTCGTCCTCGGGATGCTCCGGATCCCACGGCACGAGGTCGTCGTCGTGCGTGCTGGTCATCTCGATGAGGCCTTCCTTGCACGCCTTGGCGAGCATCTTCGCCACGTCGAGCGAGTCGGGCTTGGGCTGGACGGGTCCGCCGAACGGATCCCCCAGCGGGTTGGCGACGCACCAGAACGGCATCGAACGGGCGTTTACGCAGAGTTTGTCGAACATGTTATCTCCTTTTTTTGGGTTTTTCAATGATGGCTGTTCCCTTACAGCACGATGCAGCTAAGCGAGTGCGGCGGAAGCGTTACCTTGCCGTCCTTCACCTCGTAAGTCGTCTTCACTGGCACGACGCGGTTCTCCGCGCCGATGTCGTTGTAGTCATCCGGCGACGCGCCGGCAAGAACCGTCGCCTGGTAGGGCGGGCGCCCCGCGCCCGCCGTAAGTGCCGACACATCGAGCGGCACCGCCTTGTCGGGCGACTTGTTGACGACCGCGAGGACGCGGCGCTTTCCGTCATCAGATACCGTAAGCACGGCATCGAGCACCGGCACGCTCGCCTTGCCGTCAGTAAGCGCCTCACAGTCCACCTTCACGGGCGCGACGTTTTTCTCGAGGAGATGCGTGTACATCCAGAACACGTGGTAGGACGTGCGCTTCACGATGCCCTTGTCATGCACGAACACCGCGCCGCGCGTGTTGACGACCGGCGAGAAGTTCGCCATCTTCACGATGTCGCAGTGGCGGAGGCAAGTGTTGAGGAAGCACGCGGAGAAGAGCGCGTCCGCCATCGTGTAGTACGAGGCCACATCGTTCTGGCGGCGCGCCGCGTAGTCCATCACCGCGCCGCGCTTGAAGTTGCCAAGGCCGGGATGGTACCAGCCGCGCAGGTTCCACTCGTCGACGGCGATGGCGATCTTTCCGCCGCCGAACCCGGCCTTCTCAAGCGTCTTGATGGTACGCTGGATGTCGGCCTCGGGACGCTCGGTGCGCATCATGCACGCGAGGTACGGCGTGTCGCCCTTGCCCCACACGTAGTAGCCGTGTACGCTCACGTAGTTGAGAAGATAGCCGGCCTTCTTGAGGAGCGGCAGCGTCCAACTTTCGGCAGGCAAGGCGGCGGCGAGGAGCTTGATGCGACGGTCAACGCCGCGCATCATCTTCGCGCTCTCCCGCACGAGCGGTCCCCACTGCTCTACGGTCTTGGCGCCGATTTCGTGTCCGCCCCAGTTCTCGTTGCCCACGCTCCAGTAAATGACGTCGTGCGGCTTCGGGTATCCGTTCGCGATACGCTGGCGTCCCCACTTGCCGCTGTTGAGATTGCAGTACTCGACCCAGTCGCTCATCTCCTCCTCGTTGCCCGTGCCGGCGTTCGTGCAGATGTACGGTTCGCAGCCTACCTTGCGGCACCACTTCACGTACTCGTCTGTGCCGAAGGTGTTGGGATCCTCCACCGCCCACGCCTTGTTCCACATCGGCTGGCGGTTCGGGCCCACGCCGGCCTTCCAGTGGTAGTCCGAGACATAGCACCCGCCCGGCCAGCGCACGATCGGACACTTGATCTCGCGCAGGGCCTCGATTACGTCCTTGCGGAAACCATCTTCATCCGAGAGCCTGTGCCCCGGCCAGAAGAGTCCGCCGTAGACCTGCGTGTCGAAGTGCTCAATGAAGTGCCCAAATATCATCGGGCTGTACTTGAGAACCTTCGCGTTCGTAACGGGCGCAACCGACGCGCCGCACGCTGTTGCAGACACTCCGAGCGCCACTGCGCCGCAAAGAAAAAAGTTTGCTGATATTTTCATGCGGTAGATTATACACTAAATCGCCGCGCATATCAACTAAACTCATTCAAGTATTGGTTTGACGATCTTTCCGTCGCGCTGCGCTTCTGCTTCGGTATCGTGCGCGATGTACTGTCCGTTGGAGTCCATCCAGATTATCAACCTCTCGCGATCCTCGGGCGTAAGCTTCACGCCATGGTGGCCGGTGTCCAGCATCTTCCTCAGCGGTGCGCCGATGGCGAGGTTCCTTCCGGGCGTGGTGTAGGCGGGCTCGAAGAACTCCCAGTCCACACGGCGTCCGTCCTCGATGATCTCGCGGATGAAGTAGTTCGTGCGGTGTACGAGGTTGTTCCAGCTCGTGGAGAATCCCCACTTGTTCTTGCGCCAGTCGCCGGCGCGCAGGTCGGGCGCCTTGGGTGCGCGCTTCTCGCCGTGGCACGAGACGCACTTCGCGTCAAGGACAGGCTGTACGAGGCGCCGGTAGTTGAACGGCGCGGTGCCGTCGGGCCCCGGCTTGATCGCGCTCGGCGCGCGTCGCATCGCGAGGGGAAGGCTCGCCCGCGCCGTACGGCGCACGTTCTCCTTCGGCTCGTGACATCCGCTGCACACAAGCCGCTCGCCGAGATGCAGGTACGTGTCGCTGCGCATGTTCTGCACGGCGCAGCCGTCCGCGCGGAGCGCCTGGAAGAAGAGCGGCACGCCCACCGGAGCCGTGAAGTACGCGCTGCCATCCGCCTCGACGGGAACGGTGCCAAGGCACTGGCGTCCCGTCTGGCGATTCTCCGCGCCGAGCCACGGATGCTGCTGGACGGGCTTCGTCCTCGGGAAGAGCTGCCACACGCGCAAGGCCGTGATCGCGTCGTTCGTGGGGAACGGAATGCGCGTGTCATAGACGTTGATGAGGCCGATCTCGCCCGTCTTGGGCAACACCGGAGTTTCCGGATTATCCGGATTTTCCGGTTTTTCCGGCCTACCCTCGAGCGTCTTGTGCGGAATCACCGGCGGCATCTTGCGCGCCATGAGCGGCATCGGGTCGAGGCACGAGATCGTGGGATGAGAATAGAGACGCGTCTTGTTGCCGAAGACGTCCAGCAGCGTAATCGCGTAGCGGCGGCCGCGCATCGGCACGTTGTACATGCCGTTTGCATCTCCGTCGTATGCGCAGATGAAGTACTTCTCGCTGAGCGGCCACGCCGTCGCGTAGGAGCCGCTGTGGCGGTTTTTCCACGTGATCTGCTCGCTCTCCGGGAACGCCTGTTCGGGCGTGACGCGCCGCACGGCGCTCATCTCGCCGTCGTCCGGCACGGCCGGATCGATCATGATGAGCGAGCCAGCGGCCCAGCCATGATGCGGAGTGGCGGTGGCGACGTACTTGCGCGAGTCTGGAATCTGGCGCACGTTCATCTCCATCTTCGGAGTCGTGTTGGCATGAAGGCGCGTGTTGCCGTTCACCTCGCGCGGGTCGCGTCCGTCGGGGAAGCACGTCCAGGCGTGGTGCGCCTGGCCGGCGCCGCGGTCCACGTAGTCCCAGCGCGTGTAGACGATCATGCCGTCGTTGTTCACGCTGGGGTGCCACTCGTTCGTCTCGTGGTGCGAGAGGCGCACGATGTCGGTGCCGTCCGCAAACATCGAGTGCAGCGTGAACGACGGCACTGGACGCCTCCCCGAACATCTCACGTATCCGCCGCGCCTTTCGGAGGAGAACACGATCCTTCCGTTCGGCAGCCAGCACGGGTCGAACTCGTTCCACGGTCCGCTGGTGAGCTGGCGCAGGTTCGAGCCGTCGAGGTTGCACGTGAACACGTGGTAGCACGTGCCGTCCTCCCACTTGTCGAGCTTGCTGTTGTTCTTCACGGCGGCGAACGCGATGCGCTTCCCGTCCCAGTCGATGTCCGGCGAGATGATCGCGCAGCCGTCGAGTGTCTGCCCCTTCCACGCGCCCGACTCGATCACCTTGCCCGCGAGGATGTTGCGCGCAACGGGCTTGTCCGAAAACGGGTTTTTGAGGATGTACAGTCCGTCGCCGCGCGAGATGCCGTTCTGCGTGCCGTGGAAACCGTAATACTGGTCGCACATGTGCGAACCGTCGCGCCACTCGTTGAAACCGCACGGCTCGTGCGTGACGAAGAGCAGGCGGTCGATCCCCTTCAGGAGCGGGTTCTTGAGCGAGATGCGCCGGTTGAGATCCATCACCCGCATAAATAGCGCGACGCGGGACTCCTCGTCGAACACGGCGAACGCATCCGATGTGTAACCTGCGAACTCCGTGCGCTCGGCGGCGAGGTCCACCGACGCGGAGAGGTCGTCGAGCAGCGCGCGCGTGCGGCGCAGGACCACGACGAGCGGGTCCGTGTCGCCGGGGAGGATGCAGGACTGGATGTTCTCCGCCTGCTCGTTCGTCTTCTTGTTAGGAAGCCTGCTCCAGTTGTCGATGTCGCGCTTGATCAGCCGCCAGTCCTTCGGGAGATTACACCTTGAAGACGCGACCTCCTTCACGTCCCATTTCTTGATCAGGTGGCGCGAGACCGCAAGCCGCTCCGCGTCCGAAAGGACGCGGTTAAACAGAATCACCTCGCGCAGTTCACGTCCGCCGCTCCGCTCGTGAAACTGCGAGATGCGGTCGGCGGAAAGGCTGTCGCAGGCGCACGGCGCGGAAGTCTCGATGCAGAACACCTGCGTCACGCCGGTGGGCGGGAACTCGCCGTAGATGTCGCACACCTCGTTGGTGCCGTTCCAGATGCGCGCGATCTTCGGGGACCATTCGCGCGAGGCGTACTCGCCGTTCGCGCCACGGTGGAAGTCGTAGCCCTTGCTGTCGCACAGATAGTGGCTGTAGCGATCCGCACCAAGCTTCACCACGACGAACGCCGTGCGGATTCCTTCCTGCCGGGGAATAAGCGAAAGGTCTCGTCCACTGGAGTATTTGCCGAAATCAACGTAGGGGCGCCCGTCCTTGTCCTTGCGCAGAACGGGCGGACGCACCTTCTCGCCCACGGCGCTGATTTTCTGGCATCCGCTACGCGTATTCCATCCGGCCACCATCTCGCAATCCCAAGCCGATGGTTTGCAATAGTCCGCGTCCAGCCACAGCACGGCATTCTGCAAAATGCCCGGTTCACCTGTCTTGAGCGCTGGCGGAATATTCGAGACCGCAACATGCGCAAGGAATGCAGCAAATAACAGAACTATCTTCTTTTCCATGGCGTGAAATTGTATCAAAACCCTCTTCGCCGCGCAAACGCAAATCGCGGCCCTGCACGATCGGGGCGCATCTGCGTTTTCCACCCATACGTATTGGGGTTTGGAAACAACCATGACATCTTTCAAGAACAACATTATCCTTCGGGCGCATCTTGAACATTGAGAATTGTGGTAGTTAAGGATCGGCAAATGGGCGCGGGCGAGTTAGCCCGCGCGCCAAAGGCAAGTTGTTTCAAAGAGTTGTTTCCAATTATCAGAAAGCTCGGCGGTGAATTGCGCCCTCGGACAGTCGATTGTTGCTTTCGCTGTTTGGAGTTTAGGAGTCTTGGAGGATGGGAGAATTTTTAACATATTCTCCAACTCAGAAACTCCCAATCTCCCAATAGCGAAAGCAAGAAAGGTTTTGTAAATGGCTCACTTGTCTTCTGTAAGAACGATGCGGTCGATCATGAGGTTCGGGCCGGTTGTCGCCTGACATGAAAGCTCTATCTTCCCGTCAAGAAAATCCTCGCGCATCACCGGCAGCTTCGCCCACCAGATGCCGTCCTTCGCATTCTGGTGCTTCGGGACCGTAAACGGACGCCCTTCGCACGTACCGCGTCCAGTCCGGTTGTTGCGGTTGGGGTCGCGGAAGCGCACCCAAAGCGTCCCGGCGACAGGCTTCACGTCCGTGAGCGTCACGGTGAGTTTCTGCCCGTGCCAGAACGAGCCAGTGCTGTCGCGCCACGCTCCCCAGCGGCCCTTGCCGATGACGTTGTAGCCACCCTGCTTCATCTCCGCAAAGTCGAGCGACTTCTTCCAGTCGACGCTCCGCTCCGCCGCGTCCAGCTCCACCGCCGCCGCGATGTAGACGGGCGCGTCGCGGAACTGCGCCGGACGCAGCTTCGAGGCCGTCGCCTGCGGCGCGAACGCCTCCTTGAATGTTTCCATTTCGATGATTACCGTTGGATTGAAGTCTTTCGACTCCATGTAAGAGAGGATACTCTTCCGAATCGCGCAAACCTCCGGCAATGTCTTGTCCGAAAGGTTCAGCCCGCACACCATGAGGCGACCATCTCCCACTTTTAGCTCGAAGAGCATTCCCATCGGCGTTGAATAGTGTAGGTCGGGAACCGGCATGACAATCGGGTCAAAAGCCGGTAGGGCGGTCGCCCCGCGATCGCCGCGGTCACGCGGGACGCGTGACCCTACCAGATCGGCGATGCCGTGTTTCACGCCCCCTTCCACGAGGTTGTACCACTGCCAGTCCGCCCAGTCCTCGGTCGGGAATCCGCGCAGCGCGGGATGGTCGGCGCGAATGGAATATCCCAGCGTGGAGAGGTCTGCATTCGCGCTTTTGAAATGCCCCGTGGACCAGTAGACCGGCTTGAAGTGCGACTTCGCGCTCTTCGCGCTCGGGCCCGTGTAGAGGACGATGCCACCCTTCGCGAGCGCGGCCACCGCCTCGTCAAAGGAGGAGGTTTCGAGGATTGTATCCGGCGGTCGCGGGGCGACCGCCCTACCGTCTTGCTGTTGTACGCTTGCTGTCGTGGCGAACACCCAGAATGGCCAGTAGTTTCCATTGAAGCGCAGCATGAATTTCTTGCCGGCCATGTCGGCGGTAAGCGGTATGGACACTTCGCCAACCACACCGACATCGCCAGGGTAGATCGTCTTCGGAAGGCGCAGTTTCCCATGAAGATAGCTTTCGCCAAAATCATCTAAAGTCGGACGATCCTCCACGTTGTAATAGGATTCGTGACCTTCGAGAATCGGCTCTTCCGTACCATTGCGAACCAGGATCGTGGCCTTGTATGTTTCGCCCACGCTCCAGACATACTTCTCGAAGCGGGCAAGGCCTGCATACGACGTGAAGATTGTTTCGAAAAAAGGACGCGGCCGCATTCCCTCCACAGCCGGCTTGAGGTCGTAGAAACTGTCGCGCCAGCCGATCAACGCCTCACCCTGCCCGGTGAAGTCCTGCACGCTCAGCAGCTGCAGTCCTGCGCACGACGGCGTGCGCATGAAGCTTTCCACCTCGTCCTTGTACATCAGGCGGTTGAGGTGGGCGGACGCCTTGCAGAAGCGCGGCCAGAAGCGTTCGGTACCGGACTTCACCGCCACGTCGCGATAGTGTTCGAGATTGTACGGACGCATCACACCCGTGTATTTTGCAAGCTCGTGCTTCCAGTCCACGTAGATCGGCCACTGTCCGATCTCGTGCGCCACCACAGGAAGACGGGTCTTGCCGTAAACATCCTCATAGTCCCAATCCGTGGAGGGTCGGAATCGCCCGCGCACCATGCCCACTTCAGGGTGCCGGTGCGTCGTGGTGTAGTCGTCGCCTGGGGATATCTCCCTGGCCGTGGAGGCCAGGTACAGGCGGCTCGGATCGAACGCCCGGCAGTCGTTCATCCACTTGCCCATGACCTTGAAGTCGCTGCCGCCGAGTTCGTTGCCGATGCCGAGCGAGATGAAGGACGGCGAGTTGCCGCGCCTTTCAAGGATGTTGCGCAGCTCGTGCTGGACGAATCCGTCGATGGGCTTGCCGAAGCCCATCTTGTCGGCCGTCGTGTGCCAGCGGTCCACCCAGATGCCCGCCTCAACGACGCAGAACATGCCCAGTTCGTCCGCCGCGTCGAACGCGGCCTTGGGCGGCGTCCAGGAGTGGAAGCGGATCGTGTTGATGCCGTCCTGGTTGCGCAGCTTGCGGAACGTCGTGCGCCACCATTCCACGGAGGTCTCCGGCGCGCCCGTGAGCGGAAAGTGGCAGCAGTCGAGGTTGCCGCGCATGAACCACTTGAAGCCGTTGATCCAAATCGCGCGGTCGTGCGCGGACACGCTGCGGAATCCAAAGCGGATCTGGTGCGCGAAGTCGTTTGCCTCGTCGCGCAGCTCCAGCACATAGAGATTCGGATGATGCTCCGACCAGGGTTCCGGCTCGCGGTCAAGCTTCAGTTCGACGAGATCGAATCCTTTGCGGTGGGGGGATGGCCGCGTCGAGATGACAGCAAGCGTACAACAACAAGCTCCTTGCCGCTGCATGCTTGCTGCTCCTTGCTGTTGTACGCTTGCTGTCTCTTGCTGTTGTACGCTTGCTGTCCACCGCGCCAAGCGAACTTTGCCATCCGTCGCCTTGAACGACTCAGGCGCTTCAACGACCAGTCGATGGTTCGCGGGCCATGAGGCGAATACGCGCGCCTGCCTGAGCGCACTCTGCCGCCGCAGCGCAAACTCGCCCATAACGCCGTGCCACACGCTCTGCATCACAGGACCGTAGCTGTGCGCCCACTCCGAGAAGTTATAGCGGTTGGAGTTGTCGAGCGTCAGGCGGATCGTGTGGCGTCCCGGTTTCGTCAGACGCTGCGGAATCGGGTAGACGTGTTCGACGGCGAGCGAATCGCACGACCCGACCGCCTCGCCGTCGATGGCGAGTTCGGAATGGAGCATCACGCGCTCCATAACCAGCTCAAGCGGATAACGCGCCTCGTCCTCCGTAAGCTCGATCTCGCGCTCGTACACGGCCTTTCCACGATACTGGTATTCGCGGGTCAACGCGCCCTTCGACTGGCGATCTGTGTACTTTGCCCAATCTGTCGCAGTCTTGTGCGTACCGAGCTTCGCGTCCGCGAGCGTGCCGGGGAGTCGCACGACGCCGGACAATCCCTCACCCGTCACGCGCCACGTTCCGGAAAGGTCCTTGACGGAATCCGCCGCCGCCGCAAAAGCGGCAAACAGCGCCGCCACCGCGCAAACCTTAGTTGTTCTTGTCGCATTCATGCGCAACACTCCTTTCAATTGAGTTCTCTGCCTTTTGTTTCTTTTAGGAAAAATACCGTGACGACGAAGCCGACAACGCATATCGCGGCGTACAGCCAGAACGTACCCGCCGCCTTGAGAGCCTCGTTGATTGGCTTGAACGTGAGCGTAAGTCCGAAGCACGAGATCCAGAGAGCCGCCACGGCCACAGACATCGCCGTGCCGCGCACGCGGTCCGGGAATATCTCGCTCAGCACCACCCACGTGATCGGCGCAAGCGTCATCGCGTAGCACGCGATCGCTGCCATCACCACGATCAGGACGGCAACGCCCTTCACCTCGAAGTGGTAGCAGCAGCCGAGGATTGTGTAGAGGACCGCGAGCCCGCCCGCGCCGAGCAGCATCAGCGGACGCCGCCCCCACCTGTCCACCAGGCACATCGCCGCCACCGTGAACGCGCAGTTGACGACGCCCGTTATCACCTGGTTGAACATCACGCCGGAGACGTCGTAGCCCGCCGCCTTGAATATCTCCTCTGCGTAGTTGAACACCACGTTGATGCCACACCACTGCTGGAACGCAGCCAGGAACACGCCAAGTGCAAGGACGGACATGGTTCGCCGTTCAAACAACAAGCGTACAACAGCAAGTATTCCCGCCTTGTTGTCGTACGCTTGCTGTCCTTCCTTGCTGTCGTACGCTTGCTGTCTTTCCGACCCCCACCTCGGGCTCTCCGGGATGAAAAACGCCAGCACGAGGAAGAGTGCCGCCGGCACTGTCTCCGCGCCGAACATGACGCGCCATGAGATATCGCTTGTCACCGTGCGGAAAACAAGGTAGTTCGCCAGCTGCGCGAAGATGATACCTAGCACGATGGTCATCTGGTTGAGCGAGACGAGCCGCCCGCGCATCTCCGGAGGCGAGACCTCGGCGATGTAGACCGGCGAGACGTTCGAGGCAAGGCCGATTCCTACGCCGCCCAGGATACGAGCTGCAATGAAAGACCAGTAACCCGTGGCGAATGCCGTCCAGAGCGCGCTTACAGTGAAGCAGATCGCAGAGAAGATCAGCGACGGCTTGCGTCCGAAGCGGTCCGGCAGCCATCCGAGTCCGATGGCGCCGCCGATGCATCCCAGTACGGCAGACCCCATCGCGAACCCGGACTCCCATGCCTTAGCTGGATCGTTCAGCCCGAAATACGGTTCGTAGAACGGCTTCGCGCCTCCAATCACCACCCAGTCGTAGCCGAAGAGCAGTCCGCCCATCGCCGCCACGAGACACACCATCATCAGTTTCGTCTTAGACATTTCTTCTCCTTGTATTGATTAATGCAGCAGAGATAAAGCGAGGCTATTGTAGCATTTTTTATCTCCAACGCCAACAACTTTTAGCACCTAAGTCAGAAATCTTGATTTAGGTGCTAATTTTTGGCATCAGATTTTTTAGCACCTAAGTACACTAATACCGACTTAGGTGCTAACTTTCTGACTGAAAAAGTCCTCCATTGCCTTATTGACTCACTTGTCCGCCATCGGCACCACGCGGTCGATCTACTATTTGAGCGGCAGGATGGACGCGCCGTCGATAACCGTGAAACGCGCGTCGCACCAGTCGGCGTGCTCGTAGCTGATGCCGTCGCAAGCGTAGCAGGCGGAAAGTTCAACGATTTTAGCGCCGGCGAGATCCGCATGAAGACAGTACGGCGGCGTTCCGGCGTGCATGACAGGCGATTCGGCCACGCGTTTCCCGTCCGCATCCACGATGAACTTCACGCTTCCCACATCCTTGCCGGCCACCGCATCCACGCCCACCATCGCGTCGAACGCGAGTGCCTTCCCGCCGCAATCAATCTCATAGCGCGAGACGGCGTGCGAACCCATACCGCGCTTGAATGCCGCACCGCCGGGACGGAGCGCCTTGCCGACAATCGAGCGGTTCTTCTGAGGCTTGCCCCATCCGCAGCTCATGCCGGAAAGGTCCATTTCGTCAAGCCAGATGGTACTCGTTTTCTGCGCCGCGCGCACGGACGGCGTGGCGTCAGCAATACGCCGAACCTCGAAGACGGCCGAATCGAACTTGCCGGAAAGTTTGACAGGAATCCCCTTCTCCATGAGTTCGCGTCCGGTGCGCGGAGCAACGGGCAACTCCGCGTGAAGCGTCGCGCCCTTGTTGATCTCGGTTACGGCGTACTTTGCATCGGAATCCAGCCCACGCAGACACAGCGTCTTTTCCGCCACGATATCTTTGTTGAGCCCGAGCGCGAACAGCGCCGCGCCGGACTTGTCTTCGCTCACGTACATGAGCGCGGCCATCTTTCCGCCGCCCCGCAGACGGCCGCTGCGGCCACCGCCGCCAAAGTTACAATGCTTCTGCGCATGGTATTACCTCACCAGAAGCATGAATCCGCGCGGCGGCAGCAACGCCAGCCCATTGCTGCGCACCTTGACCGAATATCCGCGCTGGCGCGTTTCGGCGTCAAGCTTGAACTTCACGCTGTCCGCCGGCGGCGTGCTCCATGTGACAATATATGGCGAGTCGCCTTTGGCGATCGCCTTCAGATCGGCGCGTCCGGCGAGATTAACGGTTATCGTGGCTTCGTCTGCGAACGAGACGAGGCCTATCTCGGAATATGTGCTGTTGTTCTTGCCTTTGTACGCCAGCTGTCCTGCCGCGCTCCACGTCCCGGACAGGGAAGAAAGGTCGAGCGTCGCCCCGTTCGCCAACGTGAGCGGCGGACGGTTCGCTCCCGCCGTGTATGTGCCTGAAACAAGCAACTGCGCGGCGGCCTTGTGGCATCGCCAGTAGTTGCGCGAATACGAAAAGTCCTTCACGGAATAGAATCCGCCCACGTCAAAAAAGACGAAGCTTGCGTTCTGGAAGTGAAGCCCGGCGCCCGCCAGGTCGAGACCCGAAGAGATCGCGCCGGAACCGGCGGTGAACACGATCTTCCCGTCTGTATTGTCAACGTTGAGTCCCTTCACGTAGATTGCGCCCGAGGTCAAGTCCATGTAAAGGGTATGGCCGTTCAGATTGAGCGTGCTGCGGCTGTCTTCGTCGCCGCTGCCGAAGTAGAAGAACCCTCCGACGATGTGCGCGTCGTCGATGAGGTCGATGCGCGACATCCAAAGATACGAGAGATTCCATGAATCGGATTCGGCTTTCCCGCTGTGCATGATCGTACCGCCAAGCTCATAGTTGTAGAAACATCCGTTGTGGCAGGAGTTGATGTCAAGCGCGGCATCTTTCTCGACGCGCACGGTCTGCGTCTTGTCGCACGGACCGAGCGGCTGGAGCGAGGTCTGAAGCACCACACTTCCCTTCTTCATGTGCGTTCCGCCGGTGTACGATTGACCGGACTTGCCGGCATGGTACGAGCCAAGCCCGTTCTTGACGAGCCTCAGCGAACCTGAAAGATCAATGCCGTAATTGAAGAACGCATCACCATTCGCAACGGTCAGCAGTAGTTCGCCGCCTTCACCCTGCGTGGAGCTATCGGTTATGCTCCAGTTTGCCGCCACTGTTTCCGAAGTTCCCGTCACTTCGAGGTCATTTCCACACAGGTCGATGGATGATCCAGCCACGACCTTTGCAAGGTCGATGCCATTCCAGTCCAAGTCCGTCGAGATCCGCACGTTGTCGAACCTGACCGCGCCATACGAAAGCGTCGCGTTTTCGGGACAGGCGAACGACGTCGCGCCAGCGATGACGATCGTCGAATCCGCACCCGGCAGGGCATCCTCTATCGTGATCCCGGCCCGGTTGGCACAGAGCCAATTGCCCGGGTCGGAAAGGTCGCCCGCCGTTCCTCCGCCGGTCCACGTCGCCGTCGCCACGACGTCATCACGCAGAAACACCGCCTTGAACTCGGCCGGCATGGACGTATGCACCGAAATCACGGCATCGGTCGCCGTCCCGGACGTCAACAGCCCCAAAGGACCCTCCCAATGGTCGAAGATGTATCCGGCCGCCGCAGTCGCGGTAAGCGTCTCCGTGACGTGCGTGCCGAACGTCCCGTCAACGGAGACGGCCGCAGTGGGAGTCCTCTGCCCGATGGCTACAGTACCCTCTCCTTCGCACACCGCCGATAAGGTGAACGTCGTCGGCACCGGCACGGCCAGCTGTACCGCAGCAATCGCACCACGATACCTATTTTTGTTTCCAAGATTCGCCACGGTCACATTGACAGTTCCCGCATCGTCGCCTACGTCAGAAAGGAACACGGGACCGATCTTCAAGTAGTCGCCGCCGTGTACCAGCGTATTGCCTAGGGCATACGCGGAAGATCCCCAGGCCGTGCCGCCTTCGCACACAACGTTTGCCGCGTAGGTATATGTGACGCCGTTGACGGTAACCGGCTCGAAAGCCCTTTTCCCATTGTCCGTTGACAGATAGACGTAAACCCAGCAGTATCCGGGGAAGCCATTCGTCGAGTCCAGCCCCTTTATCGTAACCGAATGAGCAGAATCGTCAAGATAGCTGTAGAAAAGGTTGTCGCTTGCAACGCCTTTCCCGTTCGCCCATGTATGGTCACACGTGTAGGACAGCGTCACGTCGGCGGGATGGGCTGCTCCGTCGTTCCACAGAAGTCCTGTCTGATTGGACAGGTCTTTGGCGTAGCCGTTGTACCAGTAGTCGCCTGCCACCGGCACTGCACCGTATTCGTCCGTCCCCGAAATCGGACCATAGTCTTTGTCGTTCACTATCTGTCCACCGGAGAAGTTGACGGAAAGCGCGTACTCGCTGCGTTCCGAAAAGTCGAGCTGCACGGCGGAGAGCGTTCCGTGGTATGTTATGCCCGAGCCGTCGGAACAATTGGCATACGCGATGCTGACGGTGCCCTCCGCGCTCACCTGCACGTTTGTGATCTTAAGGTAGTCGCCACCGAGGACAAGCTTGTTGTTCTGCGCGTATGTACGGCTGCCCCATGACGTAGAACCCTCTTTCACCACTCCGTCTGCGTATGTGTACGTGACGCCGTTTACGCTCTTCGGCCCGAACACGGCATTGTTTCTATCAGAGCTACAGTAGATGTAGACCGTGCATGTCGATGGAAATCCGTTCGCTGCGGTGAGGCCGGAGATGGTGACGAATTGCTGATCAGAGCCGTCAAGGAACGAATGGAAGATGTTGTTCGGCGTTGCGGTACCTGTGACGGAGAAGGTGCATGAGGCATCCCATTCCGCAGATACGCCCGAGGCGATCATGCCGTCGCCGAGCTTTATGGACTGGCTGCTGGAAACTGAACTGCCATACCCTGACCAGTGCGTCTGGAAGTTGTTCCAGTTGTCGCCGGCGACCGGCAAGGCGCCGTAGAGGCCCGCGCCGCTCACGCCGCTGAAATCGGCATCCGTGGGGGCGTTCGGTGTATCGCGCGAACCGGAAAAGTTGATGGAAATCGTCTTGGAAGTCCATCCTTCCGCCAGTGCGCATGTCGCCGTGCAGACTGCCAGTGAAAGCGCGCCGATTGCCTTGATTGCGCCGTTCGCGTAGTCCAGACGCGCATTACCCGTTGGGATTCGTCCTGTCGTATTCATCTCTCCTCTCCTTTCAGTTGCAGTAGGCCGAGAAATCGCGGATCTCCGGCGTCGCGGCGGATGCCGTGACGGAAAGGCGCAGACGCTCCGCCGCAATCTTGTCGAAGCGGACGATGTGCTTGTGCCCGACGCAGGAGCCGGCGTAGATCTTCTTCCACTGCCCGCCGGACAAAGCCTCGATGTCGAACTTGCGGATCCGCTCGCCTCGTTCGATGCGCTCCATCAGCACGACCTGGTTGACAGGTCCGCCGTCTTTCGGGATTTCGAGGTCGATGCGCTCGCCCGTCCCCTCCGTCTTCGCGAGCCTGTTCGAGTAGCGCGCCTTGATGCGCCGCCCGAACTCGGCGTAGATCTTCATCTCCTCGTCGGCGACCAGCCCGCTCTGCAGCGGCGCGGCGTTGAGGATGAGGTTGCAGTTGCGCCCGACGGAGCAGTCGTACATGTTCACGAGCTCGTCCATCGTCCAGTAGCGGCCTTTGCTCGTGCAGAGCCACTTGCAGGGGCCGAGCGGCACGTCGCATTCGCCCGGCATCCACTTCTTCCCCTCCGGCGTGCCGGCGTACTTCTCGCCCTTCGACTCCTTGACGCCGTCGGACTGCGTGACGTCCCTGCCTGTGGCCCAGCACGGATAGGGCGCAACGCCGCGCTCGTTGCCGACCCAGCGGATGATGTTCTTCGCCTGCTTCGGTCCCTGGAAGAGGATCGCGTTCGGCTGGAGGCGTTCGATGATCTCTAGCGCACGGGGTCCGCCTTCCTCCGGCGGCAGGACGCCGCCGTCGAACCAGATCTCGAAAAGCTCCCCGTAATTCGTGAGAAGTTCGTTCAGCACCGCCTCGCAGCTCGCGGCGTATTTCCTCTGCGCCTCCTCGCCGTAGCCGTAGTAGCCCTTCGACGAGACCCGCCCGTTGCTCCTGCGCACGCCGAGGAACCAGTTGTAGTGCATCGCCACGTAGAGGCCGGGGAGCATGCCGTACTTCCGCGCGCTCGTCACGAAGTCGCGCACGAGGTCGCCCTTGCCGCCGCGCCAGGGGGACTGCTTGACGCCATACGGGTAGATGTCGCTCTGCCACTGCATGAACCCCGCGCCGTGTTTCGCCGTGAGGACGACGTACTTCGCGCCGTACGCCTTCGCGGCCTCCATCCACTGGTCGGTGTCGAGCTTCTCCGGGTTGTAGCACTTTGGGCTCGGGGCGTGTCCGCTGCCGAAGATCGGAATGTCGTAGTGGTAGAACATTCCAAGCTCCATGTCCGCCCATTTCAGGTGCGCCGGCGTCGGGAGCGGCAGGGCCGCGGCGTCCGCCGCAGCGGCGAAGCCAAAGTCGCGTCCGGCCATGCCATACGCGCCCGCAGTCAACGCGCCGCGCATGAAACCTCTTCTCGTCACTTCCATTTTACTTCTTTTCCAATTGGGATGCGAAATTGCCTGGGACAATGCCCAGAAGCACAACGTGTATTTTACCATAGCGCCTTTGATGCCGTAAACGGGAAATGCTTGCATAATACACAAGGTGACTTGCCTAGAACACAAGACGGCAGCGGAAGGTTTTGGTATAATGTCCGCCATGAAAACCATCGCACTCTTTTCTGAGAACGCCCGGGAATACGGACGTCAGTTCCTGAAAGGCGTAGCCAACTACGCGCTCGGCCGCCATGACTGGCAACTACGGCTACTTTCGCCGAACGACATAGGCAACCGCCGCGCCTTCGCGGGAGTTGATGGCATTATCGCAAGGATCGTCGGAGAGAAATACATCGCACAGCTCAAGGCTACGGGGCTTCCTATCGTCGATGCAATCTGCGAACTGGACGATCCCGCGCTGATCGGCGTCGACAACGACTGCACGAAGATCGGCAAGATTGCCGCCGAATATTTCATGCAGCGTGGCTTCAAGAGCTTCGCCTACTGCGGCTATCGTGGCACGCGCTATTCCGACGCCCGTCTTTCGGCCTACTCCGCAGCCCTTCGCCGCTCAGGTTTCTCCTGCGCGGAGTTCACGGCCCGCGAACCGCCTACAAACGCCATCTTCTTCAACGAAGAGGTGAAGCCGCCAAGGAACAATGCAAAACTGCGCAAGTGGGTCGCGTCATTACCTCCACGTACTGCGGTGTTCTGTGCCAACGACTTGAGAGCGTACCACGTGCTGTGCTCCGCACAGGAGATTGGCCGCGCCGTGCCGAACGACCTCGCGGTGCTTGGCGTGGACAACGACGAGCTTCTTTGTTCTTACGCCTCGGTCGCCATATCCAGCATTGATCCCAATGCGTTCGGCGTCGGTTACGCGGCGGCGCGGCTCATGGACGCGGCGCTGGCGCACCCGGAACGGCCAAAGGCGCGACCGATCTTCAAGGTGCGTCCGGGACGTCTTGTCGAACGAACTTCAACGGCTGTGTTTCCCTTGGATCCTCCATGGTTCGCCAAGGCACTTTCGTACATCGAGACGCACATGTCAAGCCCCATCTCGACAGCCGAAGCGGCGCGCGCCGCCGGCGTCTCGCAAACCGCGCTCCAGACCGCATTCCACGCCCAGTTCGGCATGAGCGCGGGGAAATACATCCGGGGCGTGAAGATGCGCGAGGCAGACCGCTTGCTCCACGACGGAACGCTCTCCGTCAAGGAAATCGCCGCCCGAACCGGCTTCGTCTCCCATCCGCACTTCAGCCGCACCTACCACGATCACTTCGGCCATCCCCCGACCAGACAATTACGCCAGTAAGACGAGAAAGCCGACTTATGCTCAATCAAGGCTCCACCACGACGCGGAAACCGACGTCGTAGACGGGGGCGTACGGACGGTAGGCGCGGCGGAACGACGCCGTGGAGAGCTTCGGGCGCGAATACCACGAGCCGCCGCGCACCACGCGCCGGTCGTCGCCGCCGGAGGCGTTGCGTCCGTCGTCCGCCGCGTACGGATAGGGCGCGTACTTGGACTGCGTCCACTCCCACACGTTGCCGTGCATGTCGTACAGTCCCCACGGATTCGGCTTCCACTTGCCGCTCTTCTCCTCCAGGAACGCGCCGTCGTTCACGTTGTGCGCCTGCGGCACCCAGTTGTCGAACAGGTTCTCCGTGTTGCCGTAGCGGGCCTTCTCACGGTCCTGCACGTAGGGATTGCCGGAGTAGTCGGAAAGCGAGATGTCGGCGAGGTTCGCGTATTTCGCGAAGTCGTCGTCCACGCCGCCCCACCAGAACGGCTTGTCCGACCCGGCGCGCGCGGCCCACTCCCACTCGGCCTCCGTGGGCAGGCGCACCGTGCGCCCGGTCTTCTTCGAGAGCCATTCGCAGAACGCGACGGCCTTGTTCCAGTTCACGCGCACGGCCGGGAGGTCGTCGCCGTTCACGTCATAGCCCGTCACGCCGAACTGGTAGCCGTGGCGCGTTTCGTGGCGGCTGTCGTGCGACGGGTCGAACTGACGGAACTCGCGGTTGGTGATCTCGCGCGCGCCGATTTGGAACGGCTTCACGTCCACACGCGCGGCGGGATGCTCGTCGCGCGGCCCCTTCGCCTCGTTGCTACCCATCACGAACGAGCCGCCGGGAACCGACACGAGCGCGATCTCCACGCCGTCGGCGAGCTTGATCGCCGGCGCGGGCGTGGCCGGTTTCGTCGCCGGGTCGAACGGCCAGCCGGCGATCTTCAACGGCTCGCCGCCCTTCGGCTTCTTCTTGCTGCTCAAGGTGTCCTTCAGGACGGGCGCGGGCGTCTCGATGTCCTCGTGGTTCTGCCGGACGCCGGTGTAGAGCGCGCGACGTTCCTCGCGCAGTTTCTCCCTGTTGAGCGCCTCCTTGCCGACGATCATCTGCCAGCGCCCGTGGTAGGGCGTGTTGAAGTCGATCCACGTGATGAGGCGGTCGCGCGCCTCCTCCGAGAGCTTCACGCCGTGGTGTCCCTTGTCGAGCATCATCATCAGCTCGGTGGTCTCGGCGTGCCACTCCATCGGCTCGAAGAGGTGGATGTCGCTCTCGATGCCGGGATGGCGCACGAAGCGGACGAGGTTGAAGTACGGAATGGAGAACTTGCCGCCGAATTTCTCCCATACGCGTCCGTGCGCGCGGGAGTGCCAGTTGGTGACCATGCTCGTGCCGCGCAGGTCGGGCTTCCACTTGAAGTTGCCGAACAGCTTCTCCTGCGGCGGATCGGGTTCGTTGTGGCACCGGACGCAGAAGGCGTCGAGGACGGGCTGCACCTCGCGCGCGAACTCGAAGTTGCGCTCAGGGCCGCGCCACGGGCGGATCTCCTCGAGCGGCAGGTTGGCGGCCACGCGCGGGGCGCGCGCCACGAAGCTCTGCTTCTCGTGGCATCCGGCACAGGAGAGGTATTCGCCGCTGCGGGCGGTGAACCAGCTACGCATCACCTGCAGGGACTGCCCTTCGGCATCGAGCGGCTGGACGGCGATCGGCGTGTTGGCGGGCACCTTGAAGTAGGCGCTGCCGTCCGCGTTCACGGGCACGGTGCCGAGCGTGCGGCGCATGTCCCACGGACCGTCGAGTCCGATCGAGCCGTAGAGCCCGCCCTCGTTCTGGAAGCCGAACGTGTAGGTGTAGAGACGCAGGTTCTTCACCGTGCCGACCGGGATGTTCTTGAGGCCGGGTCCCTCGTAGATGTTGGCGATGTAGACCTGCGCCGTGG